>JBBQJG010000006.1:0-40080 GCA_038325725.1 Polyangia bacterium | reverse complement strand
GTCACGTCGAGGCGGGGTGCTTGATCGGGATGCAGTCGACGATCCTGGACGGCGCCGTCATCGGCCACGGCTCGGTCGTGGGCGCGGGCGCGCTCGTCACGCAGCGGACGGTGATCCCGCCGCGCAGCCTCGTCCTTGGCGCCCCAGCGCGGGTCGTCCGCAAGCTCGAAGAGATGGACGAAGGGTTTCACCGGGCGATGGCTCAGAAATACGTTCGCTTGAAGGAGAACTATCGATGCGACGCGCTTCGAACCGAAAGCTGAGCCGGGAGCTCGCAACGCTCGTCGCTCTCGCCGCCCTGGGCCTGGGTGCGTGCGGCGGCTCCAAGATGATGACCGCCCCGACGGGAGGGTCGGGAGGGTCTGGGGGGTCGGGCGGCACGGGCATGGACGCCGGCGCCGGCGATGCGCTGCCCGACGTCGGCCAGGTCACCTACTACAAGGATGTCGGGCCGCTCTTCGACACCCACTGCGTGGCCTGTCATTACCCGGGGGGCATCGGGCCGTTCTCGCTCGCGAGCTACGACGACGCCATGAAGGTCTCGGGGCTGCTGCCTTCGGTGACGAAGACGCGCTACATGCCGCCCTGGCCGCCCGCGGCCGGCTGCGGCGACTTTCGCAACGCGCGCGTCCTCACTCTCACCGAGATCGCGATGCTCGACGCGTGGGAGAAGCAGGGCGCGCCCGCCGGCGAC
This sequence comes from Polyangia bacterium, assembly GCA_038325725.1. Lineage (GTDB taxonomy): Bacteria > Myxococcota_A > Polyangia > Fen-1088 > Fen-1088 > DASZFV01. Next base: position 39,386 of record JBBQJG010000006.1, on the reverse strand, counting down.
CCGGCGACGGCGCCCCCGAAGCAGGCGCCCTCGGGGGCGAACCTCGGGACGCCGAGCGCGACGCTGGATCCCGGCACGCCTTACCACCCCAACGACGCCCTCACGGACGACTACCACTGCACGTTGATCGATCCAGGGCTCGCGGCGGCGCAGGACCTCATCGGGTTCAACATCCACCCCGACTCGTCGGCGACCGTTCACCACGTTCTGCTGTTCGAGGTTCCGAAGGACAAGCTGGCGGCGGTCCAGGCGCAAGACGCAGCCGAGGCGGGCTCGGGCTGGACCTGCTTCGGCGGCACGGGCGTCGACGGAACCCAGACGATCGGCGGCTGGGTGCCGGGCTCGGGAACGACGGCCTTCCCAGCGCCGACGGGCATCCACCTCGACGCCGGGACTCAGATCGTCATGCAGATTCACTACAACCTGCTGGCGTCGAAGAACATCAGCGACCGGACGACGGCGGATCTGTTCTATTCGCCGGCCGCCATTCCGCTGCTCAAGCGCGCCGCGATCTCGGCCGTGCTCAACACGACCTTCGTGATCCCGGCGTTGGCGACGAAGACGGTCGTCGGCGATCTGCCCATCAAGGGCAGCTACGACTTGTGGGGCGTCGTCCCGCACATGCACCTGCACGGCACGGCGATTCACGTCGAGATTCAGCACCCGGACGGCACCTCGACGTGCGCCGTCGACATCCCCGCGTGGAACTTCCACTGGCAGCAGTTCTACTATTACCAGCAGGCCATCAAGGTGAAGGACGGTGACAACATTCACCTGACGTGCACGTACGACAACACGCCGATGAACCAGCCGACGATCGGCGGCGTCATGCAGGCGTCGATGCCGTTGCACTGGGGCGAAAAGACGACCGACGAGATGTGCCTCAACTATCTGTACTTCACGCTGACAGACCCTCGCGATCCCTAGCGAGGTCGCGTGCTAGATTGCGCGCCATGGAAATCGGTCCGCTGCGGGAACGCGTGACGAAGTTGCAGAGCCGCCTGGAGATTCTCCGGGGGCATCTTTGACATCGCCGGCAAACGTCTACGCATAGCGGAGCTCGACGACCAGTCGGGTGACCCGGAGTTCTGGAACGCCACCGAGAAGGCCAAGATCCTCATGCGCGAGCAAGGGCGCATGAAGGCCGTCGTCGAAGGTTTCGACGCCCAATTGAAGGCGGTCGAGGACGCGCAGCTCTTCATCGAGCTCGCGGACGAGGGCGACGGCAAGGGCGGCAAGGACGAGGACGCGGCCAAGGAGGCCGACGGAACGCTCGCCAAGTCCGAGGGCGTCGTCACGAAGATGGAGTTCGCGCGCATGCTGTCTGGTCCCTACGACCAGAACGGCGCGCTCGTGAGCATCAACGCGGGGGCTGGCGGCACCGAGTCCCAGGACTGGGCGGCCATGCTGCTGCGCATGTACACGCGCTGGGCCGAGCGCCGCGGCTTCAAGCTCGAGTCGCTCGACTTGCAGGCGGGCGACGAGGCGGGCATCAAGAGCGCCACCATCTTGATCGAAGGCGAGTGGGCCTACGGCTGGCTGCGCGCCGAGGCGGGCGTGCACCGCTTGGTGCGCATCTCGCCGTTCGACAGCGCCAAGCGACGCCACACCTCGTTCGCGAGCGCGTTCATCTATCCCGACATCGACGAGACGATCACGATCGAGATCGACGACAAAGATTTGCGCGTCGACGTCATGCGGTCGGGCGGCGCGGGTGGCCAGCACGTCAACAAGACCGAGTCCGCCGTGCGCCTCACCCACCTCCCGACGGGAATCGCCGTCCACTCGGACCAGGAGCGTTCGCAGCACAAGAACAAGGCCGTCGCGATGCGCATCCTGAAGGCGAAGCTGTTCGAGGTCGAACAGAAGAAGCAGGAAGAAAAAATGGGCAACATCCACGCCCAGAAAAAGGCCATCGAGTGGGGCAGCCAGATTCGATCCTACGTCTTGGCGCCTTATCGCATGGTCAACGACCACCGCACGGGCATCAAGGACGCGCACGTCGACGGCGCGCTCGACGGCGACCTCGATCGCTTCATGATCGCGCGGCTGCTCCAGCTCGCGGGCGATCCCTCGGCGGCGCCGCTGCGGTCGGCCGACGCTGATGATGACGAAGACGACATCTAATTGACGATCTGTGGACAAATGACCGAGACAAAAGCGACGGCGCGCAGTTGCGCACGTCGCAGCTGTTGAGAACCTGTGGGGAATCATGGCTGACGAACGCGAGCTGATCGCCGAACGAGAGAAGAAGGTCGCCGCGTTGCGCGCACAGGGCGTGAACCCCTACGCGAACGGCTTCGTGCCGACGCACACCACGGGCGAGGTCGTCGCCAAGCTCGCGGGGGCGACGCTGCCGGCCGTCGAGGGGCCGCCCGTCAAGGGCGCGCCGCCGACGCTGCTCTCGGATGACCGCTTCGCCATCGCGGGCCGCATCGTGCAGATGCGCGACTTCGGCAAGGCGACGTTCGTGAAGGTCGCCGATCGCGGCGGCGAGCTGCAAGTCTGGATGCGCAAGGACCTCGTGGGCGACGCCGCCTGGGAGATCTGGAAGCACGTCGAGCGCGGTGACTACATGGGCGCCGTGGGCGGCACGACCATCACGAAGACGGGCGAGCTCACGCTCGTCGCCGAGACGTTTCAGCTCCTCACGAAGGCGACGCGTCCGCTGCCCGAGAAGTTCCACGGCCTGTCCGATCAGGAGATCCGCTACCGGCAGCGCTATGTCGATCTCGTCGTCAACCCCGAGGTGCGCGACGTGTTCAAGAAGCGCTCGCGCATCGTGCGCGGCGTGCGCGCGTTCCTCGACGCGCGCGGGTACCAAGAGGTCGAGACGCCCATGATGCACTCGATCGTCGGAGGCGCCGCGGCCAAGCCGTTCCGCACGCACCACAACGCGCTCGACCTCGACCTCAACATGCGCATCGCGCCCGAGTTGCACCTCAAGCGGCTCGTCGTGGGCGGCATGGACCGCGTCTACGAGATCGGCCGCAACTTCCGCAACGAGGGGCTGTCACGCCAGCACAACCCCGAATTCACGATGCTCGAGTTCTATCAGGCGTACGCCACGTACGACGATCTGATGACGCTCACCGAGACGCTCTTCCAAGAGCTCGCGCGCGACGTCGCGGGCGGCGAGCAGATCACGTACCAGGGGCAGAAGGTCGACCTCGGGTCGCCGTGGCCACGCATTCCGATGAAGGATGCGATCGTCATGGCGTCTGTGCAGGGCCTGCTGCCCGGGAGCCTCGAACGCGCGCGCCTCGACGACGAGGTGGCGCTCCGCGCGTGGCTCGAGTCATCGGGCCTCGGCGCGAAGGGCGACGAGCTCGGCGTCGTGCTGCGCAAGGCCGAGAACCACGGCGAGCGCATCGGCGCGCTCTTCGACTACGCGGGCGAAAAGGCGCTGCCTATTGACCGGCCCGCCTTCGTGACCGAGTACCCGGCCGAGACGTCGCCGCTGTCGCGCCGCAACGATGCTGACCCGACGAAGGTCGATCGCTTCGAGCTCTTTATTGTCGGGCGCGAGCACGCGAACGCGTTCTCCGAGCTCAATGATCCCGCTGATCAAAGAGGGCGGTTTCAGCGCCAGGTCGAGGCCAAGGAGAAGGGCCGCGACGAGACGATGGACTTCGACGAGGACTACTGCCGCGCGCTCGAGTACGGCCTGCCACCGACGGCGGGCGAGGGCATCGGCATCGATCGCCTCGTCATGTTGCTCGCCGACCAGGCGTCGATCCGCGACGTCATCCTGTTCCCGCTCATGAGGCCCGAGCGCAACGAGCCGGCGGCCCCTTGAGCGTGCTCATCCCCGGGTTCGAATGGTTCGTGGCCTGGCGCCACCTGCGCGATCCCGAGCGCCGGTCGCGTCGGCTGCTCAAGCTCGGCGTGGGCTTGATCGTGTTGTCGGGCGTCGCGCTCGCCGTCGTCGCGATCGCGTCGCGCCGTCCGCACGCGGCGCTCCACGGGACGTCGGGGTGGTCGCCTTCGTCGCTCAGCGCGACGTACATCCTCGCGACGACGAAGACCGGCGCGTGCATCGGGCTCGCCGTGGGCGGCCTGCTGGCTTTCCTCGGCGCGCTCTTCGCGAGCTTCACCGTGTTCACGGCGATCTCGATCTTCGGCGTTTTTCTCGGTACGGGCGCGCCCATCGTCGCGCTGTCCGTGATGTCGGGCTTCGAGGCCGACCTCAAGACGAAAATCCGCGCGACGAAGGCGGACGTCGTCGTCAACATGCGCGACGACGCGCCCTTCACGGAGTGGCGGGCGGCGCAGGAGAGGGTCGGCGCCGTGCCGGGCGTCGTCGCGTCGATGGCCTATCTCGAGTCGGAGGTCATCATCAAGCACGTCACGAACCCGGCGGGCATGGGCATCATCCTGCGCGGCATCGAACCGTCGCGGGCGGGCAAGGTGCTGGATCTCGCGCGGACGATGCCGCAGGGGGAGGGCAAGGTCGAATACCTCGACCACCCCGAGCAGATCCCGACCGACGAGGCCGACCTGTTGCGCTCGTACCCGAGCCACCAGGACAAAGACGACGGCAAAGACGACGACAAGGAAGATGGCAAGGACGACGGCAAGGACGACGGCAAGGACGACGAAGACAAGGACTCGAAGCGCGCCAAGGCCAAGGTCGCGGAGGCCGCCGCCGCGCGGATCGTGCGCCCCGGCGTGCTGCTCGGCGAAGAGCTCTACGCCCGCACGCTGCGCGTGTACCTCGGCAGCGACGTCGACATCGCGTGCCCGATGTGCGGCGTCGGGCCCTCAGGCCCCATGCCGAAGCTCAAATCGTTCCGCGTCGCGGGCCACTTTTACACGGGCATGTACGAGTTCGATTCGAAGCTCGCCTACGTGTCGCTCGCCGAGGCGCAGAAGTTCCTGGGCATGCCGGGCGAGATCACGGGCATCGAGGTCCACACGAGCACGCCCGAGGTCGCCGTCGACGTCGCGAGCGAGATCGAGCGTCGCCTCGGCCCGAAGTTCGAGGTGCGGTCGTGGGAGGAGCTCAACCGCGGCCTCTTCGCCGCGCTCAAGGTCGAGAAGGTCGGCATGTTCATCGGCCTCGTCTTCATCCTGCTCGTCGCGTCGTTCTCGGTGATCTCGACGCTGCTCATGCTCGCGACGAAGAAGGGCCGCGAGATCGCGATCCTCAAATCGATGGGCGCCGAGAACTCCGCCGTCCTCAAGATCTTCGTCGCCGAGGGCCTCTACATCGGCTTCCTCGGCATGTTCTTCGGCCTCGCGACCGGCATCGCGGGCTGCCTCATGCTCTCGCGCTGGGGCCTGCCGCTCGACCCCGACATCTATTACATCCAGAAGCTCCCGGTCGTCATGCGGGGCAGCGAGATCACGCTCATCTGCCTCGCGGCGGTCGGTTTGTGCTGCCTGGCGACGCTGTACCCGGCATGGCTTGCGTCACGAACGCGGCCCGTCGAGGGGCTCCGGTACGACTGACGCGGCCGACGAGCGTCGCGATTCACGACGATTCACGACGATTCACGACGATTCAGATCGATGGGCAACCGTTACGAAATTCCCCGAGTCTCAGGGCCATGGCGTCGTTGACACCTGTGGGAGCGCCGACTACTTTTGCGGCCCCGATGTCGAACCCGACGATGCCGGCGCCCGCGGCGACGCGGTCGCCATTGCCCCCGCCCGGCGCCCCCGCGACCGAGCGACGCGGCGGGGCGCACGTCGTCGTCCAGGGGCTCACGAAGGAGTTCGTCCACGGCGGCGTCCTCATCCCCGTGCTGCGCGGCCTCGACTTCGAGCTTCGCCCCGGCGAGATCGCGTCTGTTGTCGGCGCCTCGGGCGTCGGCAAGTCGACGCTGCTGCAGGTGTTGGGGACGCTCGACCTGCCGACGGCGGGCACGATCACCTTCGATGGCGCGACCGTGACGTCGATGAACGCCGCGCGCCTCGCCGAGTTTCGCAACCGCGAGATCGGGTTCGTCTTCCAGTTCCACCACCTGCTGCCCGAGTTCACTGCGCTCGAAAACGCCATGATGCCGGGGCTCATCATGCGCCTGCCGCGGCTGGCCTGCGTCGAGCGCGCGACCGAGATGCTCGGACGCTTGGGCCTCAGCCATCGCCTCACGCACCGACCGGGCGAGCTGTCGGGCGGCGAGCAGCAGCGCGTGGCGCTCGCGCGCGCGTTGCTGCTACGGCCGCGGCTGCTCCTCGCCGACGAGCCCACGGGCAACCTCGACATGAAGACCGGGCGCGAGATGCACGAGCTGTTCTTCGAGTTGTCGCGAGAGCTCGGCACGACGATCCTCATCGTCACGCACAACGACGAGCTCGCGGCGCGCACGCCGCGCCGCTTGCGCATGGCCGACGGCCGCATCGTCGAGGGAGCGTAGTCGAGCCCCCGATGGTTCAGTCGTCTCGTCAGCCGCTCCCCGCGCGCAGGATTTGTCGCTTCGTCGTCGTGGCCTTGGTCGCGCTCGCGACCGCTACGTCCGCGCGCGCGCAAGATGTGCCCGCCGCGCCGGCTGCCCCCAGCGCGTCCACGGATGGCGAGGCCGACAAGACGGTCGCCCCCGCGTCGCCCACGGTGTCGCTCACCGTCGCCAAGCTCTCCTTTCGCGGCAACCGCAAGGTCGAGGACGACGCCATCAAGGTGAACCTCAAGGTCGCGCCCGGCGTCGCGCTCACGCAGGAGATGCTGCGCGAAGACGTCCACGCCATCTGGAAGATGGGCTACTTCGAGGACGTCCAGGTCGAGGTCAGCGACGCCAAGGACGGGGGCGGCGCCGTCGTCGTTTTTGTCCTTCGCGAAAAGCCCGCCATCCGGAAGATCTACGTCGCCGGCTCGCAGGAGATCGCGCTCACGAAGATCAACGAGGTCCTCGACATCAAGAAGGACCAGGTCCTCGACCTGTCGAAGCTCAAGAAGAACGTCGAGAAGATCAAAGATCTCTACGTCGAAAAAGGCTTCTACATGGCCGAGGTCTCGTACGAGCTCAAGCGAGAGGGCCCGGCCGAGGTCGACGTCTGGTTCCGCGTCACGGAGAACGCCAAGGTCGAGGTGCGCCGCGTGAACTTCGTGGGCAACACCTCCGTGCCCGACGCCGATCTGCGCGACGTCATCGTCACGCGCGAGGGCAGCCTGCTGTCGATCCTCACGTCGGCCGGCACGTACCGGGAAGACGTCTTCCAGCGCGACCTCCTTCTCATCCAGGCGCACTACTGGGACCGCGGCTACGTCCAGGTGAAGGTCGCCAACCCGCTCGTCGAGCTGTCGCCCGACAAGCAGTCGATGTACATCACGATCTCGATCGAGGAGGGCCCGCAGTACACCCTCGGCAAGGTCGACGTCACGGGCGACCTGCTCGAATCGAAGGCGTTCTTCCTGCAGCGCGTGTCGGTCAAGCCCGGCGAGATCTTCAACCGCTCGAAGCTGTCGGACGATCTGCAGAAGCTCACCGACTACTACAAGGACAAGGGCTACGCCTACGTCAACGCGTCGCCGAGCACGCCCGTCAACGAGAAGACGCGCACCGTCGACGTCACCTTCGAGATCCAGAAGGGCGAGCTCGTCACCTTCGAGCGCATCCACATCCGCGGCAACGCCAAGACGCGCGACAAGGTCATCCGCCGCGAGCTGCGCATCATCGAGGGCGAGCCCTACAACCAGTCGCTGCTCGACTACTCGAAGCGTCGCGTGACGGCGCTCGGCTACTTCGAGAAGGTCGACATCTCGACGAAGCGCGGCTCGTCCGACGACAAGATGGACGTCAACGTCGAGGTCTCGGAGCGGCCCACGGGGACGTTCCAGATCGGCGCCGGGTTCTCGTCCGTCGAGAACTTCATCGCGCAGGCGCAGATCTCGCAGAACAATCTGCTCGGGCGCGGGCAGCTCCTCACGCTGCAGGCGCAGCTGTCGAGCTTGCGCCAGCTCTTCTTGCTCCAGTTCCAGGACCAGTACTTCCTCGACACGAACTGGACGTTCGGCTTCAACCTCTTCAAGCAGGACCGCTATCTCTTCTCGTTCGTGCGCCGCTCGAAGGGCGCGAGCCTCACCTGGGGCTACCTGCTCGCCGAGGACCTGCGCCTCCTGCTGACGTACACGCTCGAGGACGTCAGCGTCTCGACGTCGGGCTTCCGCGGCCTGTTCTCGGGCGCGACGGTCCAGCCGGCGAGCGTCGGCTCGATCGCGAACCTGCTGCGCTCGGGCGTGACGTCGTCCACGCGCGCGCTGCTGTCCTATGATTCGCGCGACAACCGCATGTTCCCGACGCGCGGTTGGTACAACACGCTGTCGGGCGAGATCGCCGACCACTTCCTGGCGTCGGAGAACGTCTTTACGCGCTATGAGGGCGTCGCGCGCTTCTTCCAGCCGATCTGGGGCCCGTTCATCCTGCGTCTCAAGGGCGAGGTCGGCCTGATTGCCAGTCGCGACGCGCGCGGCGTGCCGATCTTCGAGCGCTACTTCGTGGGCGGCATCTACGACGTGCGCGGCTTCTCGCCGCGCTCGCTCGGCCCCACGATCAACGCGCTGTCAGAGCAGGCGCCCGACGCGTCGACGCGCGCGTTCCTCGTCGGCGGCAACATGCAGGTGCTCGGCAACGCCGAGATCGAGTTCCCCATCTTCGAAAAGGTCGGCATCCGCGGCGTCGTGTTCTCCGACGTCGGCAACGCCTTCAACCTCGAAGATCAGTACTGCAAGCTCAAGCCAAACGTCGTCGATTCGACGAAGAACCCGTGCCTCGGCCCGCTCAATCCGACGGCGTACCGCGCGAGCTGGGGCTTCGGTTTCCGCTGGTTCTCGCCCATCGGCCCGCTGCGGTTCGAGTGGGGCATTCCGTTCCGGACGCTCCCTGGCGAGCAGCCTATCGTCTTCGAATTTACCATTGGCAATTTCTTCTAATATCTGCGAGGAGATGCGCATGTCGATGTCCCGCCTGTCCCAGATTTCCCTGTTTTTGGTGCTCATGCTGTCCGCGTCCTCGGTCCTCGCCGAGGAGCTCAAGCTGGGCTACGTCGATCTTCAGCGCGCGCTCGGCGAGACCGACGACGGTCGCAAGGCGAAGGCGAACCTCAAGAAGATCTTCGACCAGAAGCAGAAGGAGCTCGACGAGCAGCAGGAAGAGCTCAAGAAGGCCATCGACGACCTCGACAAGAAGCGGACGTTGCTCCCGGCCGACAAGGTCCACGAGAAAGAGGCGGAGCTTCAGGGCCGCATGCAGAAGGTCCAGCAGACCTACCTCCGTCACCAGCAGGACCTGCAGGCCAAGGAGCAGGAGGCCACGGGCAAGATCTTCGAGCGCATGAACAAGATCCTGGGCAAGATCGCTCTCGCCGAGAACTTCACGATGATCCTCGACAAGACGCAGGGGGGGATCGTGTTCGCGAAGCCGAGCCTCGATCTGACGAACGATCTCATCCGTCGCTACAACAGCGGCGAGGGCAGCGACGGCGGCAAGGGTCCGGCCGCCTCGGCGACGGCCAAGCCCGCGCCCAAGAAATAGGCGAAGTAGTCGACGTGCTCACCATCCGCGACATCGAGCGGATTCTCCCGCACCGCTATCCATTCCTGCTCGTCGACGCGGTCGACGAGATCGGGGACGACCGGATCGTCGCGCGCAAGAACGTCACGCGCAACGAGCCGCACTTCAATGGCCACTTCCCGGGGCACCCGGTGATGCCGGGCGTTCTCATCATCGAAGCCCTCGCGCAAGCCGGCGCGCTCTACGCCGCGAACATCGTGAAGTTCGACCCCGCCAAGCAGGTCATCTACTTCATGGCGATCGACAAGGCGAAGTTTCGCCGTCCCGTCGTGCCGGGCGATGTGCTGCGCCTCGAGGTCACGCCGCTCCGTAAGGGTGGCGCGATCTGGAAGATGCGCGGCGAGGCCAAGGTGGGCGACGTCATCGTCGCCGAGGCCGAGTTCATGGCGTCGATCCAACCGAAGCCCGTCGAGCCCCCGACGACGAGCTCCGACGGTTCCGCGCAAGGATAGGGCGGGGCGATGCGGAGCGCGCGGGGCCCGGCTCTCATGCTCGTCGTCCTCGGCGTGCTGGCGCTCACGGGGGTCGACTGTTCGTCGTGCCGGCGGAACGCGCTGCCGCCACGGCCCGACGGCGCCGCCGTCGTCACCGCCGAGCCACCCGAGACCGGTGACATCGTCCTCGCCATCGAGGTCGAGCCCAACGACAGCCTAGCGACGGCGCAGCGTCTGCCGTTCGACGCCAAGCTCGTCGCGGGCGCCAAGGCCTCGCTCGACGCGACGGCGACGAAGGCGCGCGACGCCGATCTGTTTCGCCTCGACGTGCCACCCGTCGAAGGAACCGCGCCCGTGGCGCCGGGCTCCGACGCCGCGCCGCCGCCGGCCCTGCGCCGCTCCTTGCGCGTCGAGGTCACGCCCGAGGCCGACCGCCTCGGCGTCGAGATCCTCGACGATCAGGGACAGCCGCTCGTCTCGTCGGGACCCGGCCAACCGGGCGACGTCGTCGTGCTCCCGAACGTTTCGGTGACGCCCGGGACGTACTACCTGCGCGTGCGGCCGCCCGCGCCGCAGAAGGGAGACCCCAAAGAGGACACCGGGGCGCACGGCTACAAGCTCACGGCGCGCCTGGCGCCGCTCGAGGTGGGCGCCGAGGTCGAGCCCAACGACAAGGCCGCAATCGCGACCGACCTGCCGGCGCCGGGCGAGGCGGTGGGCTACTACGGGTGGCGCCACGACCAGGACTGGTACCGCGTACCGACGGCCGGGCTCCCCGAGGGCAGCGTGCTCGGCGCCGATCTCGAGCCCGCGCCCGGCGTGACGGCGTCGCTGCTCGTGTTCGATTCGGTCGAGCAGAAGCTCACCGAGGTGCGCGGACGCAAAGAAGAGCGCGTCGCCCTGCGCAGCCTGCGCGTGCCCACGGGCGAGCCCTACGTCTACGTCGTCGTGCGCACGGACGCGGGCGCGAACGGCGAGACGCGCTACAACTTGCGCCTGCAGTCGGGCCTGCCCGAGCAAGGGGGTGAGGTCGAGCCCAACGACGATCCCGCGCACGCGCAGGCCGTCGCCGATGTCGCCGAGGGCGGCGCCATCACCGTCGCGGGGCACTTGGGGCGCGGCGACGTCGACGTGTTCCGCTACGCCGCCTCGATCCCCGTCGAGCTCGACGTCGAGGTCGCGCCGCCCGAGCGCGTCGACGTCAAGCTGGAGATCCTGCGCCCCGACGGGACCGTCCTCGCGCGCTCCGACGCTGGCAAGCGCCGCGAGAGCGAGCACCTTCCCAACGTCTTCGTCCCGGGGGGCGCCGCCTTCGTGCGCCTCTCGGCCGGTAAGGGCGATGGCAACCTCGACGAGCCGTACCGTCTGTCGATCGCCGTGCGCCCGCCCGAGCCGGGCGCCGAGCGCGAGCCCAACGACGCGATCCCGACCGCCACGAGCCTGCCGGCGGGAGCCGTCGGGAGCGGGCTCATCGCGCCGCGTGGGGACGTCGACTTCTGGTCGTCGCCGGCCACGCCGGACGGGCAGGGCAACGTCACCGTGAGCGTCGGCGGCGTCCCCGGCGTGCCGCTCGACGTCCACGTGCGGAGCCACAGCGGCACCGAGCTCGGGCGCTTCTCCGTCGCCCCGGGCGCGGCGCCGGCCGCGAACGTCATCGCGACCTCGGGCGAAGCGTGCTGCCTCGTCGAGGTGCGCGCCGCGAGCCCGCGCGCTGCGAACCCTCGCGACCGCTACTCCCTCTCGGTCGGAAAGTGACGCCGCGCCGGTCCCGCTCGCCTGTCGGGCGCGGGGCGGCCGGGCTCGCTGTCTCGCTGTTGTCGCTGTCGTCGATGCTGACGGGCTGTGCGCATCAGGCCACGGGGCCGGCCGAGGCCGCGGCGGCGTTCGGCGCGGCGCTCGAGCGGGGCGACGTCGCCGCCGCCTACGCGTTGCTGTCCGCCGAAACGCGCGCGCGGATGCCCCTGGCCGGGTTCAAGCTCCAGTTAGAAGAGGGAGGCGCCTTCACGCGCCAGGAAGCGCGCGCGCTGCGCGAAGGGAAGCTCCCCGCGGCCCCGCGGGCCACGCTCGAGCTCCCCGAAGGCGAGACGCTGACGCTCGTCCAAGAGGACGGCGCGTGGCGCGTCGATGGCCATCCCCTCGAGCCTTGGGGGCAACGCTCGCCGCGCGCGGCGCTGCGCACCTTCGTGCGGGCCGTCGAGAGCCGCCGGTACGACGTCGTTCTTGGGCTCGTTCCGACCCGCCACCGCGCGACGGTCACCCTCGAGACGCTGCGCCTCTTCTGGGAAGGCGCCTCCGCGGCCGAGAACGCGCAGGTCGTCGGGCGCCTCAAGGCCGCCCTCGGCGCTCCGCTCATCGAGCTCGGTGACGAGGCGCGCATGCCCTATGGGGAGCGCGCCGAGGCGCGCCTCGTCCGCGAGGACGGTCTGTGGAAGATCGAGACTCCAGATTAAAGCTCGCCCGTAACCCAAGGTGACTGCTGCGGATGTCTGGGTGTTCAGGTTGCGTCCAAACCTGACGATCTTGACTATGCCCTACAGATATTGCACGCCTGTAGCTGAGGCCTTCGTCGATGCTCGAACCCTGGATTATCGAACAGATTCGGCGTCGGGAAGAGGAAGAGCGGCGGAGGCACGAGCAGCCTCAGCTCGAGATTCCCATGGGCGACGAGAATTGGCGCCGTCCTCCCGAGGAAGAGTCCGACAGGGACTCCGATCGGAAGGACGACGACAAGGAGCCCGAGGGCGGTCGGCGCGGCGTCGTCATCATCGACATGTGAGAGACATGTGAGAGAGGTGAAATTGGACGTCGGCGTTCGTGGTCGTTACAAGAGACCATGCGCGAGACGTTCTTCGGGCGGGAGGCGGAGCTTGGGGTGTTGGACGCGGCGCTCGCACGCGCGCTGCGGTATCGCGCGCCGCAGACGCTGACCGTGATCGGCGCGCTCGGGACGGGCAAGACCCGACTCGTCGACGCGTGGCTCGCGACGCGGGTGCCCGCCGGGGTGCGCGTCGTGCGCGCGCGGGCCGGCGCGTCCGTGCAGGAGCTCGCCAAGGGCGATCTCCCGGGCGGCCCCGCGCCGCGCGCGTTGCTCGCGGCATTGCTGCGTGATCGGTTTCAGCTCGAGGGCGCGCCCGACGCGGGCGAGGCGTTCGCCTGGTTCCGCGCCGAGCTGCAGCGGGTCTTCGGCGATCGGCGCATCGCCGAGGTCGCGTCGTTGCTCGGGACCTTCCTAGGCTTCGAGCTGAGCGACAGCCCGCTGCTGCTCGCGCTCGCGAGCCAGGGCGGAAACGGCGAGCAGGAGGCCGAGCTCGCGCGCGCCGTCCTGTGCCGATTCTTCGAGCGCGACGCCCTCGATCGGCCCCTCGTCCTCGTCGTCGAGGATCTGCACGCGGCCGACGAAGAGTCCCTGTCGCTGATCGAAGGGCTCGCGGCCGGGCTCGCCGAGGCGCCGCTCCTCGTCGTGGCGACGGCGCGGCCCGACCTGCTCGTGCGCCGCGCCGGCTGGGGCGGCTCGGGTGCGCACGCGCGGGTCGACCTCGGGCCGCTCGCGCCCGAGGCCATCGAGGCGATGATGTCGGCGCTTCTCGTGGGGCGGACGCTCGATCCGGCGCTCGCGGCGCGCGCCACGGTCGAAGCGGGCGGCAACCCGTTTCTGCTCCAGCAGCTCGTGAGCGCGTACCGCCGCCACGGCGTCGCCGCCGCCGAGACGGGCGAGGGCGCATGGCTCGACGTCGAGTGCGAGGACGCCGAGCGGCTCGCCCCGACGCGCGAAGAGGCGGCCGAGGTGCGCGCGGCCGGCCTCACGCCCGCCGAGCGAGATGTGCTCGCGCGCGGCGCCGTCTTCGGCGGCGTGTTTTGGACGGGCGGGATCGTCGCCCTCGGGCGCCTCGGCGCCGCGCCCGGCGACGACACGGCGGTCTTTGCGCCCGACCCCGCGATCGCCGAGGTCCGCCAGATCCTCGAGAGCCTCGCCGAACGCGACTTCGTCGCGCGCATGCAAGAGTCGGTATTGCCGGCCGAGGAGGCCTGGGGATTTCGCCACACGCTTGAGCAGACGCTCGTCGCCGCGCCCGTCGATGGCGCGCTCGGACGGCAGCGCCTCGTCTTCGCGGCGCAGTGGCTCGAGAGCCGGGGCGGGCCCGCGCGCGAGCAGCGGCTCGAGACGCTCGGGCGGCTCTACGAGGCGGCGGGCGAGGCCCGGCGCGCCGCGTACTGCTACATCGCGGCCGCGGGCGACGCGCGCGCGCACCTGCTGCTCGACCGCGCGCACGTGCTGTACCTCGCCGGCGTGCGCCTTCTCGGACTCGACGACGCCGTCGCGAAGATGGACGCCCTGTACGTCGTGGGTGACATCGCGGCGCGCCTCGGGCGCACACGCGAGGCGGTCGGCCACTTCGGCGAGATGTTGCGCCTCGCGTGGCGCCTCGACCTGCCCGCTTTGGGGGGGGCGGCGCACGGCCGCATCGGGCGCCTTCACGTCACGCTGGGTGCGCACAAACAGGCGCTCGCGCACCTCGAGCGGGCCCGCGCGCTGTTCGAGGTCGCCGGCGATCTGCCGGGCGTCGCCGCGGCCTTCGACGACATCGGACGCATCCACTTCCTCGGCGGCGCCTCCGAGGCGTCGCTCACGTGCCACAGGGCCGCGCTCGCGCTGCGCGAGCGACTCGGCGACGATCGCGGCCGCGCGCTCGCCCTCGCGCGCATGGGTCAGGTCGAGCACGAGGCCGGCGATCTCGGCGCCGCGGGCGCGCACTTCCGCGAGTCGCTCTCGCTGCGGCGGAAGGTCGGCGATCGCCAGGGCGAGGTCGCGTCGCTGCTCGATCTGGGCGCGCTCGAGCTCGACCTGGGTCAGGTCGACGCGGCGATGGCGCGGCTCGGTGAGGGCAGGGCGCTCGCGCGCGAGCTCGGCGAGCGATTGTTCGAGACGAGCTTCGCGATCGAGCTGGGCGAGTGTCACCTCGGCGCCGGGTTCCCGCGCCTCGCGCTCGAGGAGTTCGAGGCGGCGCGCGATCTCGCGCATCAGTTCGGCGCGCGGGCGTTGTTGTCCGAAGCGCTCCGCGGCGTCGCCGAGGCGGCGCTCGCGTTGGGCGATCCGCGCCGCGCGCGGGACGACGGGCGGCGCGCGTTCGAGCTCGCCGGCCGTGTCGGCTCGGCGTCGCTCGAGGGCGCCGCGCTGCGGGTCGTCGCCGCGGCCGTCGGCATGGGCGCGCCCGGCGAGGCCGATCTCGGCGGCGCGCGCGAGATGTTCGATCGGGCCGTCGAGGTGCTGTCGAACGCCGGAGCCGAGCTCGAGCTCGCCCGCGCGCTCGAAGGCTATGCCGAGTTCGAGGCGCGCACGGGCCGCACCGACGCCGCGCGCGAGCTCGCGCGCCAAAGCGCGCTCATCCGCGACCGCGCGCGCTACGGCTCGGGCCCGCGACCCGCGGACCTCGCCGCGGCGACCGCGCTCGCTTCGTTCTAGCCGGCCCGAAGGCCGCAGCCGGCCCGAAGTCCGGGCGCGCTACGGCTTCTTCTTCTTGAGGTCGTCGACCTTGACGAGGATGCGGTCGACGCTCCACTTCGCGAGCAGGTAGACGTCGGCGCTCTTCGCCGTCTGTGCGTAGGCGTACTGCTTGTCTTTCGTCTCGTCGCCGATCTTGAGGGCGCAGGTGCCGCCCTTCTTGGACTTCGCGACGATCGTCGCCCTCGGCTTGGCGAGGCCGACGGCGGCGGGCGCCTCGTCGGCGATGCCGTTGCCTTTCCAATCCTTGAAGCCGCCGCCGATCGACGGCGTGCGCGCCGGGTCGACCTCGAACTTCGAGGACTTCCACTTGCCGCCCTCGTTGACGATCGTGTACGAGTCGGCGCCGTTGCTCACGGCGATCTCGGCGAGGTCGGCCTCGTTGAGATCGCACACGGTCTTGTCCTTGTACTCGACGGGGCGCTTGTAGATGCGCTCGAGGTTGAGCTTCTTGACGACGAAGACCTGCGGCGCGTCGGCCCGCTTGACGTAGTACTCGTCGTCACTTTTCCTATTCCCGATGAGCGCCGTGACGTTCTTGCCGCCCTTGAGCGCGACGACGAGGGTCATGGCGGGCGCGTCCAGGCCGGTGACCGCCGCGGTCGCGCCGTCGGCGAAGTCGTTCGCCTTCCAGGCCGCCAGGCCCGAGAGCACGGCGGCGGGCACCGTGTTGTCGAGCTTGTCGGTCGCCGCGAGCTTGGGCACGGACGTCACGAGCTCGAACTTGTCGTCGCCGCCGCCGACCTTCTTGACGATCACGGTGCTGCCGTCCTTCGTCTTGACGGTGAGCATCTCGGCGTCGGCTTGGGCGAACGTCGTGATGCTGCGGTCGCGCCAGTCGGGCGTCGGGTGATCGAAGGCGCCGCGGATCCCGCCGCCCGCCTGCCACACCTCGTCCTTGCTCGCGAGGCGCACCATCGTGCCCGAGCCGACGATCTTGCCGACCAGCAGATCGACGAGGACCTTGCCGCCGGACTTCTCGGACTTCGCGATGACGTGGAGCGCGTTGGCGTCGTCGACCTGGAATTCGGCGTGGCGTGCCTTGTTCTCCGTCACGAGATCGCCGAGTTCGAGCTTCTCGAGCTGCTCGAAGGCGCTCTTGGCGTTGCCCGCGTCGGCGGGGTAGGCGACCGGCGTCGTGACGCTGATCTTCCCCGCGGCGTCTCGCTTGAGCGTCGTCGTGACGCCGCCGCGGAGGATCTGGATGGTGTCCAGGTCGCCGGCGACGAGCTTCGCGAGGGGGCGCTGACGGTCGGCCGTGCCTTCGCCTTTTTCGGGCTGGCGAAGCGAGAAGACGGCCACGAGGCCGAGGACGACGAACACGGCGATTGCGACGAGCGATTTGCGGTTCATGTGAGGCTCCGGGGATCGCTGATTAGAGCTTCTGCTGCAGGCGGGTCGCGCGGCGAACCCGCCAGCGCACGAGGCCGAAGGCGATGAACGCGAGCGGCACGCCCACGATGTTGATGATCTTGACGAGGCCGACCTTCTCGTCGACATCGGCCTTCAGCGGGCGCGAGGCGACGGCCTTCGTGCGGACCGCCGTCAGCGACGCGTCCTCGATCGTCCAGCTGATGGCGTTAAAGAGCATGCCGACGCCGTTCTGGTAGGCGGGGATCATGCGGGCGGCCTGCAGGTACTCGTCGCTCGCGAAGTCGGAGTCGCCGACGACGACGAGGCGCACGGGCTTCTTCGACTGCGACGCTGGCGCTGCGGCCGGGTCGGGGTTCGACATTCCGGGAGTGGGCGCGGGCGCCGCGGCGGCGAAGGCGCTCTTGAGCGTCCCGTCGTAGGCGTAGCCCATCGCGAACGAGCCGTGGTCCTTCGGATCTTTCGCTTCGTCGATCTTCGCCGTCGGCGAGAAGAACAGGAACCCGGTGTGCTTCCAAGCGTTCGGCGACGACCTGGCGAGCGTCCACAGCCGCGCGCCCGCCTGCGTCGGCTTGCCGCTCGCGAGCGGACCGACGAGATCGACCGAGCTGCCGAACGGGAAGATGAGGGCGCTGATGCCCTGGAGCACGGAGAAGTCCTTGTCCTTGGCGTCCTTGTCCTTGGCGTCCTTGTCTTCGGTGTCGGCGACGAGGAACACGGGTGATGTGACGAGGCGCTTCTGACCGCCGAAGTCGAGGACGCCCGGGGCGCTCTGCTTCTTGTCGAAGACGAAGTTCTCCCCGATCTTGAAGCCGTACTTCTCGAGCAGCTCGTTGAGACCCGTGTTGTTGGGCTGACCGATCTTCGGCTGCATCTGCTGCAGCTCGGGCATGTTGCCCTGCGGCGACGTCATGGCCATGCCATCGACGAGGAACACGGCGCCCTTGCCCTTCATGAGGAACGCGTCGATCTCCTTGCGGCCCTTCTCGTCGAAGGCCTGCTTGGGCCCGCCCACGACGATCGCGTCGATGTCGTCGCCGATGGGCGTCACCGACGGGTTCACGCTCGCGACCTCGTACTCCTGCTCGAGGAACTGCTTGAGGAACTGGAAGCCTTGCGACGTGTCGTTCTCGTTGTGACCTGTCGTAAAAGCGACCTTCCGCTTCTTCTGCGTCATCCGCTTGATGAGCGTGTCGACGGCGTACTCGAGCCCCTCGGCCTGGGTGACCTGGGGGACCGACTCGGTCTGCCCGCCGTATTGGAAGCACAGGCCCAGGTACTCCTGGCTCACCTCGAACTTCTGCGAGCGCATCACCTGAATCTGCAGCTTCGCCACCTTGCAGGCCGTGGCCTCGTCCTCGATTTTCTTGTCAGCGCCGGGATCAAACGCCTCGAAGTGGATCTTCCCCGCAGATGAAGACCGGTACTCGTCCATCAGGTCGCGCACGTAGCTGCTCACGGTGGCGAGCTCGGGCGGCAGGTCCTTCGAGATGTAGGCCTTGATCGTGAGCGGATCGGGCAGGCCCTTGGCGAGCGCCTTCGACTGTGGCGACAGCGTGTAGATGCCGTTCTCCGTGAGGTCGAGACGGCCGAAGACGCGCGTCGCGATCAGGTTGACGAGCACGATCGCGCCGATTGTGAAGACGGCGTAGATCGTCGTGCTCGACGCGTACGACCGCTTGCGCTTGTCCATATTGGCTTGGGTCGACATGGCTACTTCCACCTCCGCGATTCGAGCGCCGTCGTCGCGACGAGGAGGCACGTCCCGATGACCGACAGGTAGTAGATGACGTCGCGCGTGTCGATGACGCCGCGGCCGATGCTCTCGAAGTGGCCATCGATGCTGAGGAACGCGACGAGCGGTTGCAGCGACTCGGGCACGAACTGCGTGAGCCGCCCGAACAAATACAGCGCGAACGAGATGCCGAACGACGCGATGAAAGCGACGATCGAGTTCCGCGTGAACGCCGAGCACATGACCCCGATCGCGACGTACGCGCCGCCCATGAGCAGCGCGCCGATGTAGCCGCCGATGACGGGCCCGCGGTCGAGCGGCCCGAGCAGCCGGACGGAGACCGCGAACACGAGCGTCAGGCCGATGGCCGTCGCGACGAGGGCGAGCGCCGCGAGGAACTTTCCGACGACGACCTCCCATTCACGCACGGGCATCGTCGAGAGCAGCTCGAGCGTGCCGCTCGCCTTCTCGTCGGCGAGCAGGCGCATCGTCACGGCCGGCACGACGAACATGAAGATGAACGGCATGAACTGGAACAGCGCCCTCAGATCAGCCTGCTTCTGCGCAAAGAGCTGCGAGAAGAACAAGTAGCTCGAGATCACGGTGAAGACCGTGACGACGATGTAGGCGACGGGCGAGTTGAAGTAGGTGCGGATCTCGCGGCGCGATATGACGAGCGCGGGACTCATGAGGAGGTCTCCTCTCCGGTCGTGAGGTGGCGAAAGACGTCCTCGAGGCTCGCCGATTCACGGGCGAGCTCGAGCAACGTCCACTGGTTGTCGACGGCGGCGCGGAAGATGACCTTGCGCAGGTCGCCCTCCGACGTGCCATCGATGGCGAAGGCGAGGGCGCCCGTCTCGGACGCGACGGCCTCGCAGCGGACGACGCCCGCGAGACCCGTGAGGCGATCGCGCACGGACTCGGGCGCGGCGCCGTTCTTCTCGACGATGACGCGGTACCGCGAGCCGCGCTCGCGCTGCCGCAGATCGGCCGGCGTGCCGTCGGCGACGAGCTTGCCACCGCTGATGATGAGGATGCGGCTGCACGTCGCCTGCACCTCGGGGAGGATGTGCGTCGACAGGATGACGGTCTTCTCGCGGCCGATTTCTTTGATGAGCGAACGAATCTCCACGATCTGGTTCGGGTCGAGGCCGCTCGTGGGCTCGTCGAGGATGAGGATGTCCGGGTCGTGGAGCATCGCCTGCGCGAGGCCGACGCGCTGGCGGTAGCCCTTCGACAGCTCGCCGACGAGCTTGCCCGCGACGTCGCCGAGGCCGCAGCGCCCGCCGATCTCTTTGATGCGCCCCGGGCTCTTGGCGCCGTCCATCTGGCGGAGGTCGGCCGCGAAGCGCAGGTACTCGAGCACCGTCATGTCTCGGTAGATCGGCGTGTCCTCAGGCAGGTAGCCGATGCGCCGACGAACCTCGAGCGACTTGTCGAAGACGTCGTGCCCGGCGACGGTGGCCCGGCCCGCCGTGGGCGCCAGGTAGCACGTCAGCATCTTCATGGTCGTGGACTTGCCCGCGCCGTTCGGCCCGAGGAAGCCCAGGACCTCGCCCTTGCGGACTTGGAAAGTCACCGCGTCGACGGCGCGCGCGGCGCCGTAATCCTTCGTCAGGCCCTCGACCTCTATCATCACGTCCGACATGGAGCTCCCCTGTTTCTGTCCGTGTACGTGGAGACTGCGACCCTCAACTGGCGGAACTTCGAGACTATTCCTGGCCGTACGGGAGGGCTCTCGCGTGTCGGGTTCGTTACGACGAGCGGCGAGTCTCTGTCAAGCTCCGCCGTCGTCGCACCCCTGACCGGCGGACGTGGGTCACGGCCGCCCGCCGGGGCAATCGACGTCCTGGGCGGGCCCGCAGCCTGTGGGGCAGCACAGATCGGCCGTGCCGCCCGAGCAGACCGTCACGGGGTCACTGACGCACGCGGCGGTGCAGTGGGCGCTGTCGCCGGCGAGACGCTCGCGCGTGCAGGGATCGCCATCGTCGGGGCAAGCCACGGGGCAGGTCGAGGGCGGATCGCAGGTCTCGCCCGCGCCGACGTGCCCGTCGCCGCAGGTGGCCGCGCAGTCGGTGTCGACGTCGCTCCCGCACCCCGCCGGACAGCAGCCGTCGCCTGACACGCACGCCGTGAGCTTCACGTGGCTGCACGCGCGCGAGCACCCGCTCGGTGTGCCGGTGGCGCCGTCCATCGTGCAGGCGTCGTGGTCGTCGCAGCTCGCGGGGCAGGCCCCGGGCCTGCCAGCCGTGATGGCGCGGTCGCAGATCTCGCCGGCGCTCTGCAGGCCATCGCCGCAGATGGCGGCGCAGTCGCTGTCGGTCGCGAGCGTGCAGCCGGGGGGACAGCAACCGTCTCCCGCCTTGCATGCCGTCACGGGGTGCGCCACGCACGCGGACGTGCAAGCGCCGACGACGCCCTCGATCCGGATCGCCATGCACGCGTCGCTCGCGGGGCAGGTCGCGGGACACGCGCCCGACCCGGCGGCGTAGTCGCAGGTCTCGCTCGGGGGCTCGGCGACGCCGTTGCCGCACAGGGGCGCGCAGTCGGGGTCGAGCGTCGCGTCGGCGCCGGGCGGGCAGCAGCCGTCGCCGGGCCGCGCCTCGGTGACGGGCAGAAAGAGGCACGTCGCCTCGCAGGTGCCCGCGGCGACGAGCACGTCGCGCGTGCAGGCGACGCCGTCCGAGCAGCTCTTCGCGCAAGCGCCGGGCGCGCCCGGCGCGATCCCGACGTCGCACGTCTCGCCGTTCGCCGCCTGCACGACGCCGTCGCCGCAGGTGGGTGAGCAATCGGGGTCCGTCGCCGAAGTGCACCCGTCGGCGCAGCAGCCGTCGGCCTTCGCGTCGCACGCGACGACCTTCGTGAGCACGCAGGCGCGCGTGCAGTCCTCATCGCTCCCAACGAGCGCGGCCACGAGGCAGGCCGAAGGCGAGGGCGGACACGACGTGGGACACGCGCCCGTCGACGCGGGCGCCGCGCCGCGATCGCAGGTCTCGCCCGTCTCGACGAGGCCGTTGCCGCACGTGGGCGCGCAGTCGTGATCGACGCGGCGGTTGCCGCGCGGCGGGCAGCACCCGTCGCCCGAGACGAACGCTGTCACGGCCGGGTGCGTGCACTGGATCTGGCAGGCGCTTCCCGTGCGCACGTCGACCGTGCAAGGATCGCCGTCGTCGCACGAGCGCGGGCACGCGCCGAAGGCTCCGTCGGCGATGCCCGGGTCGCACCGCTCCGCGCTCTGGCGCCGCCCGTCGCCGCACGATGCGGGACAATCGACGTCGGCTTCGTGCCAGGCGCCCACGGGACAGCACCCGTCGATGACGTCTCCCGACTGGACCGTGCGCGCGACGTGGGCGCAGATCGCCGCGCAGGTTCCCGCCGAGACGAGGTGGTCGTCGGTGCAAGGGTTCTGGTCGTCGCACCCCGAGGCCCCCGGGCAAGCGCCGGGAGCGCCCGCGGCGATCCCGGTGTCGCAGGTCTCGCCGACGTCGACCGTGCCGTCGCCGCACGTCGCGGAGCAGTCCGAATCGTCGGCGTTCGTCGCGCCCTGCGGGCAACATTTGTCGCCCGCGACCCGTGCCGTGATGTCCGCGTGGGTGCACCGCGCGAAGCAGCCGTCGCCAACACGAACGTTCGTGGTGCACGCGAGGCCGTCGTCGCAGTCGGCGCGCGGGCAGGCTCCGGGCGCGCCCAGCGCAAGCGCCGTGTCGCAGGTCTCGCCTAGATCAATGACGCCGTTCCCGCACGCGGGGTCGGCGCCGTCGTCGCCCACGGCCGCGTCCGCCGAGACGCCGCCATCGGTGCCGGCCGGCACGCACGCGGTGCCGCCGCAGTCGAGGTGGACGGCGATCGTCTGGCGCGTGCCCGCGCGCAGCGTGAGCGGCCCTTGGCGGCCGCGCGCCAGGACGGTCCCGCTCGCGTCGTTGGCCTTGATCTCGATCGTGAGCTCACCGGCGACGCGCGCAGGGAGGCGCGCCGTGAAGGTCGTCGGGAACAAGACGCCGGCCGCGCCGCTGCCGGCGTAGACGTTCTCGTCGGTGCCGGCCGCGCCGGTCGTCAGCGTGACGTCGAGGGCCGCCACGCGCGGCAGCGAGCCCGACAGCGCCACCGTGACGACGAGGATCGTGTCCGAGCCCGAACGACACGCGGTCGTCGTCAGCGCGACGAGCGCGAGGGTGAGCACGGAACGGCGGGCGGGGGACCTCATCGTCGGCGCCATCTCACTAGTAGAACGTCTTGTCGCCGAGCGACGTCGCGGGCGCCGGCGTTTGGGTGCGGTCGAGGGCGTAGATCGCGACGGCCGTCCCCGCGACGAGCGCGCCCAGGGAGGCCCAGGTCCACCACCGTCGCCACAGGGGCCGCGGCTCCGGCGCGTCCGCCACCGGGATGACGACGACGTCATGAGCGAACGAGGCTGGAGCCGGCTCAGGGGCGGTGGGGACGAGCGCAGGCTTGGCGGACGTCGTGCCGGAGGTTCGCTTGTCGAGCGCGTCGAGGCGCTCCTGGACCTCGTCGCGATCGAGGGCGTCGGGGGCGGCGCGCAGGTAGCGGCCGTAGAAGAAGCGCGCCTGATCGTCGAGGCCGATGCGCTCGTAGGCCTCGGCGATGTCGAACAGGAAGCGCGCGTCGGCGCGCAGCTCGTAGGCCCGGCGGAACTCGCCGACGGCGCGCTGACCTTCCCCGCGCTCGAGCAGCCGTTGGCCGAGCGTCGCGTGGCGCTGCGCCTCGGCGTCGATCCCGGGCGCGACGTCGGGCGTGGCCTTCGCCTCGGGCGGCGTCTCGGCCGCGGCGGAGGATGCGCCCCATAGCGAGGCGACCAGGACGATGGTTCGAAGGCGGATGAGGTTCATGAAGCTAAGCGCCTGAATTTAAGGCGATTCTGCGTCCGCTCGCGGGCCGAGTCAAAGGGCCTGACGAACGGGTCTCTCACGCCTTGCGCGAGGGTCGCTTCCTCGGTGGCATTGTCCGCAGCGGCGTAGCGTTGGTCGAGCTCTTGGCCGTTCTCTTCGGAGTCTTCTTGGCCGGCTTCTTCGGCGTCTTCTTCGGAGTCTTCTTCGGAGTCTTCTTGGCCGTCTTTTTGGCCGGCTTCTTCGGCGTCTTCTTCGGAGTTTTCTTCGCGGTCGTCGTCCGAGCCTTTGGGGCGGTCTTTGCGGGAGTCTTCGCGGGCTGCTTCACGAGCACGGGCTCGAGGGGGGCGAGCGTCGCGAGCCAGCGCTCGCGGATGAGGGCGCCGGCGCCGGCGAGGACGTCAGGTGTGGCGGCGTCGAGGACGGTCACGGCCTTCTTCTTCAGGACCTCCGGAAGGCGCGCGGCGCGTCCCTGGCCGCCCTCGAGGAGCGCCTCGAAGTCTCGGACGTCGCCGGCGTCGAGGGCGGCGAGTGGCGTCGTCGGTCCCGTCTTCGGGGCGAGCAGGCGCGCGACGAGCGCGGTCCGCGCGAGCACGCCCGCGTCGACGGCGGCCTCGTCGAGGCCCGCGCGCTCCAGCAGCGCCGACGGAGGCGCGAGCACGGCGGGCGTCACGCCGAGCCCGAGGAGCATCGCCTGCGCCGCGGCGACGCGCTCGACGACGGCGGCCGCGCGCGCCAGGTCGGCGAGCGTGCGGAACGGACGGTCGACGCCCGTGGGCACCTCCTCGAGCAGGCCCGACATCTCGGGGCGATGTCGCGACAGCGCCTCGAGCACCGGCGCGTCCTCGCGCTCGAGCAGGTCGAGCCCCGTCGCCGCGAACGGGCCCTTGCGCCGGAGCGTCGTCGCGAGCCGCTTCGCCTTGGCGATGAGGCTCACGCCCAGGCGGAAGAGTCGCACGAGCGGGATCGTGCGGACGGCCTCGATCTCGCGCGCGGCGTCCCCCCGCGCGAGCAGGTCGAGCGCGAGATCGAGCGTCGCGACGAGGCGGTCGAGGGCCGCCGTCACGGTCGGGTCATCGCCGGGCATCACCCGGTCGGCGGCCAGGACGCGGTTCGTGAGGGCCACGAGCGCGAAGTGCAGCTCGGCGATCTCGGCCTCCGCGGCGATCCCCTGCGTCGCGCGCGCGAACGGCGAGCCGCCGCCCGCCATGCGATCGACGAGCGCGGCCGGCGTCCGGGAGGGAGAGCCTTCGTTGTCGCGGTCCTGCTGGACGATGGGGCGCACGCGCCCCGTGCCGGGAGGAACCTCGCCGATGCGCACGCTCGCGGGATCGAGCTCGCGGTACACCTCGAGCGCGTCGTAGTAGTCGGCGAAGCCGAGATCTGCCATGCGTCCCTGTCGCCACCGGTAGGCGAGCTCCTCGAGCTCCGAGTCGAGCTCGGAGCGCGCGCCCACGAGCAGGCGCCGCGCGAGATTTTGGTCGGCGCGGTAGAGGCCATCGATGATGCGGATGATCGACTGCGCGGAGGGCGCGACGTTCTCGGTCTCGCCCGTCGCTTCCGAATCGTCCTCGCCTTCGACAGCGAAGCCCGAGACGTCGAGGACGAACAGATTGTCGGGCGTCGGATAGAACGTGCCGTGCGGCTCGTCGGGGGCCTCTTCTTCGGAGAGATCGTAGATGCGGCTCGTCTGCCGCAGCAGCAGCGCGAACAGCTCGACGTCGAGGCCGACGACCCATTCGCCGATGCTCTCGTAGGGCTCCTCGGAGAGCACCTCGAGCCACTCGGCGGCGCGCTCGGGAACGATCTGGTCGCGATCCCATAGCGCGAAGTCGAGCGCGGCCCGGACCTGCTCGGGGCGGGCGAGCGCGATGATGTCGCCGGCGTCGCGCAAGCCGATCTCGTGGACGACGTAATAGAATTCGTCGCCGGGCAGGGCGCGCACGGCCCGCTCGGGCTCGGGGCCCGAGAGCAGCTCGTCCGCGCGCCGCAGCTTCCGGCCGCGTCCCAGCTGGGCGCGATAGCGGGACAGCGCGACGACGTTGTCGGGCAGTGGCGTCACCCGCGGGGCGAACGGCGACGAGGTCTCGGCTTCGGCAGGCGGTTTCGGGGGGAGGGGCGACGACATCGGACCTCTATATACGCGGTAAGCTGTCCGCGCTCGAAATGCTCGCCACGGTGCTCAAGACGATTCGCGCGCACGGGCTCGTGGCCGCGGGCGAGCGGGTGCTCGTCGCCGTCTCGGGCGGGCCCGATTCGATGGCGCTGCTCCACGTCCTTTGGGAGGCGGCCGCGCGGCTCGACATCCGGCTCGAGGTCGCGACGATCGATCACGGGCTGCGGCCCGAGGCGCGCGCCGAGGGCGAGCTCGTGCGTGCGCGCGCCGAAGCGCTCGAGCTGCCGTGGCACTCCGTGCGGGTCGACGTCGCGTCGTCGCGTCGGCCTCACGGAGGCTTGCAGGACGCGGCCCGGCGCGCGCGCCTCGCCGCGCTCGCCGACCTCGCGGCACGGCGGGGCGCGGCGCGCGTCGCGCTCGGGCACCAAGCCGACGACCAAGCGGAGACCGTGCTCTTTCGAGTCGTGCGGGGAACGGGGCTGCGCGGCCTCGCCGGCATTCCGTACCGCCGCGGCCCGTTCGTTCGCCCTTTGCTCGACGTGACGCGCGCCGAGCTCGCCCGCTACCTCCGACGCCGCAGCATTCCCCACGTTCAGGATCCGTCGAACGCCGACCTGCGCTTCGCGCGCGCGCGGGCACGGCATACGCTGCTCCCGCTGCTCGCGCGGGAAAATCCTCGCGTTCGCGAGGCGCTCGTCGGCTTGGCCACCGCGGCGCGCGCGGCATCCCCCGACGCCGACGACGACGATTTGCCCGCCGACGTCGGGCGGCGCACCGCGAG
The DNA here is from genome assembly GCA_038325725.1 of Polyangia bacterium. Lineage (GTDB taxonomy): Bacteria > Myxococcota_A > Polyangia > Fen-1088 > Fen-1088 > DASZFV01. The sequence goes on along the minus strand of JBBQJG010000006.1, from coordinate 13,093 downwards.
CGTCATCGCGCGTCTGCGGCGGGAGGGGGCGGGGACGAAGCGCGTCGACATCTCGGGCCGCCGCGTCGTCGAGATCTCGTACGGGCACGTGCGCATCGAGCGCATCGAGCGCGTCGAGCGTATCGAGCGCATCGAGCGCGTCGAGCGCGTCGAGAAGGAGAGCGCCCGGACGCGTCGCCCCCGCGAGGCGCTCGAGGTTCCCGGCCCCGGCACCTACGCGCTCGTCGGGGACGCGGCCTTGTCCGTGCGCGCGACGCCGACCGCCGCCGGCGATGGTGCGACGTCCTTCGACGCCGATGCCTTGCCCTGGCCGCTCGTCCTGCGGACGCGGCGCGACGGGGATCGGATGCGCCCGCGTGGGGGACGCGGCAGCCGCAAGCTGGCCGACCTCCTCATCGACGCCAAGGTGCCGCGCGGCACGCGCGACGAGCTCCCGGTGCTCGCGACCCGCGAGGGCGTCGTGCTCTTCGTGCCGGGGCTGCGTCCCTCCGAAATCGCGCGCCCCACAGCGGCGACGAAGCGCTTCGTGTCCGTCGCGCCACTCCCGCGGCGCCGAGCGGCCCCAAAGCGCCACGAGAATCCGGCGGAAAACCCGCCTGACGCCGTCCGCCCTCCGTCGAAAACGAACGTTTGACGCTCCTGCTTTTGGAGGCAATACTTTTCACGGTTTTTCCCTTGAGCCATCGCTCGTAACTGCCGTTTGGGGGGAAGCCAACCGAAAGGACCGCTGCGTGCGCCAAACCCACAAGACCTTCCTCCTTTGGCTCCTGCTGATCTTGTTGTTCGTGGTGGTCTGGGAGTTCCTCAGCAACAACCGCGCTGAAGAAAAGAAGCTGCTCTTCTCGACCTTCGTCTCCGACGTCGAGTTTCACCCCGAGAAGTTCAAGACGACGGCCGCGATTCAGATTCGCAAGAATCAGGACAGCGCCGAGCTGAAGGGTCAGTACGCGACGGGCGAGACGTTCGTCACGACGGGCATCGTCGGCGACAAGCTGCTCGACAAGATGGACAAGTCGAAGCTCAGCTACGACGTCGTCAAGGACTCCGAGAACAACTTTTGGCAGCAGATCCTCGCGACGTGGTTGCCCATGCTCGTGATCGTCGTGCTGTTCCTGCTGTTCATGCGACAGCTCCAAGTGGGCGGCGGCAAGGCGATGAGCTTCGGCAAGTCGAAGGCCAAGCTCCTGTCCGAGAACCAGAAGAAGATCACCTTCTCCGACGTCGCCGGCATCGAAGAGGCCAAGGACGAGGTCGAGGAGATCATCAACTTCCTCAAGGACCCGAAGAAGTTCACGCGCCTCGGCGGCCGCATCCCCAAGGGCGTCTTGATGATGGGCCCTCCGGGCACGGGCAAGACGCTCCTCGCGCGCGCCATCGCGGGCGAGGCGGGCGTGCCGTTCTTTTCTATCTCAGGCTCTGACTTCGTCGAGATGTTCGTGGGCGTCGGCGCGAGCCGCGTGCGCGACCTGTTCGAGCAGGGCAAGAAGAACGCGCCCTGTATCATCTTCATCGACGAGATCGACGCCGTGGGGCGCCACCGCGGCGCCGGTCTCGGCGGCGGCCACGACGAGCGCGAGCAGACGCTGAACCAGCTGCTCGTCGAGATGGACGGCTTCGAGTCGAACGACGGCGTCATCCTCGTCGCGGCGACGAACCGCCCCGACGTCCTCGACCCGGCGCTCCTGCGTCCGGGTCGCTTCGACCGCCGCATCGTCGTGCCGCGGCCCGACGTCAAGGGGCGCTTGGGCATCCTCAAGGTCCACACGAAGAAGACGCCGCTCAACTCGGCCGTCGAGCTCGAGCTCATCGCGCGGGGCACGCCGGGCTTCTCGGGCGCCGATCTCGAGAACCTCGTCAATGAGGCGGCGCTGCTCGCGGCGCGCAACGACAAGAGCCAGCTCGACATGTACGACTTCGAGATGGCGAAGGACAAGGTCCTCATGGGCCCGGAGCGCCGCTCGATGATCATCAGCGACGCCGACAAGCGCGTCACGGCGTATCACGAGGCGGGCCACGCCCTCGTCGGCAAGATGATGAAGCACGCCGACCCCATCCATAAGGTCACGATCATCCCGCGTGGTAGGGCTCTTGGCCTGACGCAGCAGCTGCCCGTCGAGGACCGCCTCAACATCACGAAGGACGGCGCCAACGATCAGATCACGGTCGCCATGGGCGGCCGCGTCGCCGAAGAGCTGATCTTCGACCAAATTACGACGGGCGCCTCGAACGACATCCAGGTCGCAACGGACCTCGCGCGCAAGATGGTGTGCGATTGGGGCATGTCCGAAAAGCTCGGGCCGCTGCACTTCGGCAAGCCGCAGGGCGAGGTCTTCCTCGGTCGCGACTTCAACGACGCCACGAAGACCTACAGCGAGCAGACGGCGATCTCGATCGACGAAGAGGTCACCAAGATCGTCACGGGGAACTACGTGCGCGCCAAGCAGGTCGTCGTCGACAACCTCGACAAGCTCAAGGCCCTCGCCGAGGCGCTGCTCGAGTTCGAGACGGTCGATGGCCCAGACATCGACATGATCTTCGCGGGGCAACGCTTGACCCGGACGCCGCCCGTGACGTCGCCGACGTCGCGCGCCGCGGCCGCCAAGGCCGCGAGCGACAAGGGCGCGCGGCCAAGCATCTTCGCGCCGTCGCGCCCCCTCCCGGATCCCGAGAAGGCGTAAAATCCGTCGCGTCCCCCGAGAGGGAGACGTCGGGACGGAGATCGATGAGTCGATGCCTGCCTGTTTGATCGTCGGCGTGCTGAATTGCACGCCAGATTCTTTTTCCGATGCGGGACGGTATGCGACGACGCGGGAGGCGGTCGAGGCGGGCATCCGCATGGCGGGTGAGGGCGCCGACTGGATCGACGTCGGCGGCGAGTCGACGCGGCCTGGGGCGAAGACCGTTGGCGAAGCCGAGGAGCAGTCGCGCGTCCTGCCCGTGATCGAAGGGCTTCGAGGCCGGCTCCGCTCCGACGTGCTGGTGTCGATCGATACGTACCGCGCGGCGACGGCGCGGGCCGCGCTCGCGGCGGGCGCGCGCGTCGTCAACGACATCTCGGGCGGCTTGCTCGACCCGGGCCTCCTCGAGGTCGTGGCCGAGGCGAAGGCGAAGGTGGTCCTCGGCCATTTGCGCGGGCGGCCCTCGACGATGATGGAGACGATCTCGTTCGAGGACGTCATGGCCGAGGTGGCCGAGGAGCTGGGCGCGCAGATTCGCAGCTGTCGCAAGGCGGGCTGCGAGGACATCTGGGCCGATCCGGGCATCGGCTTCGGCAAGACGCTCGAGCACAACGTCGCGCTCCTGCGCGGCGTCGCGCCGTTGCGGGCGAAGCTGGGCGTTCCTCTCATGGTGGGCGTCTCGCGCAAGTCGTTCATCGGGCAGATCACGGGCAAGCCCGTGGGGGAGCGCGTCTTCGGGACGGCGGGGGCGGTCGCGGCGGCCGTGCTCGCGGGAGCGTCGGCCGTTCGCGTGCACGACGTCGCCGCCATGCGCGACGTCGTTCGCGTCGCCGAGGCGCTCTGTCCCGCCGAAGGTTTGTAGCCGAAGGTTTGTAGACGAAGGTCGGTCGCGCCCGGGGATAAGGCGCCCTCGCCCTAGTGGATGGGCGCGAAGGGCACTAAACTCCCGCCCTCCATGGGAGAGAACGACAGGAAGCTGTTCGGCACCGACGGCATTCGGGGCGTCGCCAACGAGGAGCCGATGACGGCCGAGGTGGCGCTTCGGCTCGGGCAGGCGGTCGCGCAGAAGTTCCGCCACCCGTCGCGGCCGGGGCGCATCATCATCGGCAAGGACACGCGGTTGTCGGGCTACATGCTCGAGAGCGCGCTCGTCGCCGGCATCGTCACGGCGGGCGCCGACGTCATGCTCGTCGGGCCCTTGCCGACGCCCGGCATCGCGTTCATCACGTCGTCGATGCGCGCCGACGCGGGCGTCGTCATCAGCGCGTCGCACAATCCTTTCCAGGACAACGGCATCAAGATCTTCGCCGCCGACGGCTTCAAGCTGCCCGACGAGGTCGAGGCCGATCTCGAGCGGCGCATGTCGGACATCGCGCTCGGCGCGGGCGGCGGGCGCGCCGAGGCGGGTGCGATCGGCAAGGCCGTGCGCATCGAGGACGCGCGCGGCCGCTACGTGCAGTTCTTGAAGCACGCCTTCCCCAAGGATCGCACGCTCGACGGCATCAAGGTCGTCGTCGATTGCGCGAACGGCGCCGCGTACCACGTCGCGCCGCAGGTCTTCGAGGAGCTCGGCGCCGAGGTCGTCGCGCTCGGCGTTCACCCGGATGGCCGCAACATCAACGACGGCTGCGGCGCCTTGCACCCCGAGAAGATGGCGGCCGAGGTGCGCCGCACGGGCGCGCAGCTCGGCGTCGCGCTCGACGGCGACGCCGACCGGCTCATCCTCGCCGACGAGACGGGGACGATCGTCGACGGTGATCAGGTCATGGCGATCCTCGGGACGCGCATGCTCGCGCGGAACGCGCTGCCCGGGCGGACCGTCGTCGCGACCGTCATGTCGAACCTCGGGCTCGAGCGCGCGCTCGCGAAGCACGGCGGCAAGCTCGTGCGAACGGCCGTCGGAGATCGCTACGTCGTCGAACAGATGCGGGCCGGCGGGTACCTGCTCGGCGGCGAGCAGTCGGGACACATCGTCTTTCTCGATCACGCGACGACGGGCGACGGCATGGTCGCCGCGCTCCGCGTGCTCGCCGCGATGGCCGAGGACGGCAAGCCGCTGTCGGCGCTCGCGGGGACGATGGTGCGCTATCCGCAGGTGCTGCTGAACTTCGCGGTCGCGCGCAAGCGTTCTTTCGACGAGATGCCCGCTGTTCAGAAGGTCATCGCGCGGGTCGAGCGCGATCTGGGCGACGAAGGCCGCGTCGTCGTGCGCTACTCGGGGACCGAGTCGAAGGCGCGCGTCATGATCGAGGGCACCGACCTGCCGAACATCCGCGCGCGCGCCGAGGAGATCGCCGAGACGATCAAGCGGGAGCTCGCGGCGTCATGATCCGCCTCTACGTCAACGTCGATCACGTCGCGACGCTTCGCCAGCAACGCGGAACGCGTTACCCCGATCCCGTCGTCGCGGCGTCTCTCTGCGAGCTCGCGGGCGCGGAGGGCATCACTGTGCACCTGCGCGAGGATCGCCGGCACATCCAAGATCGCGACGTGCGCGTCTTGCGCGAGACCGTCTCGGGCGTGCTCAACCTCGAGATGGCCGCGACGGAGGAGATGCTCGCTATTGCTTTGGCGACGAAGCCGGACTTCTGCACGCTCGTGCCCGAAAAGCGCGAGGAGCGAACGACGGAGGGGGGCCTCGAGGTCAAGGCGGGCGGACTGCTCGAGAAGGTCGTGCGGGGCCTCGCCGGCGCCGGCATCGGCGTCAGCCTTTTCATCGACCCGGAGCCCGCTGTCATTGAAGCGTCGCGGCGGCTCGGCGCGGGCACGGTCGAGCTGCACACGGGGGACTACTGCCTCGCGCCCGCGCGGAGCGCCGCCGCGGGCAAGCAGCTGCAGCGTCTCGAGACGGCGGCGCGCGCCGCGGCCGACGCGGGGCTGCGCCTCGGGGCGGGGCACGGCCTCCATCACCTCAACGTCGAGCCCGTCGCCGCGCTGCCGCACCTCGAGGAGCTGAACATCGGCCACGGGCTCGTCGCGCGGGCTGTCCTCATCGGTCTGCAGCCGGCGGTCGCCGAGCTGCGCGCCGCGATCGCCCGCGGGGCCAAGATGTCGGAAGACACGTGAGCGAAGGGGTCGTCATGCATCCGCTCGTCCTCTCGGTCGAGCAGATGCGGCAGGCGGATCTCGCCGCCTGCGAACGCTTCGGCATCCCGAGCCTCTTGCTCATGGAGAACGCCGGACGCGGCGTTGCCGAGCTCGTGCTCGCGCGGGCCGCGGCGAGGCGCCGGGCCGGTGACAACGTCGCCATCGTGTGCGGCGCGGGCGCCAACGGCGGCGACGGCTTCGTGGCCGCGCGCCACCTCGCCCAGCGCGGCGTCGACGTGCGCGTGTTCTTGTGCGCGCCGCGCTCGCGCATCCAGGGCGACGCGGCCATCGCCCTCGGCGCGCTCGAGCGCGTGCACGCCGTCTCGATCGAAGACGGCAGCGCCTGGGCCGAGGAGCTGACCTGGCGTTCTAGCTTCGAGGGCGCGTCGGTGATCGTCGACGCGATCTTCGGCATCGGCCTGCGCGACGACGTCGAGGGCGTGCCGCGCGCTGCGATCGCCGCGATGAACGAGAGCCGGGCCTATAAGATCGCCCTCGATGTGCCGTCGGGCCTAGACGCCGACACGGGTCGCGTGCGCGGCCTCGCCTTCGAGGCGGACCTCACGGCGACGATGGGCGCGCGCAAGCTCGGGCTCGCCCTCGACGCGGACGCGCGCATCGGCGCCGTCGAGGTCGTCGATCTCGGCGTGCCCCTGTCGCCGCCACCGGACGCGGGCCCCCTTTGTCATTGGATCGACGGGCCCACGCTGCGTGGCGATCTCCCCGTGAAGGGCGCGACGGCCCACAAGGGGACGGCCGGACATCTCCTCGTCGTCGCGGGCTCGGCGGGGAAGACGGGCGCGGCGTTGCTCGCGGGGCGCGCGGCGCTGCGGGGCGGCGTCGGGCTCGTGACGCTCGCGTCGACGGCCGCGGGACAGGCGGCCCTCGATGCCAAGGTCGTCGAGATCATGACGGCCCACTACACGGAGACCGAGGACGCCGACCCTCGTGCGAGCGCGGGCGTCCTCGCGGCGCTGGCCGTGCGCATGGACGCCGTCGCGATCGGGCCAGGCATCCCCACGGGGCCGAACATGCGCGGCGTCGTGCGCGAGCTCGCGTCGCGGCTCGCCGTGCCCATGGTGATCGACGCCGACGCGCTCAACCTCATCGGCAACGACATCGTGCGCGTCCTCAGCATCGCGCAGGCGCCGCGCGTGCTGACGCCGCACCCGGGGGAGATGTCGCGCCTCATGAGCCGCCCCGTCGAGGAGATTCAACGGAACCGCGTCGCGGCCGCGCGGCAGGTGGCGGAGCGCACGAACGCGATCGTCGTGCTCAAGGGCGCGCGCACGCTGGTCGCGGCTCCCGACGGCACCGTGTTCATCAACCCGACGGCGTGCGGCGCGCTCGCGACGGGAGGAAGCGGTGATGTCCTCACTGGGCTCATCGGCGCGTTCCTCGCGCAGGGAGTCGAGGCGCTCGCGGCGGCGCGGGCCGCGGTGTTCATTCACGGCGCCGCGGGCGAGGCCGTGGCCGAGCGCCTGGGCTCGGGCCTCACGGCGGGCGATCTTCCGGACGCCATCGCGGCGGTCATTCGCTCGGGACTGTGAGCGTCACGTCGCCCGCGGGCAGCCCGTCGACGTGCACACGCCCGTCGAGATCGCTCAGCGCCCACACGACGATTGTCCCGACCTCGATTCGAGCCCAGCGCCCCGGCAGCGGCGTGTCGTCCTCGGCGACGAGCCGCGCGTCGGCCTGCGCGGACCTGCGCGCCTGACCGTGCGCCGCGAGGGCGGCGCGCGCGTTCGCGGCGACGGCGGGGTGCGCGTCCGTCGTGGCGGTGGCGAGGGTCTCGTGAGCGTGGCGTTCGTCCGCGACGTCCGTGAGGGCCCACGCGGCGGCCGCGCGCACGGACGGCGCTTCCGTTCGATCGGAGACGCTCGCCTCGAGCGCCGCGAAGCCGCCGGAAGAGCGCGCGGGCGTCGGCGCGGGAGGTTCGGCGGGCGTCGTCGCGACGGGCGGGGGCGCGCGGCGCACCCCGCGGGTCTCCGCACGGGTTTCATCGAAGGCGGCGAGGGCGGACACGGCCGTCGGGTCGCCGAGGCGGGCGAGGGCGGCGGCGGCGGCGCCGGCCGCGGCGTCTCGACGCCCGAGCGCGGTGACGAGCGGCTTCGTGGCGGCGAAGTCACCGAGCTCGCCCAGGGCCGTCGCCGCGAGCGCGGCGCTCGTCGTCGTGCCCGCCGCGAGCTCTCGCACGAGCGCCGGGAGGCCCCGCGTCCCCGCGAGCGCAAAGCCGAGGCGGACGTCGGGGGCCCCCGTGGGCTCGCGCGCCGCCGCGACGAGCACATCGAGCGCGGGAGGCGTCGCGATCTCTCCCAGCGCGGCGAGCGCGCGGCGGGCGAGATCGTCGCGGGGCCAGCGCGCGCCGAGCCGCGCGAGCGCGGGCACGGCCGCCTCGGCGCGCAGGCGTCCCAGCGCCGCCGCGGCCTCGCCGCGCAGATCTCCCGAGACGTCGCCCAACAGCCGCAGCAGGGCGGGGACGGCGCGCTGATCGCCGACAGCGGCCACGGCGGCGACGGCTTCGGCCCGCACTTGGCGGTCGCCATCGCCGACGCGCGCGAGGAGCGCCAGTCCCGCCCGCGGCTCGCGCGCCGCCGCGAGGGCCCGCAGGGCGCGCAGGCGAACGCCTTGGTCGTCGTCGTCGAGCGCGCGCAGGAACGGCGCCGTCTGACCCGGTCGGGGATGCGACGCGAGGAGCTCGAGAGCCCGCACCCGCACGGGAACGTCACCGTCGACGAGCGCTCGTTCGGTGGCGTGTCGCGCCTCGGGCGGCAGCTCGCGCGCGTCGCGCAACGCCACGAGCCCGAGCGCCCGGTCGCGGCCTCCCGCCGTCGTGAGCCACTCCGTCGCCGCCGTGAGCGCCTGGGGCGAGCCCCGGCGCAGGAGCAGCCGCGCCACGAGGAGCCGCACGTTCGGATCGCGATCCGCGAGCGCGGGCACGAGCCGCGTCTCCGCGCTCCCTTCGCGCGCGAGCGCGAGCGCGGCGCCGGTCCGCGCGCTCACGTCGCCCGTCGCGAGCGCCTGGACGCGCTCGTCCGGCGTCCCGGGCCACGCGAACGCGCCGCCGAGCCACACCCCCAGCAGTGCGACCGCCACCGCCATGCGAGAGCCAGTATACTGGCCCGCATGACCCGAGAGATCATCGTCAGCATCCTTCAGGGCGAAGGCGCCGAGACCAAGGCTGGTGCGCTCGTCCTTCGCGACGACCGCGAGGCCTCCTGCTTCATCTCCAGCCCGGGCGAGCTCCTCGCCGTCGGCCGCGTCGTGCGCGTCGAGCTCAAGGACACCTTCCTCGCGCTCCAGACGGCCAAGGACGAGCGCTTCGTCTTCGCCTACGCCGACGTGCTCGGCTTCAAGTTCGCCGGTGCGGCGAGCCCGAAGGATCGCTCCGCCGGCTTCGGTCGCTGACCCTATTGTCCGATCCGCTCTCCGGTGCGCGGGAAGAGGGCGCCAGGGCGGTCAGCGCATGCTCATCGACCAGCTTGCGATCGTCTTGCTCCCGTTGAAGTGCGGGAAGCTGAACGATTGCATGCGGCCGAGGACGCAGCTCGGGAGGCCGCCGCCGCGCTGACCGTTCACGCGCACGGCGGACACCTTGCCGGAGCCCTTGACGACGAACTCGAGATCGATGCTCGACAGGCCGGGGTTGTGCTTCTTCTCGGCCATGATGCAGGGGACGAGGCTGCGATAGTTGCTCATCATGACGCGCTGGATCGCGCCGTCGTCGAGCGTTTCGGTGCCGCCGCCCTTGGTGACGTCGCCCAGGTTCATGTCGTTGTTGAAGTCGGCGTCGCCGCCGCCCGAACCGTGGTGCGTGCCGCGCTTGACCGCGTGCGCCGACTGGAACTCGATCTTTGCCTCTTTGATGAAAGCATCGACCTCGGCCTCTTCCTCGCGCGTCGCGAGCGTGCCCTGGTCCGCCGCCTTGCGCGACATGAGGTAGAGCGCCATGCCGCCGCCGACGGCCGCGAGCGCGACGCCGACGATGAGCACCGTCGCCATCGACTTCTTCTTCTCGGTCGCCTCGTGCGAGTGCTCGGCCTTCGCGCGGCGCATCTGCTCGAGCTTTCGTTCCGAGACTTTCGTGAACTCCTTGAGCGCCGGGTAGTCCTTCACCTTCTTGCGCGCGCCCGTGTCGCCATCGACGATCATGTGCTCGCCCTGGATCTCGCCGCGGTCGATCTGCGCGCGAATCTGCGCGAGAGAGAACGGGCCGAAGTCGAGCTTGTCCTTCTGAATGAGCCAGCGCTCCTGAGTGTCGTCGGCGGCGCCGCCCGCGGCAGCCGCGACGTCGAACGACTTCCCGAGCGTGATGCGCCCATCGGCCGCCGCCGTGGGCGGTGGCGTCGCGGCCATGGGGAAGGAGACGGCGGGCGTCACGGCGCGCACGATGGGCGTCGCGGTTCGGCCGACGGGTTGTTCAGGGGCGCTCAGGCTCAGCAGGGCCTGTCGGAACTCGGCGGGCGACGCGAACCGCGCCTCGGGCGCCCGGCTCGTGGCGTGGCGAATGAAGTCGTCGATCGTGGGTGGCGCGTCCGTCGCGACCTCGGTCGCGGGCCGCAGCGGCGCCGACGGCGGGCGCCCCGTGAGCACCTCGTACAACAAGACACCGAGCGAGTAGACGTCGGCGGCGGCCGAGGGCGGTCCGCCCGCGATCACCTCGGGCGCGACGTAGATCGTGTCGGGCGTGCCCTCGGGCGCGCCACGGCGGGCGAGGGCGGGCAGCGTGCGCAGGAGCCCGAGGTCGGCGACCTTCACGCGGCCCGCCTTGTTGACCCAGATGCTCGCCGGCGTGAGCCCGCCGTGGGGCATGAACGTCGCCGCTCTCTCGAGGGCGTTCGTGATGTGCGTGATGAGGTTGCACGCGCCGCGAAACGAGACGCCGCGGCCTTCGGTGCGCTTGCCGTCGATGAACTCTCGCAGCGTTTGGCCGTCGAGGAGCTCGGTCGCGATGAAATAGAAGTCGGCCTCGCGCCCGACCATGACGACCTCGACGAGGTTCTTGTGGACGATCGCGCTGGCCTTCTCGACGTCGGCCTCGAGCTGCGCGGCATGCGTGCCGAGCAGCCGCAGCGGCAGGACGCGCAGCGCGACGGGGGCGCCCTGGCCGAGGTCGGCGGCGCGGTAAGTTTGCGAGACGACGTCCTGGAAGAGGGGGCCCTCGATCCGGAACCGGCCGCCGATCGTGGCACCGGCCGAGAGTTGGTTCGTGGGCGTCGGTGCCGCCAAGGGTTCTCGTGCGGGGGGCATTCGGGCCGCCTACTGTATCAAAAAATGGGGCGCCGGTCCCCGCCCGTTTGGGGGCGCGACGCCCGGCTTTTTACCGATGGGGACCGACGTCGGGCCTACTTGTTTTCCAGGACCTGCGCCAGCTTGCCGGCCTGCCCAATCCAGTCGGCGATCTGGGGCTCGGTCGGCATCTTGTCCGTGATCTTCTTGGTCCCGTTCGCCGTCGTCGCCGCCGCGAGCAGGGCCGCCGGCTGCGCCTTGGCGAGCTCCGCCGTTGTCTTGACGCCCGCCGCCTCGAGCAGCAGCACCATCTCCGACCCCACGCCCTTGAGGCGCAGCAGGTCGCAGCGCCGCGCGAGGTCGAGGAGCGCCGCCGGCTTGAGGCCCGAGCTCTTGGCGAGCGCCTTGCGATCCTTGGCCTTGGCGGCCTTGTCGAGGAGCTGCTCCGTCGTCTCGACACCACCTTTGTGGAGCTTTTCGACGTCGCCCGACGGGATGAGCCGGGGCACGTCGCCGACGGCGTAGTGGCTCGCGCGCGCGACGCCGCCCGCCCCGAGCACGACCAAAGCGAACGCCAACACAATCGAAGTTCTTCGCATCACGGGATCCTCCAGTAGATGACGGCAGTGTTAGAAGGCTTTGAAGCGGCGAACGAGCTCGCGCAACCGCCGCGAGCCGCCGCCTTCGCGGTACAGAAACCTCACGCCGGTCTGGTTCAGGCCGGCGTGATAGACCACGCGCCCCGACAGGTCGAACGCCGCCTCGCTGCCGGGCGGGACGATCTCGAGGACGACGTCGCTGCCAATCTCGGGCTGCACGGGCCCGCAGATGAGCCCGCCGCTCACGCTGATCTCGCGCAGCTCGACCTGCGTGAACTCGAGCGCCGACGTCAGCCGAATCTTGCAAGGGATCCCGATGGGGATGCGCGTGTGCTTGCGCTTGCGGGTCGTGGGCCGCTCGCCGCGCAAGGTCTGAACGACGAAGTCGCGCTTGCCCGCTTCTTCGGCTTCGAACGAAACCGTCGCGCCCGCGCGGATGCGCATGCGCGGCAGCGCCGGCCTCCAGGCCGTGACGTTGCCGCGGATGAGGACCTTGTTGGGCAGGCCATCGCAGGCCATTTCGACGACGACGGGCGTGCCGGGGGCGAGCTCGGTCGTCGTGGGGCAGAACACGCCGCCGTTGGGGACGTCGGGGAGGTAGAACTCCTCGAACTCCTCCAAGTTGCGGCAACGGACTCTGAGGATGTTCACGTTGGCTCCAAGGAGGGGGGCTCCGCGGCGCAGGATAACCGAGTTCCCGCGTTCCCGTCACGATAGCTTGGTCGCCGAGGATGTACTAGGTTCTCCCCGCTCATGTCCATTCGCGTTCACATCGGCGGCAAGGTGTGTCTCCCGGAAGAGGCCAAGATCTCGGTGTTCGACCGGGGTTTTCTCTACGGGGACAGCGTTTACGAGACGATTGGCACGGCCTACGGGCGGTTGTTCGCGGCCCGCGCCCACCTCGACCGGCTCGAGCGGTCGGCCATGCGCATCGGCCTGCGGGTGCCCCCGCGGGCGGACATCGAGCGGGCCATCGCCGACACGATCGAGGCCGCCGGCAACGTCGAGTCCCGCGTGCGCGTCGTGCTCACGCGCGGCTCGGGCAAGCTCGACCTCGATCCGGCGTCGGTCGACGACACCCAACTCGTCGTCATCGTGTTCCCGCTCGGCCCGCCCAGCGCCGAGATGTACGCGAAGGGCGTCACCGTCGCGATCGTCTCGATCACGCGCAACAGCCCGAGCGCGATCGACCCGGCCGTGAAGTCGGGCAACTATCTCAACAACGTGCTCGCGCTCGGCGAGGCGCGCCGGCGCATGGGCGCCTACGAGGCGATCCTCTGTGGCGCCGACGGCAGCGTCGCGGAAGGTTCGACGAGCAACGTGTTCACGGTCGTCGCCGGGGAGGTGCGCACGCCTCCGCTCGAGGTCGGCATCCTCGACGGCATCACGCGCGCGAAGGTGCTCGACCTGTGCCGCAAGGGCGGTTTCCGTCTCGTCGAGACGCGCATCTTCCCGGATGACCTTCGCTCGGCCGAAGAGGTCTTCATCACGAGCGCGACG
>JBBQJG010000005.1:0-40209 GCA_038325725.1 Polyangia bacterium | reverse complement strand
CGCTCGCTGCTCGAACCACTCGTGGTCGCACCCGTCAATCTGCACCAACTCGCCCAGGCACTGGCGGCGATGCCGCGGCTGATGTGCGCGCACGGCCCGTGCGGCGCGGTTGATCCAGATGCCGGCTTCGGTGAGCCACTTTCGGATCGTCTCGCGGCCCACGTGGATGCCGTGCAGCTCAACGAGCTTCTCGTGCGCCAGCTTCGGCCCGAAGTCCGCGTAGCGCTCGCGCACCAGCGCGACCACCTGCTCCTTGATCTCAGCGGCCAGCTTCCGATTGCTCGGCCGTCCGCGCTTGCGGGACGCCAGGCCCGCGAGCCCATCGTCCTTGAACAGCCGACAAAGACGCTTTACCTGCCGCACGCTGAGGCCCATCAGCGCTGCTGCCTTGGGCTGCGTCAGTCGCTTCTCGCGCACCCGGCGTATCAGCTCGCCTCGGTCGATCTCTCTCGTGGACATCGTCATCAATCCCTTCGGCATGAGTCCGCCCACGAGAGCGCGCACCGCGTCTCAAAGGGGACATTTCTACTTGGGCCGAAGGGGACATTTGAACTTGGGCGCTACATGGCATTGTCCGATAATAAGCATTCTGTAAACTACTCGGGATCAGCGAATTCAGAGTCTCACGCGCTCCCGGCCCTCGCGCAGACCCGGGCCCAGTGGAATCGGTCGTGCAATCGCGTTCGCGCGGACAGCAACGCGACCTTCGGGTTCGGACGCGCCCATCACGTTCTCGTTCGTCGCGCTCCGACGTAGCACGAGAGACCCAACAGCACACACGTTGGAGGCTCGTGTCCCACGCGTCTGTCTCCCACGCGCGCCTTGCGCGCCCGCCGTATTGCGCGTTGGTCAAGACCACCGCGAGACCCTCGCTCAAGAAAGTTGCGTCGCCCGTCGTATGCTACTGTTGAGTCGTCGCATGGATTTCGAGGAGCTCGAACAGCTGGTCCTCAAGGTCCTGTTCGAGACCGACGTCCCCGTGACCGCCGCCCACCTCGCGTACCTCGGCCGCGTCTCGGTGCGCACCTCGGAACGCCACCTCGCGCGCATGGTCGAGCAAGGGACGCTCCTCGTGCGCACGTCGACGGCCGGGATCGTCGAGTACATCTATCCGGGCCGCAAGCCTATCGCGATCGCCGGACACGCGTCGCTCGGGGGCACCGGCCACATCGGACCACCGCTGATCTCCGCGGGAGATCCCTTCTTCATGACCTCGCGACCGAGGGCGAACCCGGTCACCGCCGTCATGCTGTCGATGCTGATCCCGGGCGCTGGCCACATCTACGCGGGCCGCGCCGGCGCCGGCATCGCGTGGATGGCGACGACGCTCATGGGCTACGCCTGCTTCTTCCTGCCGGGCCTCTTCCTGCACGGCCTCTGCCTCGTCAGCGCCGCGCAGACCCGCTCTCGCTAGCTCTCGCCGTCAGCGCAACGTCGCGCACCGACGCGACCGCGCGCCGCCGCGACCGCGCGCCGGCGCTTTAATCAAGACTCAGCCGCGCGGCGAGACCATGCCGCTGTGGTCGTCGCCGGCCTTCTCGAGGCTCTCTTCCTTGCGCTTGCGCAAGTCACGGAGCTCCTCGAGCGCCTTCGTCGTCGACACGGATCGTGGCTCCGACGACGTCTCGAGCGTCGCCATGGCACTCGCGAGCACGCGCACGTCTTCCTCGGCACGGCCGCGCAGCGACTGGTGCATCTCGCGAAAGGCCACGTAAAACTCCTGCAGCTCGTCGCCTTTGCGCAAGTTCGCCGGCACGGGCGCGAGGCGGTTGTCGCGCACGCGTCCGAAGAACGACGCGATCTTGTGCAGCGGCCCGGCGACCTTGTGTGTGATGAGGATGCCGACCGCGCTGATCGAGAGGATCAACACGACGCCGAAGCCGACGATGCCCCACAGCACGACGCGATCGCTGTTGGCGAACTGCTTCTGCAGCTCGTCGGCGCTCGAGGGATCGACGAGGCTCGTCCACAGGATGACCTTCGAGACGTCGCGCGTCGCCTGGTACATCTTGAAGCCAAGGCCCGCCGTCAGGAAGATCGCCACGACGACGATGGTCGCCGTATAGCGAAGCTGCAACCCGACGTCGAGAAGGTAGTTGCGAACCTTGCGCTTGTAGACCGGCCGCGGCACTGACGCCGCATCATTGCTGTTCATGAAAGCCTCCAGATCCGCAAACGTTCCCGCGAACGAACCACCCTGTGCATTCGACCCGCCCTGTAGCTGCTCAGCATACTAGCCACCCTGACCTTTGAAGAATTTTCCGAGATCTTCGGCCAATTGGCCCGCCGACGCCTCGAGGCAGTCCTTCCGAGCGCCGACCTTGTCTTGCGGCCGCGTCCCCGATTGCAGGCTCGCGCCCGCGTTCGTCCAAAGAATGATGCTCTTCGACGGCCACCGGGCGACCATGACCTTGACGTCACACGACGTCTCGGAGCTGGCCCCCGCCGGCACGTCGTCGAGGCGCGTGATGTTGCCGTCGATGTAGAAGCCGAGGAGCCCCGACTTCGGGAAGACCTTCTGGTCGGCCGGCGCGAGCGACAACGTCACGACGGCGAGCTTGCCGAGCTCGCGCGTCAGCGCGTCGTGGATGATCTTGGCGGCCTCGGCGTTGGCCGTTTTGGCTCCGCCCGTGAAGGGACCAAAGTTCAAGTAGATCTTCGCCTTCTTGACGCCGGCGTCGACCGAGACGAGCGCGAGAGCCTTCTCGGTCTGCGTCCTCACGAAGGGATCGCCCTCTCGCTTGAGCAGCTCGCGCAGCGGGTCCGCGGCCTGGTGGTCGGCGAGCTGACCGAGCGCTTGCGCCGAGATCGCGCGCACCGTCTTGTTGGTGTCGTCGAGCGCCTTGACGAGCGCCGGCAGCGCTGCCTTGTCCCCGAGCCGCCCGAGGACGAGCGCCGCCTGAACGCGAACCTTGTAGTTCGGGTCCTCGATGAGCGCCTTGCAGAGGTCCTCGACCTTCACCTGCGGAACGGCGCGGGCGACCCCCGTCAGCAGGAGCAACGCCGCGAAGACCGCCGCGGCGAGGGACCGGGTCCCCCGGCTCGGCGCGCGACCCCTCATGAGTGGTCCACGCGATCGCTGCGCTTCGCGACAGGTCCCCGCCTCTGCCACTTCAGCTCGAACGCGATCGCACAACCACCCTCCGGCAAGTCCTCGATCCACAGGTGCCCTTCGTGAAGCTCGACGACGGCGCGCGCGAGCGCGAGCCCGAGCCCGAAGCCCGAAGCCGACGACAGATGCGCGTACGGCTCGAACAGGTTGAGGCGGTCAGCTCCTTGAAGCGTCTCGCCGGGGACGGCGACCCTGAAGCGGCTGCCGACGTCGGTCTCCGCGACGCTCATGAGGACACGGCCCCGCGCGGGTGCCCGCCGGAGCGCGCTCATGCCCAGGTTGAGGATCGCGCGCCGCAAGAGCTCGCGATCGCCCTGCACCTTTCGCTCGGTCTCGACGGGGGGACGCGCGAAAGAGATCGATTTCTCTGCAGCCACGGCGTGCCGCTGCAGCTCTTCGACGACGTCCACGCCCAGCTCTCCGAGCGCGAGGCCCGTCTCGTGCGGAACGAGCTGTCCCGTCTCGAAACGATCGTAGTCCTGAACGGTGCGGACGTGGACCATCACCTGCGCGAACACGGTGCGCGCATCCTCGACGCTTTCGAGGAAATTCGCCAGCCGCACGTCACCGCGCGCGGGCTCGGACTTCGCCATGAAATCGACGTTGACCTTGAGCGCGGCGAGCTGCCCCTGCAGATCGTGGAGGAAATGGCCGAGCCACTTTCGGCGAGCGACAATCTCGCTCCCCTGCTCGCGCTGCTTGCGCTCGAGCTGTCGCGTGAGCGCCCGCGTGCGCAGCAGCGCCCACAGCCGCGTTCGACGCTCCTGCGCGTCCATGCCTGGACCGAACACGGCGTCGGCGCCCGCGGCGTAGGCGCGCAGGCGGTAAGGGCGGACGTCGCTCAAGGTCACGACGATCGTCGGGATGAAATGCGTGCGCGCGTTGCTCTTGAGCCGCTGACACAGCTCGATGCCGCCCGCGGGCGGCAACCGATCGTCGATGAGGATGACGTCCGGAGGATGAAGGAGCGCCTCCTCGAAGGCCGCGTCGGCGTCGACGGACGTCTGCACGTTCACACCCTGCCCGCGCAGGAAGTCCAGCAACGGCCGCGCGACCCCGCGATCCGGGGCCGCGACCAGGCCCTCGACGTCGCTCGGCAACGACAGCGTGTTGTTGTGCGTGGTCCGCTCGTCGGGGAGCATCGACACTGAGTCCGGCGTCATCATAGAGCAGACGCCGATTTTCCTCTACGGAGGATCGTCGTCCAAAGCCACGCGCCGCAGAGCCCACCGACGGTGTCGGCGAGCGCGTCGAGCACGTCGCTCGACCGCCTCGGCGTGAAGAGCTGGTGAAGCTCGTCCGAGACCCCGTACACAACGACGAGCAGGCAGGCCGCCGCGATCACGCGCCCGTTCGAAAGCGACGTCGTCGCGAAGAAGGCTCGGGCCGCGAGCGCGCCGAGAACGAGGTACAGGCCCCCGTGCACGAGCTTGTCGAACTGGGGGATCGGTACGGTGGGAAT
Source organism: Polyangia bacterium (assembly GCA_038325725.1). Taxonomy (GTDB): domain Bacteria; phylum Myxococcota_A; class Polyangia; order Fen-1088; family Fen-1088; genus DASZFV01. The sequence continues at coordinate 35,635 of JBBQJG010000005.1, read as the reverse complement.
CTTCGTGCCGGGAATGGAGGACAGGCCAAATATGACCGCGCACCACACGAGCACGGGTGCCCATGCCCCTGCCCGTTTCGTCATGACTTCACGGTACTTGCGGATCCCTTCTGGAACAAGGTGTCACGAGGGGGAGACGGCGTTTCAATCATGTCCCACATGTAGGTTTTTTGACTTCATCAGACTACAAGGTACGATGCCTGCTATGCCGATTCCTTCCGAAGCCCAGCTGTCGCTGCTCGAAACCGAACCCTCGACGGCCTCGACAGACGCGCAGCCGACGCCCGAGGCGAGCGACGGCTCCGACCAGCGCGCGCACCTGCGGTTCGACAAGATGTTCGCCGTGCGCTTGGAGTCGCTGTTGTTCGGCGAGATCTACTGCGTCGCGCGCAACATCTCGGCCGGCGGAGTCTTCCTCGAGCTCGCCGATCCCCTCCCCCTCGGCTCGACCGTGCGCGTGTGCTTCCCCGTGCCCGACGGCTCGGGCGAGGTCGTCGCGACGGGCGAGGTCAAGAACCACTACTTCATCAACTTCACGCAGGGGGGTTCGAACCGCGCCGTCGCCGGCATGGCGGTCCGCTTCACCGCGTTCGAGAGCGAAGGGCACGCCGTCCTCTCGGACTGTCTTTCACGCATGCGCGTCTTGCACTGAGCGCAGGTTCATTCCTCGGCTTGCGGGCGCACGGTGATTGGATCCGGGAGCTCGACGGCGGCGCCGGGCTCGATGGGGACTTCGACCTCGCGCGCGCCGCTTGCGATCGGGAGGACACGCGGTCCCACGCGCACGGTGAGCTCGTAGCGCCCGGGCAGTAGTCCCGACACGACGAACTTTCCCTCGCGATCGATCTCGCCGACGGCCTTGCGGGGCAGCGCGAGCGGCGAGCGGCCGAGCAGCACGGCGCGCGCCTCGGGATCGAGCGGCGTGCCCGTGAGTGTCACGACACGGCCTTTGACGCGCGCCCCGCGGTGCGAGAGCTTGAGCTCGAGCTCCGCCTCGAGATCGTCGGGCGTGATCTCGAGCTTCTCCGGCGGGTAGAGCAGCATCTCTCCACGACGGGCCCACACGTAGTAGGTGCCGGGCGCGAAGCGATCCTCTGCGAAGCCGCCGTTGGTATCGACGGTCCAGATCACCGGTGAGCCACCTCCGAGCCCGCCCGAGGGCAACGCCACGACCGTCGCGCCGGGCTGTCCGTCTCCGTCGGCGTCGAGGACGCGGCCTCGGATGACACCCGTCTCGACGAGCTTCATCGTGACGCGCGGACCGGGAACGACGACGGGGTTCTTGAGCGTCATCGGGAGCCAGCCGAACTTCGAGGCGCGCAACGTGTACCGACGCGTGTCGAGGCCGCCCAACGCGAAGGTTCCGTCTTCGGCCGTGAGCGCCTCGGCCGAATCAATCTGATCGTCGGCGTTGCGAAGCGCGTGAACGGTCACGCCCGCGACGGCGGCGCCCGTCGTATCGATGACGCGGCCCCGCATGACGATCTCCCCCGCGAGTCGGAACGCCCGCGTCGTCGCCCCGCCGCGCTCGAGCTTCAGCTCGGAGACCTCGGTCGCGAAGCCGGGATGGCTCAGGCGGATCGAGTAGCTCCAGGGCCCAGCCGGCAGCTTCAGGCGAAAGGCCCCGTCCTTTCCGGACGCGTCGTCGAGGAGCGGCGTCCCTTGGAACCAGACGCGGATCTTCGCGGCTTCGATCCGATGCCCGGCCTCGTCGCTGACCCGCCCCGCGATGACGGCCTCGGGCCGGTCGGCGGTGTCGCGCCGGAAGATCTCCCGACGAAACTCGAGCTCGGAGGGGAACAAGCAGCTCGGCCCCGAGCGCCACGGCACGGCGCAATCGGGCGCGAGCGAGGTGCAAAAGTCCAGGCAGCCCCCGGGATCCTTCGGATCGCAGAGCGATGCAGGGAGCGCGTCTGGATCGACGAGCGGCGCCGCCGGGCCGCGGCCCTCGCAATAGATGCATCCTTCGGGACGCTCTACGCAGCGGACGTCGCGCGCGTCGAGCGGGATCGACGCGGCGTTGTGCGACGCCTCCGGACCTCGCGAGCGCCGGCAGGCCCCGCTCGCCACGAGCGTCGACACGACGAGCACGAGCCCCATCGCCGACCGCGAGGCCCGCCTCCGGAACAACAATGGTTTCGTGCTTTCCGCCACCGCAGACTCCGTTGTAATAGCTTGGTAGATCGCCGGCGACGATTACTCAAGCGTCCCGTCGAAACCCCTTCGTCGCCCTCCCTCGCCATGACCATACCGCGCACCATCTTCGTCGTCCTCGAGGGCATCGATGGCTCGGGCACGACCACGCAGCTCGAGCGCGCGCGGGCCCACCTCGCGGCGCGCGGCCGCAAGGTGCACGCCACGCGCGAGCCGAGCACGGGCCCCGTGGGGCTCCTGCTGCGCGAGCTGCTCCTCGGTAAGCACGCCCTACTCGACGGCGCGCCGGCCGATGGGCTCGCCATGGCTCTCCTCTTCGCCGCCGATCGCCGCGATCATTTGCGTCGCGAGATCGAGCCTGCGCTCGCGGCGGGCACCGACGTCGTCTCGGATCGCTACCTCATGTCGTCGCTGGCCTATCAGGCAGAGGAGGCGGACCGCGGCTGGGTCGCTGGCCTCGCGCGCGCCGTGCGACTACCCGACTTGACGATCCTGCTCGACGTCCCGATCTCCGTGGCGGCCGGACGCCGACGCGCCGCGGGCCGTGTCGTCGAGCGCTACGACCACGACGAAACGCAGGCGCGCGTCGCCGACAACTATCGCGCGCTCGCGGCGGCCGATCCGACGGCGCTCGTCCTCGACGGGGCACGCGACCTGGCTGCCGTCACCCACTCCGTCACCGAGGCGCTCGACGCGCTCCTCGCGCGACTCGCTCCAACCTGAAGAGCCTCCGCGACTTCGAGAAATCCTCGACGGGGTCGAGGCCTTTTCGAGATCGCGCTCAGCGGTGCTTCTTCGCGGCCGGCTTCTTCTTCGCCACCGCCGCCTTCACGACGTGGTGGCTGGGAGGACCCGAGCTCGCCTGCGCCCGGGCTTCGATCTTCGGCGGAGCCGCCGCCGCAACGGCGGGCGCCACCCCCGCCGTGGGAGCCGCGGCGGGCGGGGGCGTCGGAGCCGCGACCGGGGCGGGCGCGGCTGGGACCTCCGCGACCTTCGCCGCGGGAGTCGCCTCGTTGGCCGCGCCGGCCTCGCTCTTCGCCTCGTTCTTCTTGCCGCGCATCGCGACGGCCGCGACGATCGCGATGAGCACCGCGATGGCGACGGCGATGATCACGATCTTCTTGCCGCTGCCGATCTCGTTGATCATCTCGTTGTCGCTCATGCGCTCGCCGGGGATGACGCCACCCACGGTGGGCATCGCCGTCTGGGTCGAGCCGCTGCGGAGCGAGAACTTCTTTCGATCCTCGACGGTGACCGAGCCGTCGTCCTTGTAGCGATCCTCGAGCGGCTTCGCGTCCTCGATGGGCAGCTCCTCGGCCGCCGGAGGCGCGGCCTTGCCCTTCGCGACAGCGGCGGCGGCCTTCGCCTTCGCCTCGGCGACCATCTGCTCGACGTCGCCCTTCTTGAACCATAGGGTCTCGCGAAAGCCGGCACCGCCGCCCCCGCTCCCCGAGCCACCGCCCCCGGCGCCACCACCCCCGCCACCTGCACCGCCGCCACCCCCCGCGGGTCCCCCGGCTGCCATCTGCATCGCAGGCGCGGGCGCCGGCTTAGGATCTACGGCGGGCGTGCCGCCCGGAATGACGCCGCCGGCTGACGGCAGCGCGACCATCGTCGCGGCAATCGCGGCGCCGTGCGTGCGGCGCGCGGCGTCCATCGCCGCGGCGACCGCGGGCGCAGCCGCCGTTGCGGGCGTCGGCACAATCGGGGGAACGACCGCCGGCGGGGCGGAACCGTTGGCTGCATCGCGGGCAGCCGCCGCCTGATTCACCAGATTCTGCACCTCGGGGGATCCTCCCGCGAACATCATGGTTTTGGCGAACGCCGCACCTTTGTGACCTCCGACTTGGACCGCGGCGGGCCCAGCCGGCATTCCCACGACGCCCGCGACCTCGGCGAGAAACTGCCGCATGGTCAACGGACGTCGGCTCGAATTCTTGTCCATGGCCTTGAGCACGACGCGATCGATCTCGGGCGTCAGCCCTTGGGCCAAGCGGCTCGGCGGCGTCAGCTCGCCGTGCTGAACTTGTTCCAAAATGGCCTTCGCGTCGGGCCCCGACGCGGGCGGCCGACCCGTCAGCGCCAGATAGAAAATTCCCCCGAGGCTGTAGGTGTTCGAACGCTGGTCGACGAGCTTGCCCTCGGCCTGCTCGGGCGAGAGGTACTCGGGGACGCCCAACACCGATTCGCTCACGGGCCGCGGCGTCACAAAGTTGATGACCTTGACGTCGTCGCTCGCGCCGACGAGGACGTTCTTCGCTGACAGGTCGTGGTGAACGACTCCGACCTTCTGGCCCTCGAGGAGCGCCTCGCCGATCTGGGCGACGAGCTTCTTGGCGCGGTCGACGGACATCGCGCCGGTCTCGGCGACGACCTGATCGAGTGGACGACCATCGACGACCTCGGTCGCGACGAACATGCGGCCGTCGCCGCTGCGGCCGAAGTCGACGATGCGCGCGAGGTGCGGGCTCTGCGCGCGTTGGAGCTGCTTGAGCTCGCGTTGCGCGCGCTCACCCGCCGCGGGCGTCGGGAAGACTTCGGGCGTCACCAGCTTGTAGGCGACGTTCGTTCCGTCCTGCGTGTCGCGCGCGAGCCAAACCTCTCCGCTCGCGCCGCCGCCCATTCGGGACGTCAGCGTAAAGCGCGGCGCGGGCTCGACGGCGGCTGCGACCAATCGCCGTGGCCCCTCAGGCGTCGCGCACGTCTCCTGCGGGCAAAAATTCGCGTCGTCGGGGTACTTGCTCTGGCAGTTCGGGCAGACTTTCATCCGGCTCCTGGCGTCATGACGCTGATGTGAACACCGCCACGTGCCCCGACCGTGGGGCGACGTTGCGCCATGTTAACGCAGAAAACCGGCGAGAGATCAATTACGTGCGCGGATACCTTTGTTGCCCCGTTGGACGACAGGTCACGCGCGCGTCGCATCCGCGGTGGCGAACGACTGGGCGCCCCGAAACCGACTCGCGGCTTCGGGTGAAGATCCCCGCCGGGGCGCTCTTGGACGCGCGCTAGGCGTTCTTGCCGGGCTCGCCGAGCTCGGCGAACAACGCGACGGCGGTCGGCGTGGAGCGCTTGCTGTCGATCGCTTTGCGCTTCTTGCCCATGTTGGTGTGACGGCGAGAGCGGCGCTTCCAAGTCTTGCGGGTGTTCGAGGCCATTGCGGGGGCGCTTTTAGCAACTCTGGTGGTTTAGGTCAAATGCCCTGTCTAGAGTCGGGTCGCGCTGACGACGCCTTCGATGGCCAAGAGGCTGCGCAGGACGGTCTTGAGCTGCTCGAGGTGGCCGACGGTGACGTTGAACGTGTTGACGGCGCGACCGTCCTCCGTCGTGCGGCACTTGGCCTGGGAGATGTTGACGCCGTTCTCGGTGAACGACTTCGAGATCGACGCGAGCAACCCCGGGCGGTCCTCGCAGGTGACCTGAACCGTCACGGGGCGCAGCGTGCGCGCCTCATCGTCCCAGGCGACGTCGACGCGGCGAAGCGGATCGAGGTCGAGCGACTTTTGACACTCGCGCTGGTGGATGACGACGCCGTGGCCACGGCTCACGAAGCCCACGATCGAGTCGCCGGGCACGGGGCTGCAGCACTTCGCGAACTTCACGAGAATGTCGGCCTCGCCCTGCACGCGGATGCCGAGGATCGATCGCTTCGCGGGCGTGCGGCGCATCGCCGCCGGCGCTTCCGTCGTCGGGCTCTCGGGCGCGGCGCCCTCGCCCTCCGCTCGGATGCGATCGAACAGAACGGCGTCGGCGGCGTGCTCGGGGCTCACGCGTCCGTAGCCGATCGAGACGAGCAAGTCCTCGGCGGTGCCCGAGCGCAGGCGCGTCGCCGCCTCTTCGATGAGACCGTCGCGCTCGGCGCTCGCGAACGAGGCGTTGCGCTTGCGCAGCTCGCGCCCCAGCAGATCGCGCCCGAGGTGCCCGGAGCGCTCGCGCTGCTCGAGCCGAATGACGTGGCGAATCTTCGTCTTCGCGCGGCTGGTGACGACGAACTTGAGCCAGTCCTTCGACGGCTTCTGAGTGCCCGACGTGAGGATGTCCACGGTGTCACCGTTGCGGAGCGCGTAGCGCAGCGGCACGATCTGCCCGTTGACCCGCGCGCCCGAGCAGTGCTCGCCGACCTGAGAGTGAACGGCGAACGCGAGATCGATCGGCGTCGAGCCCTTGGGCAACGCCTTGACGTCGCCCTTCGGTGTGAAGACGAAGACCTCGTCCTGAAACAGGTCGATCTTGACCGACTCGATGAACTCCGTCGGGTCCTTGAGATCGCGCTGCCACTCCATGAGCTGGCGCAGCCACGCGAAGGCCTAGCCCTCGTCGGCGACGAGCGCCTTCTGTCCCTGGGCGCCCTCCTTGTATTTCCAGTGGGCCGCGATGCCCTGCTCGGCGATGCGGTGCATCTCCTGCGTGCGGATCTGCACCTCCATGCGCTCGGCGCGCGGACCGATCACCGTCGTGTGGAGCGATTGGTAGAGGTTGGGCTTGGGCAGCGCGATGAAATCCTTGAAGCGACCCGGCACGGGCGTCCAGCTCGAGTGCACGACGCCGAGCACCGCGTAGCAGTCGCGCACCGACTCGGTGATCGCGCGGAAGGCGATGACGTCGTAAATCTGCTCGAGGTCGCGTCCCGTTTTTTTCATCTTCTGCGAGATCGACCACAGGTGCTTCGCGCGCCCGGAGATCTGCGCGGGGATCTCCGCCTCGGCGAGCGCCGCGAGCAACTTGTCGACGACTTCTTGGATGTAGCCCGTGCGCGTCTCCGCCGTCTCGGCCATACGCGCCGTGAGGTGCCCGAACTCCTCCGGCTCGAGGTACCGGAACGACAGGTCCTCGAGCTCGACCTTCATCCACTGGATACCGAGACGGTTCGCGAGCGGCGCGTAGATCTCGCGTGTCTCGCGCGCGATGCGCTCCTGCTTCTCGCGCGGCATGTGCTGCAGCGTCCGCATGTTGTCGACGCGATCGGCGAGCTTGATGAGGATGACGCGAATGTCGCGCGCCATCGCGAGCAGCATCTTGCGAAAGTTCTCGGCCTGACGCTCCTCGCGCGTCGTCCACGGGATCTGGCCGAGCTTCGTGACCCCGTCGACGAGGAATTGGATCTCGGTGCCGAAGAGCCGCCCAATGTCCTCGGCCGTCGCCGACGTGTCCTCGACGCAGTCGTGCAGCAGGCCCGCGCACACCGACGCGACGTCGAGGCGCAGATCCGTGATCGTGCGCGCGACGCCCAGCGGATGGACGACGTACGGCTCGCCCGAGCGGCGGCGCTGACCCGCGTGGCGCTCGGCCGCGAACTCGTAGCAGCGCTGAACGAGGGCGACATCGGCGGTGGCGTCGTACGCCGTCAGCGATTGGCAGATGGCGAGGATCGGACTCAAGCCGCCGGGACTCGGGCCGTCGGGCCCCGAACCGTCGGGACTCGGGGCGGACGTGACGCTCACGCGGAGCCGCCTCCACTCGGTTTGCCGCCATCGCGCGAGCGCGCCTCGGCGAGCAACAGGCTGCCGTAGTGCCCGCGCCGCGTGCGTGCGGAGCGCGCCGCGACATAGATAGAGGACAGCTCCTTGAGCGCCGTCTCGAGGTTGTCGTTCACGACGAGGTAGTCGTACTGCGAGAAGTGTTCGAGCTCGCGCGTCGCCACGGCGAGCCGGCGCTCGATCGCTTCTGGTGAATCGGTCGCGCGGCGACGCAGGCGGCGCTCAAGCTCGGCCATCGAGGGCGGCAGGATGAACACGAGCACGCTCTCCTCGGGCCACTGGCGCCGCAGCTGCGCCCCGCCCTGCCAGTCGATGTCGAAGAGATAGTCTTTTCCTTCATCGAGCGCGCGGTTGACCGTGTGGACGGCCGTGCCGTAGCGGTTGCCGTGCACGACGGCCCACTCGGCGAACTCGCCGCGGCTCACCATGCGCGAGAACTCGTCCTCGGTGACGAACTTGTAGTCGACGCCGTCTCGCTCACCGGACCGCGGCGCGCGCGTCGTGTACGAGACCGAAAACTCGAGGCGTTCGTTCTGCGCGAGGAGGTGCGCCAGCGTCGTCTTGCCGGCCCCCGACGGTGAAGAGACCACCATCAAGATGCCGCGTCGGGGTTCTCCATCTGCCATGGCCTTTCATCGTACCATCTACTCGATGTTCTGCGCCTGCTCGCGGAGCTTCTCGAGCTCGGCTTTGCCCTCGATCACGAGCGCCGCGACGCCCGCGTCCTGGGCCTTCGAGCCGATCGTGTTGAGCTCGCGCCCGACCTCCTGGACGATGAAGTCCAGCTTTCGCCCCACGGCGCCGGCCGCCCGCGTGAGCTCGGTGAGGTGCTGCAGGTGCGTCGCGAGGCGCACGAGCTCCTCGCTGACGTCGAGGCGCTCGGCCATGAGCGCCGCCTCCTGAGCGATGCGCGCCGGCTCGAAGCCCGGCTGACCGCGCAGCGTCGCGAGGCGCTCCTCGATGCGCCGCGCAAAGCGCTCGGGGAGGATGGCCGTCGCCTCGCGGATCTGGGCGACGAGCATGGCGAGCTGTCCGACGCGACCAGCGATGTCCTCGGTGAGCGCCGCGCCCTCGCGCTTGCGCGTCGCGACGAGCTCGGCGAGCGCGCGTTCGACGCCGGAACGCAGGACCTCCCACAACGCCTCGCCCTCGAGGCCGCCGCCGCCCCCGACGGTCAGAAAAGCGGCGATCGCGGTGAGGCCCACGGGCTCGGCGATGCCGAGCTCGCCGCGGAGCTTCTCGAGGGACGCATGCACCTGGCGCAGGCGCGCCTCGTCGAGGCCACCGCGCGCGGGCGCGGACTCCTCGCGAATGTGCACCGTCACCGAGCCGCGCTCGACGGCGGCGCGTACGGCGCGCCCGATCTCCGCCTCGCAGAACGCGTCCGGCTGCGGCGCGCGCACCTTGAGGTCGAGGCCTCGGTGATTCACCGACCGAATCTCGACGCGAAGGCGCGGGCGGCCGGGACCGTCGGTGTCGACGGTCGCGCGACCAAATCCCGTCATGCTGACCATGGACCCTCTTCTAACGCATCGACGGCGGCGCGCGTGGTCGCAATCGACGGCGCAGGCCCCGTTCGCGGCGGCCGCTAGCGCGAGGCCAGCGGCGCGCCCGCCGCCGCCGCGGCCGGCGCGAGCGTCGCGAAGCGGTGAATCGTCTCGGCGAGCCCTTCGTCGCGCAGCTCACCGCGCGCGGAGGTCGTCATCGAGATCGGCGGATCGTCCAGGACTGGTTCGGGCGGCGCGGCGATCGCGCGCACCGCGAACCAGGATCCGAACACGACGAACGTGGCCACAGAGAGCTTGCGGATGTTTCCCGACATAAAACTACACTATCCTACTTTGACTCACCCTCCAAAACAATGGCCTCCTTTCGTGGCAACTTCCTGATTTTCAAGGAATCGAGAGGCCGACGCGGCCCGCGCCGTTCCGCGGGGTCAGGGGAAGCTGCGCCCCTCCCGGGGAGCGATAGATCAAGGTTCGAACGCCCGTGGCGCCGGCCTCCATCTCGATGACCTGGGCGTCGCAGCTGCCTACGGGCGCAGGCGCCCCTTTGGGCGTCGAAGCTCCGCGGGGTGTCAGGGTCGTCAGCGTGATGGTCGCCCTGCCCCCAGCTGGCAACGGCACGAGGGCCTGCCCCGCTGGGTCGAAATGGAAGACGCCCTTCGGGGCGTCGCCGTCGAGCTCGAACACGAACCCGCCCGTGAGGCCGACGCCGATGTCGAGCTTGCGAACGTCGCCCGCGACGCTGGCCGACGCGCCCGCGACCATCGACACGAGAGACAGCTCGTGCAGCGCGACGCCCCGGAGCGCGAGGGCCGTCGGCTTGCGCCCCTCGGCGGCTGCCCCGCGGATCAATTTTTCGGCGGTGACGTAAAGGAGCGACTTGCCGTCGGGCGAGCGCGCGAGCGCGACGACGTGACCATCCTCGGCCGTGAGCTGACGGTAGCGCCGCGTGCGCGGCGTGAAGGCCCACACCTCTTGGTGCGGGTTGAGGATGAAGACGCCCGGACCGTCGGGCACGCGCAGCGCCGCGCCCTTTCGCGCGACGAACAGCACGCTCGCGGGAAGTCCGTCGCTCCAGCGCGCGGCCGCGGCGGCCATCGCGCGCTTGATCTCCTTGCCTTCGGGGCGGGCCTTGAGGGCCCCCAGATCGGCCGCCTCGAGGATCTCGCGGGCCCAGGGGACGTACCCGCGCTCGAGGAGCGCGACGACCTCGGCCGTCGCCTCGGCGAAGCGTTCTTCTCGCACGAACGAGCACGCGACGTTGAGCTTCGCCGCGAGGAGCTCCGGATCCGCGGCCTCGGCCGCGCGGTACTGCGCGCGCGCCTCCTCCCACTTACCCTGCCGGTAGGGAATCTTGCCCGCCGCGTTGAGCTCGGCGGCGCGCAAGACGGGGGGACGAAACGGATCGAGCGAGCCAGGCCCTGGCCCCGGCGCGTCGCTCTTGCACGGGTCCACCGCGCCCGCCGAGCGCTTCGGGCGCGCAACGACCGGCCGCGCGAGGAAGACGGGCGCGATCACGCACGCAATCAAGGTGACGATGCGCGTCTGCGCTTTCATGGCGTTCGTTCTCATGGATCGAGCCACACGCGCCGCAGGTCGAGCCGGTCTCCGATGGCGGCGAGGCCGTGCACACGCGCCGACACCAGCGCGGGCACGTCGGTGCGGTAGAGGAAGAGCACGGGCTGATCCTCGGTGATGAGCTGCGCCATGCGCGCGAGCAGCGGACGGCGACCCGCCTCGCCCGGCGCGACGCGGAAGTCGTCCCACATCGCCTCGAGCGCGGGCGACACGTAGCCGCCGTAGTTGAACGCGCCGCCCGCGCCGAAGAGCGGCTGAGGGCTCTCATCGGGCGCCGCCTCCCACATGAGCGGGGCGAGATCGAACTCGCCGCGCCGCAGACGCGCCATGAAGGTCGCGGGATCGGCGTTCACGACGTCGACGAGCAGGCCCGCCTTGCGCATCTCGAGCACGAAGGCGTGCACCTCGACGCCGAGCGTGCGGCTGCCCTGAGCCACGAGCATCGTGAAGCGGATGGGATGGCCGTCTCGATCGCGCACGCCGTCGGCGTTCGTGTCGCGATAGCCCGCCTGTTCGAGCACCGCGATGGCGCGCTTGCGATCGAAGGCGGGCGCGGCGTCGGAGACAGGACCAAACGTCGGGCCCCCGATGGGCCTCACGAGATCCTTGTGCAGCTCGCCCGCGAAGCGGACGCGATCCCAGAGCAACGTCATCGCCCGCCGCAGGCGCGCGTCGCCGAGGGGCTCGTGGCGGTGGTTCACGACGACGAACGACGTCCGCGCGGACTGCAGGCGCAGCAACACCGCACCACCGTGCAACGTCGCGGGCTCGACCTGCTCGGGATAGTGAACGTCGAGGACGCGCGGCAAGATGTCGAGCTCGCCGCGCCTCGTGCGGTTGAGCGCGTGCACGGCGTCGCCGTCGAGATCGAACACGATCTCGTCGACGCCGACGGCCGGCCCCCACGCGTCCGGCGCGCGCTGCAACCGAATGCGCTTGCCGCGCTCCCAGCTCACGAACCGAAACGGGCCCGTGCCGACGGGCTGGCGCGCGATCGGCGACGACTCGGCGCGCACGCCGGCCACGAGGTGATCGGGGAGGATCGGGACGTCGCACAACGCGCGCAACGCGAGATCGGACGGCCGCTTGAGGACGAGGCGGATCGTCCGCTCCGTGACGAGCTCGAGCGACGCGACGTCCGCGAGCTCGGTCTTGAGCACCGACGGCTCGCCCGAGCTGCGCAGCAGCGGCTCGAGCGTCGTCTGCACGTCGACGACGCCGAAGGCGCGGTGGTCGTGCCACTTGACGCCAGACCGCATGCGCAGCGCGATGCGCAGCCCGTCGTCGGAGACGTCCCAACTTTCGGCGAGCATGGGGCGGTACGTGCCCCCGACGCACTCGATGAGCGTCTGATAGATGAGCCCGTCGGTGACGGCGCGGACGGCGACGTCGGCCTCCGCGATCGGGTGAAGGGTCGCGGGCTCGGCGTCGAGGTGGACGCGCAGCGTGCCCGCCGGCGCGTGCGGCGGCAACGGCACGGACGCCGGATCGGGCAGCGTGCCCGCGACCGGCGCCTCAGGCGCGGGAGGCGTCAGATCCTGCTTGGTCACGGGCCGCGCCTGCGCATCTTTGGGCGGCTTCTTCGCGGCGTGACACGCGCCGAGACCCAGCGCGACGAGGCACAACACGCGCGCCGGGAGCGCACGACGACGCGGGTCGGGAGCGCGCGGCGCTTGCCCGTCAAAAACCCGCGTGTTATTCAGGGCGAACCGCATCGAGCGGGAAGAGAGGTCTTCCATGAAACGAGCCCGGACCGTATATCACTTCATGGTTCCGATGGCATTGGCGCTGCTTGTGCCATTCGCCGCTGGGCCCGCTCACGGGCAACAGAGCAACGCTCTGCCCCCGATCAAGGTCGAGCTCCCGCCCTCGCCCAACTTCAACGTGCAAACGGCGCCCGAGAAGTATCCCACGGGAGAGCTCTCGATCTACGGCGTCCGCAAGCACATGAGCCAGTACCTGGACAAGGACGTCCAGATCAAGGCGTACCTGCTGCAGATCTACGAGTGCCCCGCCGAGCTGCGCAAGTGCAACGACGAGCTCGCCGCCAAGTCCAAGAAAGAAGCCAAAGCCGGCAAGAAGAAGGACATGGGCGCGGCCCCCTCCAAGGGTCCAGCCGCCGCGGCCGCCGCGGGCGACCTCAAGGGTGGCTGTCACCCCTGCGATCAGCCGCACTTCTTCCTCGGCGACACGCCGACGACGAAGCTCGACCACGGTCTCGTCGTCGCCGACTACCCGATCAAGGACTGGAACACGGGCAAGCCGAAGGCGCTCGTCGCCAAGCCGGGCGATCAGTTCGTCGTCACGGGGACGTTCGCGATCAACTCGATCACGGGCTTCGCCGCGTCGGACGGCCTCATCATCCACAAGAAGCTCCAGGACTCGACCGGCAAGGTCATCGCGGAGGGCAACGCCGTGCTGCCGCCCGACGCGCAGGAGATCAAGCTCGAGGGCAAGCCGGTCGAGAAGGTCGGCGGCGCCCGCATCGACGCCGAGAAGGCCGACGGCAAGTCCAAGAAGATGTGAGCTCCCGCTCGGGGAGCGCCGCTCCCCGTTGACGGCGAGCTGATTCGAAAGCGCCTCCGCGAAGAACCTCGCGGGGGCGTTTTGCTATTCGAGGCCGCGATCGCGGAGAGAGCCATCGTCTTCGCCGCGGAGGTGGCCGACCTCGTGGAGCAGCGTTCGCGTGATGGCCTCGTCGAGCTCCTTGCCGTCGTGGACGGTGCGCAGGATGTTGCGGCGATAGAGGATGATCGCGCGGTCGAGGGACTCGGCGGGCTCTGAGCGCGCGCCTACGCCCGAAGCCTCGGCGTCGCCGACGCGCCCCTTCTTGCCGGCGCGCCCCGCTTGCGTGGGCGGCGGCTCGCCCGCGTCCCAATCGAGGGGCAGCCCGCGGTACAGGCCCAGGATCGTCGGCGACAGCGGCGGTTTCTCGGCCGTGAGATCGTCGTCGGCCGGCATGTCGGCGGCCTGCACGGACACGGTCGCGAGATCGCGGCGCATGTCGGCGTCGAGCGCGGCGACAGCGCGCTCGACGCGCGTCGCGAAGTCGGGCTGCGTGATGGCGGGCGCCGCGGGGAAGGCCTTCGGGTCCTCGGCGGTCGCGGCCGCGAGGTGGCGCGCGGCGGCGTCCTCGGCGCCCTGCCGCTCTTCGATGAGTCCCAGGTGGTACAGCGCGTGGGCGTGGCTCGGATCGCCGGCGACGACCTTCTCGAACGCGCGGCGCGCGTCGTCGAAGCGGCACAGCTCGAACAGCGCGACGCCGCGCTCGTAGCGCGCCGCCTGCGCCGTCGGGTCGAGCGCCACGGAGGCATCGAGGCGGCGCACGGCCTCCGACGAGCGCCCCAGATCGATGAGCGCTTGCCCCTCGAGCAGCGCGAGACGCGAGCGGCGCGCCGTGTCCTTGGCGCGGGCCCGGCGCTCCGCTCGTCGCGCGTACTCGAGCCCGATCAGTGAACGATCCGCCGTGGGCGCGAGCTGGTTCACGTAGAGATCGGCGGCCGCCTCGAGCGTCTCGGGATCGTCGGGCGCGAGCGCGAGCGCGAGTCCGAAGGCGTCGCGCGCCTCGTCGACGCGATCGAGGCGCAAGAGCGCGGCGGCGCGGTTGTGGTGCGCCTCGACGGAGCGCGGGGACTGGCGCGCGGCCTCTTCGGCGCAGCCGAGCGCGCCCTCGTAGTCGGCGGCGTCGTAGAGCTCCGCGGCGCGGTCGAGCAGGTCGGCGACGGGCGCGTCGACCCAGGCGGGCCGCTGGGGAAAGCAGCGATGCAGCGGGCGCGGCGTCGGTTCGGTCGTCTCGGATTTGGCGACCAGCGCGGCATGCGCGTCGGGCGACGCTTCGGCCTTGCCCGTCTCGATGACGACCGCGCGCGGTTTGGGGCGCTGACAGGACCCTGCCCCGAGCAGGATCGTGGCGAAGAACATTCCCCGAGCGACACGCGGCGCCCAGGGTGAACAGGGTGAAACGGCCGCGCGAATCATGACGAGGCGTCCATCATAACCGAAACGAACGTCAGTGCGCTCGACTCCACGTCGGTCCGAAACCCACGTCGACGACGAGCGGAACCGCGAGGGCATAGACGCCCTCCATGACGCCCTTGACCCAGGTCATGAACGCGGGGACGCCGCCCTCGGGCACCTCGAACACGAGCTCGTCGTGGACGGTCAAGAGCAGCGCGGCGCCGGCGGCCGCGCCATCGCCGCGCTCGATGCCGGCATCAACGGCCAGCATCGCGAGCTTGAGCAGGTCCGCGGCGGTGCCCTGCACGGGCGTGTTGCGCGCGATGCGCTCGGCGTAGGCGCGCTCCTGCGCGCGCGTCGAGCGGATGTCGGGCAGCGGCCGCCGCCGCCCGAGCAGCGTCGACGACTCGCCCGTTTCGCGGGCCGTCGCGATGGCGCCGTCCATGTAGGAGCGCACGCCGGCGTAGCGGTTGAAGTAGCTCGCGATGTACTCGCGCGCCTGCGGGCGCGGGATGCGCAGCACCTGCGCGAGGCCGAACTCGCCCTGCCCGAACACGAGGCCGAAGTTGATGGCCTTCGCGATGCGACGCTGCTCGGACGTGACATCCCCGAGCGCGACGCCGAACACCTCGGCCGCCGTGCGCTGGTGGATGTCCTGCCCCGAGCGAAACGCGTCGAGGAACGCCGGATCCTCCGAGAGATGCGCGAGGATGCGCAGCTCGATCTGCGAGTAGTCGGCTGACACGAGCACGGTGCCGGGACGCGCGATGAAGGCCTCGCGGATGCGGCGCCCGATCTCGGTGCGGATGGGGATGTTCTGGAGGTTGGGATCGCTCGACGACAGGCGCCCCGTCGCCGCGACCGCTTGATTGAACGATGTATGGAGGCGCCCCGTCTGCGGGTTCACGAGCGCCGGCAGCGCGTCGATGTACGTGCCTTTGAGCTTCGCGAGGCCGCGGTACTCGACGACCTTCGCGGGCACGGGGTGCAGCGCCGCGAGCTCTTCGAGCGTGTCGGCGTCCGTCGAGGCGCCCGTCTTCGTCTTGCGCACGACGGGCAGGCCCAGCTTGCCGAACAACACCTCGGCGAGCTGCTTGTTCGAGCTGATGTTGAAGGGCTGGCCCGCGAGCGCGTGGATCTCTTTTTCCAGCGCGACGAGCGACGCGCCGACCTCGACGCCGATCTCGCGCAGCTTGCCGGTGTCGAGCTCCACGCCGCGGCACTCGATGCGCGCGAGCACGCCCGCGAGCGGCAGCTCGAGCTCGCGGTAGAGCCCGTCGAGCTTTTGAATGACGAGCTTGCCCGCTTGCAGCGGCGCCAGCGCGTGCGTCGCGGCCGCCTCCTGCCCGAGCCGTCGTCCCACCTCGTCGACGGGTGCGTCGGCGCCGGGCCGCGCGCCCTTGCCGCTGCCGAGCCAGGCCTCGCGCGTCGGGACCTCACCCGCACCCTCGACCAGGGCGACGACATCGAGATCGTGGCGCGCGCGCGAGGCGTCGAGCAGATACGACGCGATCATCGGGTCCGAGCCGACGCCGAGAAGGACGTGGCCGCGCCGTCGCAACAACACGTCGAGCAACTTGCTGTCGTGGACGTGCTTGACGACGTCCGTCGACGCGAAGAGCGGCCCGAGCACGGCGAGCACTTCGACCTCGGTGAGGAGCGCAGGCGCGCCGAGGTAACGGTGATGGAGCGGCAGATAAAACCGGTCAAGCACGAGACCGCCGTCCGCGGGGACGGCGAACGCGAGGCCGACGATCTCGGCGCGCACGGCCGACGGCCCATCGAAGAGCGCCGAGACGGCGAAGGCCCCGGCTGTCTCGAGGGCGCGCGCGAGCGCGTCGAGCGCGGGGCGGTCGACGATGACGCGCGCGTCGGGCGGTGGCGCCGCGGGCGTGAGCGTCTCGGGCACGGGCGGCGCGACCGCCGCCGCGCGAAAGAGCGGCAGCGAGCCCTGCTCTTCGGCGTGCACGGCGATCGCCGCCGCGCTTTGCGGCGACAGCGCGTCGGCGAGCCGCGAGAACTCGAGCTCGCGGAACAGCTCGCGCAGGCGCTCGCGATCGGGCTCGATGCGGTGGAGCTCGGGGAGCGTCTTCGGCAGCGGGACGTCCTCGCGCAGCCTCACGAGCTCGCGCGACGTTCGGACGAGCGCTCGCGACGCCACGAGCGCCTCGCCGCGCTTGCCCTTGACCTCCTCGGCGCGCGCGAGCAGCTCGTCGAGCGTGCCGAATTTGTTGATGAGCTCGGCCGCCGTCTTGGGGCCGATGCCGTCGACGCCCGGCACGTTGTCGACCGCGTCGCCCATGAGCGCGAGGACGTCGCCGAGGCGCTCGGGGCCGACGCCGAACTTCTCGACGACGGCGGCCGGTCCGAGGCGCCGGTTCTTCATCGTGTCGAGGATCGACACGCCCTCGCCGCACAGCTGCAGCAGGTCCTTGTCCGACGAGCAGATCACGACGTCCATGCCCGCGGCGGTGCCCGCGCGCGCCAGCGTCGCGATGATGTCGTCCGCCTCGAAGCCCGGCACCTCGAGCGTCGTGAGCCCGAACGCCTCGATGACGGTGTGGACCATGGCGATCTGCCCAGCGAGCTCGGGCGGCATGGGCGGCCGGTGCGCCTTATAGGCCGTGTAAATCGCCTTGCGGAAGTTCTCGCCGGGCGCGTCGAAGACGACGCACAGGTGCGTCGGTCGCTCCTCGCGCTCGATTTTGAGAAGCATCTGACACAGGCCGTAGATCGCGCCCGTCTGCTCGCCCTTCGTCGTCCGCAGGGGCGGCAACGCGTGAAACGCCCGAAAGAGGAAGTTCAGCGCGTCGAGCACGTAGAGGCTCGGCTTCGGGGTGGACTCCTGGGCGGGCATGGCCGCCGCCACCCTAGCGCAAAACCATCGCGATTTTCGACGCTGAGCAATCCCCGGCGGCGCGATGGTTTGTGCCAAAATGCGCCGGGCTCGTGCCGAAGTCTCGCGTCGCCAAAGTGTTGAGGCTCGTCGTCTTCGGACTGCTCGGGACGGTCGCGTTCGCGGTCCTCGCGGCGTCCGTGATCCTGCAGGGCCCGCGCCTCGGCCACCTCATCGAGGGCGCCCTGCCGCCCAACGCTGGCAAGCTGTCGATCGGCGGGGTCGAGTGGCACCTGCGCGCGCTCGTGGATCTCGTCACCGACGCGCCCAGCCCCATCGCCCTCGACGGCCTCAAGATCGTCGATCCCGAGGGGACCGTCGTGCTCGACGTCCCGCACCTCGACGCGCGCGTCAAGCTGCGGACGCTCATCGGCGGCAGCTTTTCGATCCACGACCTGCGCGTGCCCAAGGCGCTGTGGCGCTTCGCCGCCATGGAGAAGTCGCCGGGCATCGGCTTCCTTGCGGCGCTCGCGCCCAAGGATCCGCCGCCGAAGGCCGCCGACGCGCCGCCGCCGAAGGGCCCCGGCAGCTTCTTCGAGATCGTGGGCGGCGAGCTCGGCGATCTCGACGCGATCCTCGACTTCCCCGGTTCGTGGGGGCTCGAGCTGCGGCACGTCCACACGCGCGCGTCCCTCATTCAGTCGGGCGTCGATCCGCTGCATCCGATCTTCGGCTTCGACGTGGGTCCCCTCGTCGCGAGCGGCGGCGGCTATCTCAAGATCCTCGACGACAACGTGTTGCCATTCGACCGCGTCGTCATCAACCGCGTCGCGACCACGCAGGAGTGGCCAGACGATATCTTCCTCGACCTGACGGAAGCCGACACGGGAAAGAGCAAGCTCGTCGGCAAGGGCTTCTTCACGGGCATCTACGGCGTGACGTCCGAGCCCGGTATCAAGCTGCGCGCGTCGTTCACCGAAGCGGGGGACGCGTTCGCGGCCGTCGCCGCGGGGCGAAAGATAGACGGGCTCGAGGTCGGCGACGGCGCGGAGGCCGGCGGCGCGACGGCGGCGCTCGAGATGCACGACACGTTCGCCAAGCTCAAAGTCGCGGCGCAGTTCCGCAACCTCGACGTCGGGTTCGAGGCGAACCGCGCCCTCGGCGTCGGCTTCGTTCTCGGCTTTGACAGCGAGGCGGGCAAGGTCGACGTCACGAAGTTCGGCTTCGGCGCGCCCGGCGGCGGGCGGCTCGGCCTCGACGCGCACCTCGACATCGCCCGGCTGGCCCTCGACGCGGGCGTGCGCTTCGACGGCTTCCACACGGAGAGCTACGTCCCGCCCGCGCTGCGCGCGCTCGCCGGCGGAAAGCTCGACGGCCGCATCGACGCGACGGCGGAGCTGGGACATCAATCGGCGCGCGTCCGACGTGTCGATTTGCGGTTGTCGCGCGCGCGCGCCGCCGGCCTTCCGCGCGTCGTGCGCGTCCACGGCGATGCGTATGTCTCTCCCCAAGAGGCGCGCACGTCGGGGCTCACCGTCTCCGTCACGGGCGCGCAGGCGACGGCGAAGGGACGTCTCTCGTTGGAGAAGCAGCTCGTCGAGGCGGGGCTCGAGATCGTCGCGGCCGATCTCGGATCGCTGCTGCGCGAGCTCGGACTTCCGCCGCTCGCGAAGTCGGCGACCGTGAGCGCGAAGGCGCACGGGCCCCTGCTGAACCCCGACGCCTCGGGCGAGGCTGTCGTGCGGGGCATCGCCGCGGGCGGACGCTCACTGCCCGAGCTGCGCGCGCGATTCGGGCTCGGCAGCGGCGTCGCGCGCCTCGACAGCCTCTCGGGTCCTGCGTTCGGCGGCGACCTTTCCGCTCACGGGCAGGCCCGCCTCTGGAAGAAGCGCGCGAACCAACCGCTGCGGTCGCCTGAGATAGACCTGTCGGTCGACGCGAAGGATCTCGATCTCGCGACGCTTGCCGGCGACGCCCAAGTCACGGGCCGCGTGTCGCTCACCGCCGAGGCGCACGGGCCGCTCGACGCGTTGAAGATCGACGCTCACATCCCCGCGGGCACGAAGGTCGGCGCGCTGGGCCAGTCGTTCGTCGTCGGGCCCATCGACGTCGGGCTCGCCGGCAACGATCTCGAGATCCGCGCGCTGCGCGTCGCGCAGGCGGGCGGCACGATCGACGTCAAGGGTCACGTCGGCCTCAAGCGCAAGGATCTCGATCTCTACCTCACGATCGCCGACGTCCCCCTCGCGGGCCTGCCCGGCGTCGCCGCGGCGGGCGTGCCCGTCTCGGGGGTCATCAACGCCCGCCTCCACGTGGGCGGCCGTCCCGACAGCCCCGAGCTCGCGGGCACCATCGATCTCGCCGACGTCGTCGTCCGCGGGACGGCGCTCGGACCTGCCCACCTGACGCTCGCGCCCACGCGCGTCGGCCCGCGCGATGCGCCTGGCGTCAGCGTCATCGGCGATCTTTTCAGCCGCTTCCACCTCGAGGCCGAGGCCGGCCTCACGCCGCACGGGCCGCTCGCCCATGCCACTGTGACGTTTCAGAGGATAGCTCTCGAGCCGCTCGCGCCCGAGCTCGTCGCGTTCGGCGACGGACGCGGCCTCGCCTCGGGCCGCGTCACGGTGGACCTCGAACCAGGCAAGCCGTTCGCCCTCGACGTGCGGCTGTCCGAGCTGTGGCTCTCAGTCGCGCGCGGCACCGACGGCTCGGCGGGTGAGACGATCGTGCAGCGCGTCCGCGTCGAGACGACCACCCCGCTGCACATCAACATGAGCGGCGACCACATCGTGCTCGACAAGGTGAAGCTCGCCACCGACGGCGGCGACCTCGAGGCCCAGGCGCGCCTCGACGGCACGGCCCTCAAGGGCGCCATCACGGGCCACCTCGACCTCGAGCTCTTGCAGCCGTTTCTGCGCAGCCGCGTCCAGAGCCTCACGGGGGATCTGAAGGTGCAAGTCGACGCCGGCGGCACGCTCACGAAGCCGGCGCTGAGTGGGCACGTCGAGATCGTCAACGCGATCCACGTCCGCCCGCGCGACTTTCCCAGCGACGTCTCGATCGGCTCGGGCGTCTTCGCGCTCGACCACGACAGTGTGTCGGTCAAGGACCTCGCCGTGACGGTCGAAGGCTCGACGCTGCGCCTCTCGGGCGGCGCGACCCTCGGCCCCGGGTTCGCGCCCGAGAACCTCAACGCCAACCTCTCGGGAGAGGTCGCCGCCAAGCTCCTCGCCTTCATTGCGCCCAACGTCGTCACCGACGCACATGGCACAGCCAGCATCCGCGGCACGCTGGCCGGCACGCTGGCGAAGCCCCAGATCACCGGCCGCCTCGACCTCGGCGCCATCGGCTTCCGCATGCGCGATCTCGGCACCGACGTGCAGATCAAGAGCGGCCTCGTCGAGCTGTCGAACAGCGGCGCCGTCCTCCACGACGTCAAGGTCGTCATCGACGAACAAGGCACGCTCATCATCGGCGCCTCGGGGGTGCGCGCGGGCCGAGTTCAGTTCACGAGCCTCGTGCCCTTCGAGCCCGGCTACGTCAACCTGCCGCTGCACGGCGAGCGCCTCGTCTATCGCAGCGCCGGCAGCTTCGAGGTCGACGACCTCGGCTTCGATATCGATCTCAAGGGCAGCATCGAGGACGGCTTCGGCGTCGGCGGCGAGGTCCGGCTCGTGTCCGGCCGCTACCTGCAGGACTTCAAGGTCCAGAGCCTCGTCATCAGCCCGCGCGTCAACGAGTCGGGCGCGCGACCGTTCTACGAGGGGCAGCCGCTGCTCGAGGGCCTCGAGCTCGATCTCGCCGTGCGCACCGTCGGCGAGGGCTTCGTCGTGCAGAACAACATCGCCCCCGAGATCCACGTCGGCATCTTCCTGCATGTGGGCGGCACGCTGTCCGAACCTGCGCTCGCGGGAGACGTCCGCCCCACCGACGGCCGCTTCAACCTGCCCGGCATGCGCGGCGACTTCGACCTCGTCCCGAACGCCAGCCACATCACCTTCGTCGAGACGAAGTCGATCGCCGAGGGCGAGACGCCCGAGCTCGACGTCCAGGCGCAGAGCACCGTCACCGACGCCAACGGCTCCGACCACACGGTGCGCATGCGCATCCACGGCCCGCTGCGCGAGGCGCAGGTCGACCTGTCGACCGACGACGGCCTCGACCGCACGCAGACGACGCTGCTCTTGCTCACGGGCCGCACGACGACGGAATCGCAGCGCGTCGGCACGGGAAGCCCGACGGTGGGCGCCAACATCAACACGGGCGCCGACGTCGCCGGTCAGCTCACGCGGGACACACTCGCGAACCTCATGGAGCCGTACATCGACAACACGTTCTACAAGCTGACCGGCCTCAACCTGCGGCTCACCGTCGGCCCCGACGGCTTCCAGGGTCGTATCCGCAAGCGCATCAGCCGCGAGCTCAACTTCCAGACCGACTACCTCCAGGGATTTCAGAACAACAGCCGCTGGAAAACCCAGTTTGATCTGTCCGAGTTCGACTATTTTGGCTTGGCCTTGGGTGTCGAGCGCATCACCCTGTCCTCCCAACAGGGCGTGTCCGAGACGCTCCCCACCAACTGGTCGACCGAGCTCCGGCTCGACTACCCGATTCGAAAGTGAACGGCCCCGAAGCCGACCACCCTTGAGCTTCTCCGGCCCGACCTTGAGATACGTCCTCGTGCTGCTCGCGCTGGCGGCCCCGCGCGTCGCGGAGGCCGCGGACAACGTGGGCGCGCCCGCGGCGCCCGACTCGACGGCGGCTGCCCGCGCGACCGGGCCGAGCCCCGCCGCCGCGGCGTCCCTGCCCGAGGCCTCGCCGGCGACCGAGGCCGCCCCGACGACCACGATGCCGATCGTCGACTACGAGATCTCGAGCCAGGCGGGAGACCCCGAGGCGCGCCTGCGGGCGCTGCTCACGAGCATCGCGCCCGTCGGCTCGCCCTTCGTCGAATCGGGACCCGCCGATCGCGTCGGCGGCGTTCTCATCGGCACGCTGCCGCGCATCGAGGTCGCGCTCGAGACCATCGGCTATCGCGGCAACCTGTCGACCCGCGCCGCCCCGGGCGGCCTCGTCGTCGTCGTCGGCCTCATCCGTTACGATCGTCTGCGTTACATCTTCGTGCAGGGAAACCACGACGTCCGTCAGGACGAGATCCAGCGGCGCATCAGCCTGCGTCCGGGCCGCGCGCTGCCGCCGCCGGGCGCCGAGCGTGACGCCGCGCTCGAACGCGAGCGCGGACGCATCATCGACTACCTGCGCAGCGAGGGCTACTTCGACGCCAACGTCCGGCTCGACGCCGAGGCTTCGGCCAGCGTCTCCGGCGCCGTCGACTTCCGCGTCTCCGTGCGCCTGGGCGACGGCTATCCGCTGGGGCCGCTCACGATCACGGGAAATCACACCTTCCCCACCGACGACCTCGAGCCGCTCTTCCGCCACCTGAACTACCGACGCCTCTGGCTCTTCGCGCCTCCCTTCACGCAGAAGCAGCTGCGCGAGGACATCGACAAGGTGGTCAAGAAGTACCGCGGCAAGGGCTACATCGGCGTGCGCGTCACCCACGACTTCAACGTCGACTCGAGCGTCGATCGCGCCGCCAAGAACGTGCGCCTCACGATCACGATCAACGAGCGCAAGCGTATCTCCGTCGCCTTCGAGGGCAACCACCACAAATCTACGGGCACGCTGCGCGACCAGCTCACGTTGCTCGGGCGCGGGTCGTACGACGACTACGAGGTCGGCGCGAGCGCGGACGCCGTCCAGCGGTACTACCAGCAGCAGGGCTACTTCTTCGCGCGCGTCGAGTGGCGGCGCGAGCACGTGTCCGACGACGAGGACCGCCTCACCTTCGTCGTCGACGAAGGCCCCGAGCTCAAGGTCCGCGGCATCGAGTTCGTCGGCAACGACAAGGTCTCGTCGGCGACGCTCGCCAACGTCGTCTCCGTGCGGACGTTCCCGCTGCTCGGCTTTGTCGGCCTCGGCGAAGGCGGGTACGTCACGGGCCGACAGATCGAACAAGACGCCGAGCGGCTCGTCGAGCACTACCGCGCGCACGGCTACCCCGCAGCGACGGCGCACGGCGAAGCGGCCACGGATCCAGAGCTCCTCGGCGCGCTCGGCGCTGTTGCCGCCGGCGCCGAGATGGATTCGCGCGACGCCAAGGCGATCTACGTGCGCTTCACGATCGAGGAAGGGCCGCGCGTCATGCTCAAGGCGGAGACCTTCCGCGCCGAGGGCGGCCCCCTGCCCTACAGCGAGGCGTTCCTCCTGGAGAGCGTCGCCCTGCGCCCCGGCGCGCC
Source organism: Polyangia bacterium (assembly GCA_038325725.1). Classification (GTDB taxonomy): domain Bacteria; phylum Myxococcota_A; class Polyangia; order Fen-1088; family Fen-1088; genus DASZFV01. The sequence goes on along the minus strand of JBBQJG010000005.1, from coordinate 11,829 downwards.
CTTCACGCCGCCCACGGTGCGCGAGGACGATCGCCGCCTCGAGCGCCTCTTGGGAGACGCGGGCTACCCGACGGGCACGGCCGAGCCCGAGACCGTGCGCGTGGGCAACGACGTCACCCTCAACTGGGTGTTGAAGCTCGGGCACCAGGTTTTCATCGGTCCGACCTTCGTGCGCGGCAACTTCGTGACGACCGACGAGACCGTGCTCGAACAGATCCCGATGGGGCCCGGGTCGCTGCTCACGACGACGGCGACCGAACGCGGGCAGCGCAACTTGGGCTTCATGCAGCTCTTTAACAACGCGACGCCGATCTCGTTCCCGGGGCTGGAGGAGAACCGCCCCGTCGTTCCCATGGTCGTCGACGTCGAAGAGCGCTACGAGCAATACAGCGTCCTGCACCTCGGCGTCGGCGGCTCGACCGAACAGAAGGATCCCAACTCGTCGTTCCCCATCGGCGCCTACATTCGCGGCGGCTACGAGAACCGCAACCTCCTCGGGCACGCGTGGGGCCTCACGGCGAACCTGGCCGTCGGGCAGTCGTTGCGCCGAGGCACGGCGTCGTTCCTCGACCGCCGCTTCATCGGCACGCTCTTCCGGCTCGACGCGAGCGTGAACTACCTCCAGCAGGCGACCGTGCGCCTCGGCGACATTCGCTCGGGCGGCGGCTCGATCGGCTTTTCACGCGAGCTCTTCCCCGGCGTCGACGCGGGCGTCCACTACAACCTGCGCAACACGACGCACACCGAGGCCCTCATCCGCCGCGCGGGCCCGAGCGAGCCGCAGACGAGCACGCAGCTGTCGACGACCGTCGGCAGCGTGTCGGCGAACCTCGAGTGGCTGCGCCTCGACAACCGTCTCGTCCCGACGGCCGGCTTCAAGATCGACGCGACAGCCGAGCTCGCCTTCCCCGCGCTGTCGGCGCCGCTGCGGCCCTTGCCCTTCCCGACGGGCGACGATTCATTTGTCAAAATTGGCGTGCACGAGCTGGCCGTCGTGCCGCTGGGCCGCTTCCTGTTTCTCCGCCACGGCATCCGCTTCGACCAGGGCTTCCCGCTCGGCGGCGCATCGCTCATCCCGAAGGTCGAACGCTACTTCGCGGGCGGCGACACGACGATCCGCGGCTACAACCTCGATCGCGCGCGCACGGACATCGTCGAATACACGCAGTACAAGCTTCCGGGCGGCCAGGACCTCTACGGCGTCCAGTACCGGCCTATCGGCGGCAACCTGCGCATCCTCCAGAACATCGACCTGCAGTTCCCGATCAGCCCGCCGTGGTACGGCTCCGTTTTCATGGACAACGGCGTCGTCGCCGATTCGATGCAGGGCCTCACGGCCTCGAAGTTCCGTCACGGCGTCGGCGTGTCACCGCTCCTGCTTCGCTTGCCCATCGGCGATCTCAGCTTCGCGTGGGCCTGGCCGCTCGACCCCGGCCCCGGCGACACGAAGATCGGCGTCTTCCACGTGAACGTGGGCCTGCTGTTCTAGCCGACGCCCTCAGCGCGTCGGGACGATGCGCTCAGCTCGCGGAGATCGTGGCGTTCAGCGCGTCGAGACCAAGGCGATCACCTTGTTCGTCTTCTCGAACGCCGTCTTGGCCGCCGTCGCCTCGTTGTACGTGCTGAAGTTTCCGGCGCGCACGCGGAACCACGTTCCCTTGCCCGGGATCTCCGACGGCACGATGAACGTCGCATCGTACTTCGCGGCGAACGACTCGGCTTCCTCGCGCGTCGGGAACGCCGAGAGCTGCAGCGTGTACTTGCCCTTCACCTTCACGGCGTCGGCGGCGGGCGCGGCCGATTTCGCCGTCGCGGTCACGCCGACGGGAGCGATCACCTTCGCGGGCTTGGCGACGAGCGGCATCGCTTTCGGGACGGGAGGCATCGCCTTGCTGACCGGCAGAACCGGCGCGGGCGGCTTCGCCACTGCGATCTGCGCGTGCGGGACCGGGACGAAGGGCGTCGGCACGACGGACGCATTTCTCTCGGCGCGCGCGCTGGCGCTCTTGCCGGGGCCCGCTTGCAGCGCCTTCGGGAACAGCAGCTCGGTGGGCGGCGCCGCAGGCCCCGCGACGAACGGAGGTTGATGCGCGCGATCGAGCGCCGCGAGCGGATCCTGAACGTCCGCCGCTTCGGCGCGGCCCCGAGACTCGATGCGCTTCCCGACGATGACGCCGAGCACGAACAGCATGCAAGCGACGACGGCGCTGCCGAAGAACAAGAAGAACACCTGGCGGTTGTCGAGGCGGACCTCGATCTTGTCCTTCCAACGCTCCACGTCCCTGAGACGACCCTCGTCGCGAAGCGCGGCTTCGTTCATGCTGGCCGTTGCAGTGTATCTGACGCTCATCATTCGTCTTCTTTCCTGTCTGGAGCCTGGCTCCCGGCGCGGAGACGCATAAAGACCTACATGTAGTCTCGGGGCGTACGGGCCGCCCGTCAAGTTTCGCCGACGCCGCTGAGGTCTGGGCCCTCCCCGCGCCACCCCGAGCGCAGGTCGGCCGCGACGGCCGCGCTACTGGATCGGGAACAGGTTGACGCTGTGAGTGAGATCTTCGAACAGCGGCTGATAGCCCGTCTTGGGCGTCTGCAGGACATTGCCGCGCGGGTGGATGCGAAGCAGTTGGCCGCGCGTCGCGCTCGAGCCTTGCGCGCGGCCCAGGCGTCGCTGATCGACGACGAAGAGGTACGGAACGTTGATCGAATCCGACGCCCCCGTGGCCACCGTCGATCCCACCGTCGAATGGAACGGCCCGAGGACGATGCGCGCCGGCATCCCGACCTCGACGGTGCCGGGCAGCCCCACGATCTGCGGGACGAAGCCACCGGACACGTCGAACCGAATCTGGAGCACGCCCGAGTGCGGCTGCTCGAGGTTCGTCATCATGAATTGAACCTCTTCGTTCCTGAACAGCGCCTGAACGTGCCGCGTCGTCTTCGCCGACAGCACGGGCAGATCGCTGTCGTTCGCGCCGCCGATGAAGAGGCAGGGATTGGGCGACGGCACCCTCCTGAGGGTGTCCCAGAGTGACTTCCAATCACCGTCCGCCGTCACGGTGGAGTTGGCACAATCCGCGGGCACGGGCCCAGCCGGGTCGGCGGGCGGCACGCATCGCCCGTCGTAGCCCTCGTCGAAGCTGGGGTCGCACCACGAAGCCTCTTTGAGGGGAATGCGATTCGCGCGACGCACATCGAGCGACGCGATGTTCGCGCACAGGCCGTTGGCATCGGGCAATTGGGTGACGGGGACGCCCGACTGCGAGCCCGCGATCAGATAGCCCCCTCCGACGTTCAGCTGGTAGGACAGCAACTCGCCGAGGCAGGTCGACAAATCGACCTGCGTGAGGTCAGGACCATCGCTGCAGTAGCACTCTTCGTCGCCGCAGACGGTGGACTTCGAATCGCCGGCGAAGCGCACGCACGTGCGCCCCTCGCGGCAGCCCAACGTCTCGCCGGGCTTCGTGCAGGGCTGATAGCAGTGCTGACGATCCTTCGTGCAGGTGAACTTCGTGCCGGGATCCGTGGGATCGATGCACGTGGGCGAAAGCGCGCTCGCCCTGCCCGTCCCCGTCGCGGAGCTCCCCCCGGCGCCCCCCGCTCCGGACGTCCCTCCGTCAACAACCCCGCCATCGACGTCCGCGGCCGCGTCGGCATCGGCCGCCGCGTTGCCAGAGCCGTTCGTCGCGTCGGTGCCCCCGTCGGCCGGTTCCGGGTTGTGGCAAAGGACGTCCTTCGGAAGCACGAGCTCGTCCTTGTGCGGAAGCAGGCGGACGCGGTCGGATCGGAGAGCCCCATCCGAGCCGATCTTCGTCGCCTCGTAGCGCCGCACCGTGTTCAGCAACAAACCGCATGACTTCTCGGGCACCGTCACCGACTCCGAGAGGCACAGCCCCCCGACGACGAGCCCGCCAGCCGCGATCGAGCTGCTGCCGCCGAACGCGCAGACCTTTCCGAGGCCGCACTCGGCGTTGTCGACGCAGCCGCGCAGCGTGACGAGATCTTTGTCCTCGAGCCCGGCGCGGCAGTAATCCATGCCGGGGTCCTGCAGGTTGATCGCGCCGTCGGACTGCTTGACGATCTGCCCCGAGAACCGGGGCGAGCCGAGCAGCGCGCCCTCCCAGGTCACCGCCCACGTCTGCGGCCGTGGCTTCGCGTCGCCGGGAAAGTAGACGCCGGTGCGGATGGCCGTCGACGCGTAGGCCGAGGCGTTCGCGTCCGTCCCGCGCGTCCAGACGCTTTGGAGGCGCGGGCCGACGATGTTCACGGCGGGCGCGAAGTCGAGGCGGGCCGGTCCCGAAGACGAATCCAACGCGGGGCTGTAGGAGAGCACGTTGCGGTCGCGCAGCGTGTTGGGCGGCGGCATCGGCTCGGACTGACATGACGAGGCGTCGTCGGTCATCAGGCATTGATGGTCGACGCCGGACTCGTCGAAGTACGCCGTGTTCCGCCAAGTGGGATTGATGTTGAGAAGATTGACGCTGCCGTTGGCCGTCAGAATCCAGGCAAACGTGCCTCCGACGGAGGTCTCGCTGTGGTCGTTCCCGTAGCCGACGTCGGCGACCGCGATGTCGATGGGCGGCGACGACAACCTGATGCCTGGACCCACGGCGGTCGAACGCCGGGGCGTGCCCACGGGGAGGCAGGCCGCGAGCGGACTCACGCCTGCTGGCAACAGCGCCGGATCGGGGTTCGTCTCGCACTCGATTTCCTGGGCGCCGGACACCTGAATGACCCGCACGGACGCATCGCGCGCGATGACGTACAGGTACTCGCGGTCCGACAGGTTCGTCGGAGGCGTGAGACCCGCGGAGCTCGGATACTCGGACTTCGGATCGTTGCCGATGAATTTCCCGGCCACACCGTTGTTGGTCTTGTCGAGATACGGATCGATCGAGAGGCGAAGGCGATTGACGCCCGCGGCGCCCTCGCTGAGCTCGATGAGACCGCCGTTCGCGGCGCCGCCGGAGGGCGTGAGGGTCTGGTTCGTGCGGTCGACGTCGAAGCCGATGACGAACGGGCGATCCTTGAGGCCGACGTAGGCGTGGGGAAACTGATCGGGCTCGGGGTTGATGACGATCGCGAACGGACGAGGATCGGCGTCGTCGGGTCCCGGCGGGACCACGCTCACGCCGCCCTCGCCGCTGGCGTCCCCCACAGAAGCATCGGCGTCGCCCGCCTCGGCCCCGTCGCTGGCGACCGCACCATCGCTCGCGTCGTTCGCGCCTGAGGCGTCAAGCGAAGCGTTGGCTGCGCCATCGGACGCGGCGTCAGACGAAGCATCGGACGCGGCGTCAGACGAAGCGTCGGACGAAGCGTCAGACCCGGCGTCACCCGAAGCGTCAGCCGAAGCGTCAGACCCGGCGTCAGCCGATCCGCCCGCGTCGGTAGAGGACGTGGCGGCCCCGGCGCAATCCACGATCTTGCACTCGGGCTCGCGGCCCGTGTGCTCGAGGGTGACGCTCGCGCCGTTGGCTCGCACCTTGAAGCTGTCGCGAATTTCGCCCGTCGGCAGGTCGACGAGCGCGACGAGGTGGCACGACGGAAACGTGACGATGGCCCGCCCCGTCCAATCGCTCCTGCACAGGTGCTGGTCGGCCGTCGGCAGATCCGTGGGCACCGGCACGAAGGCGAGCTCGCCCGCCCGAACGGGCAACACGCGACCCGACGCCGTCCTCGGCTGAATCTGCCTGAAGACCGGTTGCCCCGTCGACGAGCTCACGTCCGGATACGACGCATGGAGCGTGGGTGCCAGCAGCGCCGCCGGATCCACGAGCGAAAGATCGCACGAGCCATGGTTCACCGTGACGACCCGGCATCCGTCGTCGCTCGCGGCGATTTGCTCGGGCAACACACCGAGCGGCGCCTGGTTGAAGCCAGCGATCTGGGGATCGAGATCGACGAGCTTCCAATTGTCGGCGTCGATGACGCCCAGCTCTCCGCTGTTGCTGTTGGGGAGAAACGCGAACGTGCGGTGCTTCTGGTCCGGCGCCGGTTCGGTCGCGCCGCGCGGGTGACACCAACGCATGGGCCGGCCCGTGAGGACGGGCTTCGCCGTCGTTCCCCCGTCGGCGTCCGGCGGCGCCAGGTCCGGCAACGCTCCCAGGCAGACGAACGTCACGTCCGTGGGGCGATCGAAGTCTCGCTGGGGAAGGATGGGCGGCGTCGAGGTGCACGACGAGAGCACCAACACGCCGACCAGCGCGGCGCTCTGGCCCACGCATGCGGTCTTTTTGATCAAAAGCTTCATCGCGGCAACACGCTCGGGAACCCGAGTTTTTGAATGACGTGGTATCGGGTCGGGCTCCCCCGCTCGAGATCGACGATGGAGACGTTGTTGTGGCCGAAGCCGACGACGTACGCGCGCGCGGGAGACTTGGCCCCGGCCGCCGAGAAGACGAGCCCCGCGGGACCGCGCCCGACGTCCATCACCGCGACGACGCCGGGGATCGCGGGATCGACGACGTACACCTGACCAGCCTCGAAGCACGTGATGAACAGACGACTGTCGGCGCCGTCGCCGAAGGCCTGCAGGAACGTCGGCGCCGAGCAGGTCTCGACAATGCTCGTGGGGACGTTCCCGAGAACGCCGCCCGTGACGTCGAACGCGACGAGCGCGGGCGGGACGCGCTGGAGCGCGTAGGCGCGCGTCGGCGACACGAACTGGAGTCCACGCAGCTCGACGCCCGGAAGCGGGCTCGTGAAGGTCAGCGCGCTCGCCGAGACGAAGACCGTGGGCGGTTGAACGCACAGCTGGGTCGTGTCCAGCGCCGCGTTCAGACCGACGGCCATCGGCACATAGCGGGACGTCGCATAGACCTGCTTGCCGGGACCGGACGTGAGCGACGTGACCCCGAAGAAGCCGTTCTGATCCGCCGGGAAAAAGCCGCGCGACGAGTGCAGATAGACCGGCGGGCTCGACGAGCGGTCAGAGCTCGTGCGCGTGACATCGAAAAGCGAGACCCCCCCCGTGTCGGGGTGCGCGATGTCGCCGCGCAAATGGCCCACGTAGAGCAGGTCTGCGTCGTTGTCGAGGTGCAGCGCGTAAGGCTCGTCGGGGACGGTGAGCGTCGTCTTGCCCATCTCGGGCTCCGTGTGAGCGATCGAGCAGTCCTTCGAGTCCTTCGTCGAGGTGCTGGTCGAGGTGTTGCACGACAGGCGCGGCGCCGCCCCCGTCGGATCAGTCTCGGTGTCGATGTACGTGAGCGAGCTGTTGCCACGAACGCCGATGAAGAGCCGGCCTTCCGTGACGGCCTGCCCCGTGACACCGCCATCCGCGGACGTCCCGGCGTCCGGGGCACCGGCATCCGCCGAACCGTCGACGCCGCCAGTGCCTGCGCCGGCCGCGCACGCGTGGAGGCATTGATGCCGCGTCGTCGCGGGGCTCGGGAAGCACGACTTTTCGGTCGGCTGGAATTCCATCCCCGCGGCGAAGCTTCCGATCTCGATCGTCGAGCCCGCGTGGACGTACTTTCGTTCGTCGCAGTCCAGGACGGTGCGATCGAGATAATCCCAGCAGCAACGCCCGATGCCGTCCTGGTCGACGTCGGTGTCCGCGAGGCCCACGGCATAGCTGCGAACGTAGTCCGCGCGCGGGCACACCTTCCACTTGCCGTGCTGCGGGTCGTAGTCGTCCGCGGCCGCGACGACGTCGACGGCGACGAGCGTGCCGTTGTTGTAGCGAAGGTCCGAGTTCGAGTTCGCGACGTAGAGCCAGCGCCCGAGCTCGTCGAGACGCGCGCTCGACGGATAGACGATCCGGTCCCTCGGCGGAGGAACGCCCTCTTGATTCAAACCGCACGCGGACAGCCCCGCGCCGAGGCCGACGAGCGCGGCGAGCCCGAGCCAGCATGCGAGCGCGCCCCGGAACGGGGGCCGACGGATGTCTCGCATGCTGGTTCGACCGCGGGTGGTCAGAGTGGGTTGTCTACGTTGTGCTGGGCGTGTCAGTTGCGCGTCAGCTCTTGAGCGCGGCCTGCGCGGCGGCGAGGCGAGCGATCGGCAACCGATACGGCGAGCACGACACGTAGTCCAGGCCGATCTCGTGGCAGAACTCGACCGACGCCGGGTCGCCACCGTGCTCGCCACAGATGCCGAGCTTGAGCTTCGGCTTCTTGGCGCGCCCCGCGGCGACCGCCATCTTCATGAGCGAGCCGACGCCCGCGCGATCGACGCTGACGAACGGGTCGACCGTATAAATCTCGTGCTCGAGGTACGAGTTGAGGACCTTCGGGACGTCGTCGCGCGACAGGCCGAACGTCGTCTGCGTGAGGTCGTTCGTGCCGAACGAGAAGAACTCGGCCGAGTCGACGATCTCGCCCGCCGTGAGCGCGGCGCGGGGCACCTCGATCATCGTGCCGATGAGGTACTGCAGCTTCTTGCCCTTCTCGGCGAAGACGGCGTCGGCGGCCTTACGGACGACCGCAGCCTGGAGGTCGAGCTCTTTCTTCGTCCCCACGAGCGGGATCATGATCTCGGGGATCACGGCTGCCCCCTCGGAGGACACCTCGACGGCGGCCTCGAAGATGGCGCGCGCCTGCATCTCGGTGATCTCGGGGTACGTGATGCCGAGGCGGCAGCCACGGTGGCCGAGCATCGGGTTCGACTCTTTGAGCTCCGCGATGCGACCGTGCACCTGCTCGACGGTCTTGCCCGTCGCGCGCGCGAGCTCCTTCACGCCGTTCTCGTCGTGCGGGAGGAACTCGTGGAGCGGCGGGTCAAGCGTGCGTACGGTGACAGGACGCCCCTTCATCGCGCGGAACAGTCCGGCGAAGTCCTCGCGCTGGAGCGGCAGCAGCTTGGCGAGCGCCTCGCGGCGCGTGGCCTCGTCCTCGGCGACGATCATCTCGCGCATGAGCCCAATCTTTTCTTCGCCGAAGAACATGTGCTCCGTGCGGCAGAGGCCGATGCCCTCGGCGCCGAAGGCGACGGACGCCTCGGCTTGATCGGGCTGGTCGGCGTTGGCGCGCACGCGCAGCTTGCGAACGCCGTCGGCCCACGACATCAGCTTGGCGTACGTCTGGTAGACGGGCGCGTCCTTGGCGTCGAGGTTCTTTTCGATGAGGACGCGGATGACCTCGGACGGCGTCGTCTCGATGCGGCCCTGGATGACCTCGCCGGCGAAGCCGTCGATCGAGATCCAGTCGCCCTCTTTGATGACCGTCGTGCCCTTGGCCGTCTCCACGGTCATCGTGCGCGCGTGATAATCAAACGACAGCGCGTCGCAGCCGACGATGCAGACCTTGCCCATCTGGCGGGCGACGAGCGCGGCGTGGCTCGTCATGCCGCCGAAGGCGGTCATGAAGCCCAGCGACGCGTTCATGCCGCGGATGTCCTCGGGCGACGTCTCGTGACGGCAGAGGATGAGGTTCGTCTCACCCTTGGCGGCCTGCGCCTCGGCCTCGTCGGCGAAGAAGACGACCTTGCCCGTGGCGGCGCCGGGACCGGCCGGCAGGCCCTTGGCGAGGAGGCGGCCTTCCTTGATGGCGGCGGCCTTCGCCGACGGCAGGAAGACGGGACGCAGGAGCTGATTGAGCGCCTCCGGCTCGACGCGACGGATGGCCTCTTCCTTGGGGATGAGCTTCTCGTCGACCATCTCGACGGCGATGCGCACGCCGGCGAAGCCGGTGCGCTTCCCGTTGCGGCACTGGAGCATGTACAGCTTGCCGGCATCGATCGTGAACTCGATGTCCTGCATGTCCTTGTAGTGCTTCTCGAGCTTCTTGCGGATGTCGAGGAGCTCCTTGTACGCCTTGGGCATGATGAGCCCGAGCGCTTCGATCTTCTCAGGCGTGCGGATGCCGGCGACGACGTCCTCGCCCTGCGCGTTGACGAGGAACTCACCGTAAAAGACGTTCTCGCCGCTGGCCGGGTCACGCGTGAAGCAGACGCCCGTCGCCGAGTCGGTGCCCTTGTTGCCGAAGACCATGGCCTGGACGTTGACGGCCGTGCCCCACTCCGCCGGGATGTTGTTCAAGCGGCGGTAGAGGTTGGCGCGGTCGTTCTGCCACGACTGGAAAACAGCCTTGATGGCGCCATCGAGCTGGACGTAGGGATCCTCGGGGAAGTCGACGCCGACGCGCGTCTTGATCTCCGCCTTGAACTCCTTGACGAGCTCCTTGAGCGACGCGGCCGAGAGGTCGGAGTCGAGCTTGACGCCCTGCTGCTTCTTCTTGGCGTCGAGGAGCGCGTCGAACGGATCATGATCCTCCTTGTTCTCGGGCTTCATGCCGAGCACGACGTCGCCGTACATGGCGATGAAGCGGCGGTAGCTGTCGTAGGCGAAGCGCTCGCTGCCCGGCGTGTTACCGGATTTGGCGGCGAGGCCGGCGGCCGTCTTGTCGTTCAAGCCGAGGTTGAGGATCGTATCCATCATGCCGGGCATCGACGCGCGCGCGCCCGAGCGGACCGACACGAGCAATGGGTTCGCGGCGTCGCCGAACTTCGCGCCGACGAGCTTCTCCATCTTCGAAATGCTCGCGCGCATGTCGTCGCCGAGCGTCTTAGGGAGCTTTTTGCCGAGAGCGTAGAACTCCGAGCAGACCTCGGTCGTGATCGTGAAGCCCGGGGGCACCGGCAGGCCGATGTTGGCCATCTCGGCGAGGTTCGCGCCCTTGCCGCCGAGGAGATTCTTCAGCTCCTTGCTGCCGTCGGACTTGCCACCGCCGAAGAAGTAGACGCGCTTGCCGGCCTTGGCCGCCGCGGTCTTGGCGCTCGCCGCCTTGGCGTTGGCGATCATCTTGCCCACTGACTTTTCGGCCGACTTCTCGGCGGCCTTCACGGCCTTGACGGCCTTGGCGAAGACCTTGGCGCCCTTGGCGAAGGCGACCTTGACGCCGTTCTTCTTGGTGATCTTGAGAGCGGTCTTGGCGCTCTTCTTCAATTTCACGACGATCGGCTTCGACTTCGACTTGGCTTTCGAGCTCTTGGAGACGCTTGGCATGGGCGCTTATTTACCGTGGTATGTGGGTTTGGGAAACACCGAACTCGGCGCGCGACAATGGCACCGAATCGGTCGGAATATCAGAGTTTCTGTGAGATGGCGGCGGCGAGGTCGCCGTGCGCGGCGCGCTCTTGGGCCATCGTGTCGCGGTCACGCTGCGCGACCGTGCCGTCCTCGAGGCTCTGGAAGTCGACCGTCACGCAGTGAGGCGTGCCGATCTCGTCCTGACGCCGGTACAGCTTCCCGATGGCGCCCGTGTCGTCGTAGACGGTCCGGACGCCCGCGGCCTGGAGGTTCTTCTTGATCGAGCGCGCGAGCTCGACGAGGCGCGGCTCGTTCTTCTTGAGCGGGAACACGGCGACCTTGATGGGCGCGAGGCGCGGGTGCAGCCGCAGCACGGTGCGCGTGTGCTCGTCGCCCAGCTTCTCGGAGATGCCCTTCACCTTCTTGAAGATCTCGATCTTGTTGGCGTCGGCGTCGTCAGACAGCGCCAAGAGATCCGGCAGAGTGCCCGGCAGCCCCGCCATGATCTTCTCGGCGGCGCCGAGCAACCTCGCCTTCGTGTCGGCGTCGATCTGCTTGGCGTCGCGCTTCTCGACGGACTTCGCGAAGCTCGCGACGAGATCCTTGAGCTTCGCCGTCTCCTCGGCCGGCGGCTCCTTCGTGAGCGCCTCATCGTAGGCGTCACAGAGGAAGGCGAGGGTCGCGCGATCGGCGCCCGCCGACGGCTCGATGACGTAGGGGACGATGTGCTGCTTCGACTCCTGATCGAAGTACTTCAGCTCGCCGACGGCGTCGGGATTGGTCGCGCTGCGGCTGTGGGCCTTGAGATCGTAGTCCGTGCGGTTCGCGATGCCCTCGAGCTCGCTCCACCCCATGGGGAACCGGTA
>JBBQJG010000004.1:0-41041 GCA_038325725.1 Polyangia bacterium | reverse complement strand
GGTGCGCGTGCCCGCCGTCGTCGTCGTGCCGCAGCCGAGCGCCGTCCGGTTGGTGTCGCGCAGCGTCTGCAGGTCGGTCGTCATCTCTTCGGCGAGCTTCTGCAAGCCGCCCAGGCCGAAGACGGCCGGCGTGTTGCGCGTGACCATCTGATTGAGCTTGCCCGTGTGGTTGGCGTCGCGATGAACGTTGTCCGCGGAATCGCCGGCGCCGTCGTCGCCGCCCAGGTTGTGACAGGCGATGCAGTTCGTGGCGTTGGGTCCCGTCGAGCGCGCGGGCACATGCTGCCCCCACTGACCGGCGCCGTTGAGATCGGCCCGCGGCATGCGCGTGTAGCGCGAGCCCTGACCGACGTTGGCGCCGCCGCCGTCGGCGGCGTTCAGGCTCGAAGCGAACAGCTCGTCGCCGAACGCGAAGGCGTTCGCGAAGGCCGTCGCGTTCTGGCCGGCGATGACCTGATTCGTGAGCGTCGCCTGAACGATGTGCCCGCCGATGGCGCCGATGGCGGTGCCCTCGACGTTGCCGACGATCGTGCGATCGCTCGAGCCGGTGATGAGCGCCCAGGCGCTCAAGCCCGAACCGAAGAACGCCAGCGCGACGATCACGCCAACCTGCTGCGCCGCCCAACTCTTTGTCTTCATCACAAGAGAACCATCGTTCCGGAGCTTCATGGGGATCCTCCCTTTCTTAGGGTGGCCCCGCCTCTCGCAATGTGTGGACCAGGCGCGTGGGCCCGCGAACGCGGCGATCTACCGCGCGACGCGGCCACGCGGGATACGGCGCGCGTATCTGGCCACGACGCCGGATACGTATCGCTACGACCAGATCGTCACGCCGAAGAGAATCGGGACGGAGCGCCCTTTGCGGGCTCAGCCGCCCGAGATGGAGACGCGCAGCGCCAGGTAGCCCGAGATGTACTGGTCGACGGCGCCACCGGCGACGATGCCGTTGTTCCGGGGCGGGCTGAACGCGAACGCGTAGCGCAGGTAGTCCCCGCCGGCGACGACCTCGATGACCGGCGTCAGCCGGAAGGCCGCAGAAATCCCGGCCTCGATCGACGTCGTCTTCGTCGTGCCGAACCAGGTGCCGAGCGCACCCGTCTTCGGGACGAAGCGCGTACCGACGTGCCCGCCCAACGTCACGGAGCCTAGGTTGGCGGCGCCGTCGAGGTCGGCGCGAACGAAGGTGTACTCGACGTTTGGAACCGTCGTCGCGTTGCTCGGGGGCAGATCGGCGCTCGTGAGGAGGAACGTGTGCTGCCCGTAGGTCGCCGACAGACCGACCTCGCCGCCGCCGAGCGGGAGACGCCCGCGAAGACCGACGTCGAACTCCTGACCGGACGTCGTCCCCCCGGACTTCGTGCTCACGCCGATGAGCCGCTCGTAGCGCCCGACGAGGCCGATGTTCGCGAGGCCGTCGCGGCCCGCGAACGCGAGCGGGTACAGCCCGACGTGGAGGAACGGCACGGGGGCCGCCTTCAACCGGTACGCGCCCGGCCACGTCGTCCCGGCGTAAAAGCGTGGATCGTTGAAGTCGAACGTGCGGCGCACGCCGCGCGAGCCGATGTCGAGCGTGAACGCCACGGGAGCGGGGCCCTCCCCTTCGTCGGCGACGTGCTGCTTCTTGGCCTTTTTCCGCACGACGGGCGCATCGCCGTCGTCGTCGCCGCCGCTCGAGTCGTCCTCGTCCTTGGACTTGCGCGCCTGCTTTTCATCGGCGCGGTCGTCGTCGTCGTCCTTGTCCATCTTGACCTTCGAAGACTTGGACGCCGACTTCGCCTTTTGGGGCTTGCTGTCGTCCTCCTCGTCGTCGCCGCCGCCCTTCTGCGCGGCGGGGGCGGCGTCCTCGTCGGCGTCGGTGGATGCCGGCTCGGCCTTGGTCTCCGTCTTGTGCGTCGACTTCTTGCTCGGCCAGGTTTTGGCCGGCTTCTTCTTCTTGGCGGCCCAGGCGGAAGAGGAGGGCGCTCCCACGAGCGCGAGGGCGAGGCAGGCGAGGGGGAACGAAGCGAACAGGCGACCAAATCGAAGACCCATGGGAGCATAGTCGCCAAAAACAGCCGCGACAGGCGTGTTTTTTTTCACGGGCGGATGCCCCACGGTGTGGTTAGGTTGTGCCCTTCCCACACCCTCCCCTCAAAAACGGAGCCTCGAGATGAGCATCAGCAAAGCAAGCGCGACCTGGACCGGTGGCTTCAAGGACGGCAAAGGCACGATGAAGGGCGCGCACGCCCCCGAGGCCCCGTTCTCGGCCGGCACCCGCTTCGAAGGCCAGCCCGGCAGCAACCCGGAAGAGCTCATCGGCGCCGCCCTCGCGGGCTGCTACTCGATGGCCCTCACCCTCGGCCTCGAGAAGGCGGGCATGAAGCCGACCAGCGTGAATTCGACGGCGGACGTCACGCTCGAACGGCTCGAGTCGGGCTTCACGATCACGGGCATCGCCCTCGTCACGACGGCCGTCGTGCCGGGCGCCGACGCGGCGAAGTTCCAGGAGATCGCCGAGGCGACGAAGAAGGGCTGCCCCGTCTCGAAGGTCCTCGCGGCGACGAACATCAGCGTCACGGCGACCGTTTCGTCGTAAAGCGACGCGGCGCCCTCGCCGTCGATTGCCCGGACTCGACCTGCTAGGTTCGGGTCCGTGGCAAACGACGACGTCATTCTGAGCACGACGAAGCTCGGGTTTCCGTGGGAGACCGCGGACCCGTTTCTGTTCTGCGTCCACCACGACGATGCCTACCCCGCGGGCAACGCCGACCTCGGCCCCGCGGCGTCGCTCGGCGGCCGCAACCTCGGCCAGGACTTCGAGGGCCAGCCCTCGGGCCGCGAGGGCGGCTGGCGCATGTACCACGGCCACGTCGTGCCCGGCTTCCCGCAGCACCCGCACCGCGGCTTCGAGACGGTGACGATCGTGCGGCGCGGGCTCATCGACCACACCGATTCTTTGGGCGCGGCGGCGCGCTTCGGCGGCGGCGACGTCCAGTGGGTCACGGCGGGCCGGGGCATCGTCCACGCCGAGATGTTCCCCCTGCTCGATCGCACGGCGCCGAACCCGCTCGAGCTGTTTCAGATTTGGTTGAACCTGCCGGCCGAGGACAAGATGGTCGAGCCCAACTTCACGATGTTGTGGCGCGACGACATCCCGGTCGTCGTCACGCGCGACGGCGCCGGCAAGGCGACGACGGTGACGGTGACGGCGGGGCACTACGGAGACGCGAAGATCCCGGCGCCGCCGCCGAAGTCGTGGGCCTCGCGCCCCGATACCGACGTCGCGATCTGGACGATCAAGCTCGACCCGGGCGCGACGTGGACGCTGCCGGCCGCGGCCAAGGGCGTCAACCGGCGGCTGTATTTCTTCCGCGGCAAAGCGCTGCGCGTCGCAGGGCGCGACGTCCCCGCGTATCACGGGCTCGCGCTGCGCCCCGACGTCGATGCGAAGATAGAAAACGGCCCCGAAGAGAGCGAGCTGCTCTTGCTGCAGGGCCGACCCATCGCGCAGCCCGTCGTTCAGTACGGACCTTTCGTCATGAGCTCGCCCGCGCAGATCCAGCAGGCGTTCGTCGACTACCAGCGCACGCGTTTCGGCGGGTGGCCGTGGCCGAAGGACGATCCCGTGCACGCGCCCGATGAGGGCCGCTTCGCGAAACACGCCGACGGCCGCGTCGAGCGCGTGGGCTGACGGCCGGCATGGCGACCGCAAAAACGGGCGCGCGGACGCATGTCGCGCTCCTGCGCGCCATCAACGTCGGCGGCCGCAACAGCCTGCCGATGAAGGATCTCGTCAAGCTGTGCGAGGGGGCGGGTTGCCGCGACGTCGCGACTTACATCCAGAGCGGCAACGTCGCGTTCGGCGCGTCCGCGACGCTCGCGAAGAAGCTGTCGGTCGCGCTCGAGGCCGCGATCCGTGCGCACGCCGGCCTCGGCGTCCCGGTGATCCTGCGCGAGGCGGCGGCGCTGCGCGCGATCGCGACGGCCAACCCGTTCTTGAAGGCGGGCGCGGATCCCGGCGAGCTGCACGTCGGGTTCCTCGCGGACGTCCCGACGACGGCGCAGATCGCGGCCCTCGATCCGAAGCGCTCGCCGCCCGACGAATTCGTCGTGCGTGGCGGCGAGGTCTACTTCCGTTTTCCCAAGGGCGTCGGCAAGACCAAGCTCACGATCCCGTACCTCGACGCGAAGCTCGGCACGACGATCACGCTGCGCAACTGGCGCACGCTGCACGCGCTCATCGAGCTCGTCGCGTGAGCGTCCGATGAGCCTCGGCCGCCGCAAGGTCAAGCTCGAGGACGCCTCGCGCTGGGTCTTCAACAAGATGGCCGACGTCTACGACGCGCGGCCGCCCTACCCCGCGGCGCTCGTCGACGCGCTCGCGGCGCTCGCGGGCCCGCCGGGGAGCCGCGTCGCCGATCTGGGCGCGGGCATCGGACATCTCGCGCTTCCGCTCGCGGCGCGCGGCTACGACGTCACGGCGATCGAGCCAGCGGCCGCCATGCTCGATCGCCTGCGCGCCGAGGCGACGGCGCGCGGTGTGCACGTCGACGCGCGGCACGCGACGGCCGAAGAGCTGCCCGTCGCAACGGGGTCGCTCGATCTCGTCGTCGTCGCGGACGCGCTGCACTTTCTCGACGCGCAGCTCGTCGGCGAGGCGATCGCGCGCGCCCTGCGGCGCGGGGGCGCGCTCGCGCTCGTGACGTGCACGCTGGGCGACACGCCGTACATGCGCGCCGTCGAGGAGATCATCCACAGCGCCGTGCCGCGGCGGCCGCGCGCGCTGCACGGGAACCTGGTCCACGTCTCGTCAATCGCGAACGCGCCGCTCGACATCGACCGGCGCTTTTGCGACGAGACGCCCGTCGACCACGACACGCTCGAACGCATCCTGCGCTCGATCTCCTTCATCGGGCCCGCGATGCACGCGGAGCGCTTCGCCGCCTTCCGCGCGCGCGTCCACGCGCTGCCGGCGCCGCCCGTCTGGGCGCGCACGTTCACGCTGCGCGCGGGGCGACGGCTCTAGCGAATCACTCGGGCTGGCAGGTGTTCGCCGTGAGCCTGCCGGTCGGGCCGACGCACCCGGCCTGGATCGTCGTGCAGGACTCGGCGCACGTCGGCGCCCCGCCCGGCGTCGCCGGCTACGTGTCGTACCAGCTGCTTCTTCGCTTCATTGTCATGTGCGTTCATGATGATCTCGACGCGACATGGTCCGATCGGCTCATTTTGTGCCCGAGAACCCCACGCGGCTCGCGCCGCTGCTCGGGGCGCTGTCGCTCGCCACGGATCTCGGCGCCGGGAACCCGACGGAGTCCGCGCTGCGGACGACGCTCCTCGCGACGCGCGTCGCGGGCGTGCTCGGCGTCGCGGGGCCCGCGCTCACGGACGTCTACTACACGGCGCTGCTGCACTCCCTCGGCTGCAGCGGCTACGCGCACGAAGCGGCGGCGCTCGGAGCGGGCGACGATCTGGCGTTCCTCGCGACGTACCAAGCGGCCGACTCCAAGGACGGGCGCGCGTTCCTCGGCCTGACCTTCGGCAAGCTCGCGCGCGGCAAGTCGCTGCCGGCGCGGGTGGGCGCCATCGCGCGGGTGCTGACTCATCCAAGCGCCCACGCCGACCTCGCGCGCGCGCACTGTGACCAGGCCGTCGCGCTCGGCCAGCACCTCGACGTCGGGCCCGCCGTCGTGGCGGCGCTGGGCGAGATGTACGAGCGGCACGACGGACGCGGCGTGCCGCACGGCCTGCCGGGCGCGCGCATCTCGCTGCCGGCGCGGCTGCTCGCGCTCGCGCAGGCGCTCGAGGTCAATCTGCGCACGGGCGGCCCGCCCGCCGCCGTCGCCGTCGCGCGCGCCCGCCGCGGCACGAGCTTTCATCCCGAGCTCGTCGACGCGTTCCTCGCCCACGCGCCCGAGATCCTCGAGGCCGTCTCGGCGCCATCGGTGTGGGACGCGTTCCTCGACGCCGAGCCGCTCCCGCACCGCGTGCTCGAGGACGAGCGCGTCGACGACATCGCGCTCGCCTTCGGCCGCTTCGTGGACCTCAAGTCACCCTTCACGCTCGGGCATTCGACGGGCGTCGCGCGCCTCGCGACGCTCGCGGCGGCGCGCGCAGGCACGAGCGAGACGCACACGCGGCGCCTCGCGCGCGCGGCGCTGCTGCACGATCTCGGCAGGCTGAGCGTGCCCAACGGCATCTGGGACAAGCCCGGCCCGCTCAACGCCGCCGAGCGCGAGCGCGTGCGCCTGCACGCGTACCACTCGGAGCGCATCCTCACGCAGGCGCCCGCGCTCGCCTCGCTCGCGGCGCTCGTCGCGGGCCACCACGAGCGACTCGACGGCAGCGGCTATCACCGGGGCGTCGGCGTCGGCGCGCTCGAGCCCGCCGCACGCCTGCTCGCCGCGTGCGACGTCTACCAGGCGCTCACCGAGGCGCGCGCCCACCGCCCGGCCATGCCGCCCGAAGCGGCCGCGCGCGAGCTGCGCGCGCTCGCGACCGCGGGCAAGCTCGACGCCGACGCCGTCGCCGCGACGCTCGACGCCGCGGGCCACGCGCGCACGCGCGCGCGCAAAGCCTGGCCCGCGGGCCTCACGGATCGCGAGGTCGCGATCCTCACTCTCGTCGCGCGCGGCCTTCCGAACAAAGAGATCAGCCGCGCGGTGCACCTCTCGCCTCTGACCGTGAAGAATCACGTCGCGCACATTCACGAGAAGACCGGCGTCGCCACGCGCGCGGCCGCCGCGCTGTACGCCGTGACGAACGCCCTCGTCGAGAGCTGAGAGCCGCAACCACCTAAGCCTCGACGGCGCGCCCTACACCGTCGAGGGAACGTAGACGCAAACCGCTCAAGCCAATCGGCTCCGGAGCCGATGCGCAGGGCCCATGCTCACCCTCGCGTCCCAAAAGGTCCCTTTGATTTCCCTCCGCGCGCTCCTGTTCGTGGGGGGGCTCGGTGTTCTGTCCCTCGCGTGCGGCGGATCGAGTGGAGGCAAGGCGGACTCGGGCGCGGCCGGAATGGGCGGCACGACGGGAACCGCGGGCACGACGGGAACCGCGGGCACGACGGGAACCGCAGGGGCCGGGGGCGCGGCGGGCGCGAGCGCCGCGGGGAGCGGGGGTGGCGGCTCGACGGGCGCGGCGGGCGCGGACGCAGCCGTCTCGGACGCGTCTGACGGCGCGACCGCGGACGGCGCGACCGCGGACGTGGCGGCTTCAGACGCCGGCGCCTCGGACGCCGCGGTCTCCGACGCCGCGCTCGAGATCCAGCCGCTCTCCTGCCCGGCGACGACGGACGGTGGCCTCACCTGCAACGCGCTCACGAACGACGCCCCCAACATCACGATCGGCGCTGGCACGGGCGACATGCCTGTGGGCACGGGCGGCACCATTGTCGACGGGACGTACTTCCTCACCGAGCTGAAGTCCTACCCGGGGTCGGCCGTGCCGTCCGGGATTCCCTTCAAGCAAATGCTCGTGATCTCCGGGTGCGCCGGCCAGCTCGTCGAGGGCACCAACGTGCACAAGACCTTTACGGTGGCGCCCCAGGGCATCGTTCCGAACTGGCAGATGGTCTGCAGCAGCAAGGCCGGCGACACGCCCACCGCGATCTCGAGCTACACGGCGACCGCGACCACCTTGTCGCTGTATTCGACGGCGGTGAAGTTTTACGCGACGTACACGAAGCAGTAGCCGCCCCGTCCGCCGTGGCAATATCGTCCCCGATGCTCCGCCGCCTCCTCGCGACCCGCTACGTGACGGCGCTGCGCGAGGGCGGCTCGGTGCCCGCGATCGTCGAGGCGGATGACGGCGCCCTGTGGGTCGCGAAGTTCAAGGGCAGCGCGCAAGGTGGCCTCGTGCTCGCCGCCGAGATGATTGTGGGGACCCTCGCGCGCGCCGCGGGCCTGCCCGTGCCCGAGCTCGCGCTCATCGAGATCGACGCGGCCCTGGGCCGCAGCGAGCCGCACCGGGAGATCAGCGAGCAGCTCGTCGCGAGCGCCGGCGAGAACCTCGCCATGGCGTACCTGCCGGGCGCGCTCGGGTACGACGTCGCGGCGCGCACGCCCGTGCCTGGTCCCCTCGCCTCCGCGATCGTCGCGCTTGATCTCTACGCCGCCAACGTCGACCGCACGCCCCGCAACCCCAACTTGTTGTGGTGGCGCGGCGCGCTCTGGCTCATCGACCACGGCGCCGCGCTGTACTGGCACCACGGCTGGGACAGCGCCGACGACCTCGCCGCGAACGCCGCGCGCCCGTTCGCGCGCGCGCGCGAGCACGTCCTGCTGCCCTTCGCCGATGACCTGCCCAGCGCGGGCCGCGCGCTCGCGGCGGCGATCGACGACGACACGCTGGCCCGCGCGGTCGCGTCTGTGCCCGACGCGTGGCTCGACGGCGAGCCCCGCTTGCGCGATGCCTACCTGACCTGGCTCCGCGCGCGCCGCGCGGCGCTGCCGCACATCCTCGAAGAGGCCCAGAGTGTCAGAGACGCCGCGTCGCGCGTTTGACTACGTGCTCGTGCAGGTCGTGCCGCGCGTCGATCGCGACGAGCGGCTCAACGTCGGCGTGATCCTCTTCTGCCCGACGGCCGCGTGGCTCGGCTGCCGCTTCGCGCTCGACGAGGCGCGCCTCCGCGCCGTCGCGCCCGCGCTCGACGTCGCCGCCGTCGCGAGTCAGCTCGAGGCGATCCGCGCCGTGTGCGCCGGCGACGCGACCGCGGGCGACATCGCCGCGCTCACGCCGTCTGAGCGCTTCCACTGGCTGGCGGCCACGCGCAGCACCGTCGTCCAGACGGGGCCGGGGCACGCCGGAATCAGCGACGATCCCGCGGCCGCGCTCGAACGGATCTTCGAGGCGGCCGTGGGCGTTTCTTCGGCTACTTGAGCGCGCGAGGAAAACCCCGGATTGGGCTACCCTCCGACGGTGAGCACGATCGACGAGGTTCTCGAGCAGAACCGGATCCTCCACGAGCGCGTCAAACGGCTCGAGTCCGAGGCGCACGAGCATACGGATCCGCTGCTGCAGGCGCTCCTCGAGCACGCCCCCTCGTTCCTGACCGTCATCACGCCCGAGGGGCGCTTGCTCGCGACGGGACGCACGTCGGAGGCGTTCGGGTCGGTCGTCGGCCGCACCGTCTTCGAGTTCGCGCCGCCCGAAGAGCACGCGCTCATGCGCGACGCCTACGCCCGCGTCTGCGCGACCAAGCAGCCCGTCGTCTACGAGTCGCTCGGCTACGGAGAGAACGGCGAGCCGAACCACACGTACGTCGTGCGGGCCGTACCCGTCGTCGAGGACGGTACCGTCGACGCGATCGTGCTCGTTCCCACGGACATCACGGAGCGCGTGCGGCTCGAGCGCTCGCTCGCGCGGAGCGAGGAGAGCCTGCGCTTCGCCGTCGCCGCCGCGCACATGGGCTTGTGGCGGTGGGACATGGAGAGCGACGAGCTGCACTGGGATCCGCGCGCGCTGGAGATCTTCGGCGTCGCCGCGCCTCCCAAGGACTTCGATCAATACCTCGCGCTCATCCACCCCGACGATCGCGTGTTCGTAAAGAGCACCGTGGGACGCTCCGTCGAGACCGGCGCCTTTCCGCCCTTCGAGCACCGGCTCACGCCGCGCGCCGACGGGCTCGAGCGCTGGGTGCTGAGCACCGGCACCGTGCGGCGCGACCCGAGTGGCAAGCCGACGGCGTTGATGGGCGGCGCCCTCGACATCACCGAGCAGCGGCGCGCGGCGGCGCAGCTCCAGCGCGCCCAGCGCGTCGAGGCGCTGGGCCAGCTCACGGCGGGGCTCGCCCACAACTTCAACAACCTGCTCGGCGCGATCATCCCGAACCTCGAGCTCGCGCTCGAACAAGGGACGCAGGGGCCCGAACAAACAGAGCCCTTGCACGCAGCGATGGATGCGTCACTCCAGGCCCGCGATCTCATCAAGCGCCTCATGGCGATGACGCGCCCGCGCGTCGCCGGCACGGCGCGGGCGAGCGATCCGCGCGAGGCGGTCGAACGGGCGGTCGCGATCTGTCGCGCGACGTTCCCGCGCGAGCTGCAGGTGACGACGTCCGTCGATCCCGAGGTCGGGTGCGTCCCGATGGACGCGAGCGATCTCGATCAGATCTTGCTCAACCTGTTGCTCAACGCGCGCGACGCGCTCGAGCGAACGACGGGCCGCGCGCGTCACATCGAGGTGAGCCTCGACCGCATCGCGGGCGCGAAGTCCGTGCGCCTGCGCGTGCGCGACAACGGCGAGGGAATGTCATCGGCGGTGCGCGCGCGGGTCTTCGAGCCGTTCTTCACGACGAAGCCCGCGAATCGGGGCGGCGGCCTCGGGCTCGCCGACGCGCTGATTCGCGTGCGCGCCGTCGACGGTGAGCTCGAGTGCCAGAGCGTCGAAGGCGAGGGAACGACGTTCCTGCTGCTGCTCCCCGAGGCGCCCCCGAGCGCGAAGGAGCCGGCCGCCGCCGTGCCGCCCACCGGCTCGCGCGGCGAGACGATCCTCATCGTCGACGACGAGGCCGACGTGCGGGCGGCGGTCGCGCGTCTCCTCAAGCGTCAGGGCTACCGCGTCCTCGAGGCGAACAGCGCCGACGAGGCCCGCGCGACGCTCGCGGGTGACGCTTCGATCAAGCTCGTGCTGCTCGATCACTCGATGCCCTACGAATCGGGCCCCGAGGCGATCCCGTCGCTGAAGCTGCTGAACGATGCGCCGATCGTCCTATTCACGGGCGGCGCGGGCGAGCTGCCGCCGGGCGCCGCCGCGCTCCTCGGCAAGCCCGCCCTCGCCGCCGAGCTGCTCAAGACCGTTCACGATCTGATTGCGCGGTGACGCACGCGCGGCATGATGCCGCCATGTCCACGACCAAGGCCGCCGGCCCCTTCGACGTCACGATGTCCCCCGACCCGCACTACGAGTCGTTCGACGGCGGCATCGTCCTGGGCCGCCTCGGCCTCACGAAGGTCTTCCGCGGCGAGCTCGACGCCACGAGCGTCGTCCAGATGTTGAGCGCCGGCGGCGCGGTGAAAGGCTCCGCCGGCTACGTCGCCATCGAACGCGTCACGGGGAGCCTCCACGGGCGCGCCGGCTCCTTCATCCTCCAACACGGCGGCTCGATGAACCGCGGCGCCGCCTCACTCACGGTCACCGTCGTCCCCGACACGGGCACCGGCGATCTCGCCGGCCTGTCGGGCGCGATGACCATCGACATCGTCGACGGCAACCACTTCTACGCGTTCGAATACGCGCTCGGGTGAGCCAGGAGCTCAGTCGCCGCGCTTCGGCTCGGCGAGGCGCGACAGCGCCCAGCGGGCGGCGTCGGCCACGACCGGGCTCGCGGCCTCGGACAATCGTTGCGCCACGGGGCGGCCCGCCTCGTCGCGCTGCGCGCCGAGCGAGAGGAGCGCGTTGCGGCGCAGACCGTCGTATTGCGCGCGGGCCACGGCCATTCCCGCCGACAACGTCTGGAAGTCCGCCTCGCTGAGCTCGGCGAGCTCGACGGGCGAGAGCGCCGACAGCGGGCGCGGCTCGAAGCGCCGATCGCCGACGGGGATCTCGGGAGCGTTCCACGGGCACACGTCCTGGCAGATGTCGCAGCCGAACACGCGACCGACGAAGCCGCGTCGCAAGTTCTCGGGAACCTCGCCCTTGTTCTCGATCGATTGGTAAGAGAGGCAAAGGCGTGCGTCGACGACGCCCGGTTTCGGAAACGCGCCCGTGGGGCAGCCCTTGAGACAGCGCACGCAGTCGCCGCAGAGGGGCTCGTGCGGCTTGTCGTACACATCGACAGCGCGGTCGAGGAACATCACCGACAGCGTCACCCACGAGCCGAGCTCGCGGTTGATGAGCAGGCCGTTCTTGCCGATCCATCCCAGGCCCGCGCGCTCGGCCCAGACCTTCTCCATCGCCATGCCGGTGTCGGCGCACGCGTACATCCCGATCGTGGGATCGAGCTCGAGCAAGGCCTTGCGCACCTTCCGCATGCGATCGCGGTGGGCGTAGTGATAGTCGCGCCCGCGCGCGTAGCTCGCGATGCGCGAGCGTTCGTTCGCGGGGCGGCGATACCCGATGCCCAGCACGAGCACGGTGCGAGCGCCCGGCAGCACGCGATCCGGGTCCAGACGATCCTCGACACGGCGGTGCATCCAATCCATGTCGGCCGCGTGGCCCGCGTCCAACCACGCGCGCAGCGGCGCGCCGTCGAGCGGGCCGGACTCGGCGAAGCCCACCAACGTGAAACGCGCCGCCTTGGCGGCGGCGCGAATCAGCGCGGAGTCGAGCGGGCGTTGGTCATCCACGGGCGAAACCCGAATGTCCCACGCGGCCCGGTCGCCGTCACGGGTTGAGGATCGCGCGCCCTTCGGTTAATTCAGACGCATGACAGCGAACGCCGGGGACGACGTCGGGGGACCATTTTCCCTGTCGCCCATCGGGCATGTGCGCTCGCCCTACGCGCGCCGCTTCGGGACGCCCCAGCAAGCCGCCGCCGTGGACTCCGATGAGGACGCCGTGCTCGAGCTCATCCCGACGCTGATTCCCGCCGCCGCGCTCGCCGATCTCGTGGGCATGGAGCGCCTCTGGGTCTTGAGCTGGCTGCACCGGAGCGGCACGTGGGCGCCCCAGGTGATGCCGCCGCGCGGTCCGCGCGCGCGCCGCGGCCTGTTCGCGACGCGCGCTCCCGATCGTCCCAACCCGATCGGGCTCTCTGCCGTGCGGCTCGTGCGTGTCGACGGCTGCAACTTGCACGTCAAGGGCATCGACCTGATTGATGGAACTCCCATCCTCGATCTCAAGCCCTACGTCCCCTACGCCGACGCGTTCCCCGACGCGAAGGCCGGCTGGATCGACACGCTTCCGCGCGACGCCTTGCAGATCAAACGCTACGAACCGGATCCAAAGAAGGACTCTCAGTGAACCCGATCGATTCGATCCCCCGCTCCATCACCAAGGAAGCGATCGCCGCGCTCGCGATCCGCAGCTACGAGGGTGAGGTGAGCCTCGTGACGACGGCCGACGAGCTCGAGCGCTCGATGGAGGACATCCGCCTGGAGACCGTCACCGGCTTCGACACCGAGACGCGGCCCTCGTTCAGAAAGGGCGAGCACCACCTGCCGTGCTTGATCCAGATCGCCACGGCGCGCCGGGTGCACCTGTTTCAGTTGACGCGCGTCGACTGTCGCGCGGCCGCCGCCGAGCTGCTGGGCAGCCCGTCGATCATCAAGACGGGCGTCGGCATGAAGTACGACCTCGATCAATTGAAGCTCGTGTTCCCTTTCGACGAAGCCGGCGTGCTCGATCTCGGAGGCGTCGCGAAGCGCCACGGGTTCGAGCAGTCGGGCGTGCGCACCCTCGCCGGACTTTTTCTCGGCGTGCGGATCGCCAAAGGCGCGCGCACGTCGAACTGGGCCGCGCCCAAGCTGTCGGCGCAGCAGATCGCCTACGCCGCCACCGACGCGTGGGCGTGCCGCGCGCTGCACCTGCGCTTCGCGGACCTGGGCATGCTCCCGTAGCGCGGCTACTGAATCCCGTAGCGCGTCTCGAGCGCGGTCTCGATGGCGACGCGCTCGTCGACGGTGAGCGCGCGGTTGTAGATGATCGCCTCGGCGAGGTACCCGTTGCCGCCGGCCGCGCCGGCGCTCGGCGTGCCGCTCACGGCGCCGACCGCCGTGAAGTTCGCGCCCGCGAAAGAGGCAATCGTCCCGGTCCCCGCCTTGACCGTGAGCGGCTTCGACGTGCCGTTCACGCGATAGTCGAGGGCCGTGCTCGTGGCGGTCCCCGGCACCAACGACGAGACCGTCAGGACGTGAACGCGCGCCGACGTGCTGGTGGCCAACGTCGTGTCGAACGAGTTGTTCGTCGCGTAGGCGCCCTCGAGGCTTCCCGCGGTCTGCCACGTGTTGGAGTCGATGCCCAGATAGTTCCCCGCCGTGCCGCCCTCGCCCTGAAGGATTGGGTGAAATCGACCCGCGACGTTGACGAGCTTCGACACGGCGATGAACGTCCGCGGCGTCGTCGCGCTCATGCCCAGCACGTCGGGCGTGTACAGGTCCTGAACCTCGCTGAAGAAGTGAATGGCGGCTTGGCCCCCGATGCCTGTGCTCTCCCAGCCCGGGCGGCCTGCCCCCGGAATCAGCAGGCGATCCGACGCGCTCTGATCGCGCCACGCGCACACCTCGTTCTGCGCGGTCTTGTAGACGCCGCGATCGCCGCGCACCCACATGACGAGGCCGTCGACGGGCAGACCCTCGGCCGCCGGCGAGAGCGCCGTCTCCGCGACGGGCGCCATGCAGCCCGAGCCCGCGTCGATCTCGGCGCGCGCCTCGACGGCGTCCGCGCCGCCGTCCGAGGCGTCCGTGCCCACGGCGTCCGCCGTCGCGGCGACGTCCGAAGCGTCCGTGCTCGCGCCGACCTCCGAAGCGTCCGCGACGTCGGAGGCGTCCACGCTCGCTGCTACGTCCGGCGCCACGTCAGCCCCCGCGGCGCCGCCGTCCTCCAGCGCCGCGTCCGCTCCCGCGGCACCATCTTCGGCCGGAGCGTCGTTGCCGCCATCGTGCCCGGCCGCCCCGTCGTGCGCCGCCGGCTTGCCGTGCGTTCCGCAAGCCGCGAAGAGGCCGCACGCGGTCCCGAACAGGAGAGCTCTCACCAACCCGGCGCTACGAATTTTCACGCCGCCAGAATGCTCTCGACGGCTTCGGACGACAAGCGGCTGAACAGGCGCGGCGGCCCCTGCGCCTCGCGTAAGCACCGCCGGGAAAGCGATCGCCACGCCTCGTGCTACAGCTCCTCATTCATGAAACGTAGGGATTCGGCGTGGCTGCTCGGGGGAACGCTCGTCTGCGTGCTGGCCAACTGCAACGGCGGTCCGCCCTCGCCTCCAACGACGAGCCCATTCGCGCATCGCAACGTCATGGTCATCGACGAAGGCATCGACCTGTCGTCTCCCGATCTCCAGGGCCACGTGATCGCCGCGTTCTCGGCCGTCTGCCACACCGAAACGCCAAACGATGGTGGTGAGAGCGTGTCGTCCGATGGCGGCGCCGACGCCGACGGTGGCGCGCCGTCCTTCGACGAGCTCAAACGCAACTACATCGCGCGGCTCAGCGTCCCCAGCACGTCGTGCTCACTCGAGCCTGGCATCTCACCGAAAGATGACCCACTCGCGGAGATCGAGACCTTTCGGGGCCGCTGGAACGGGATGGTTCGCGGCCAAAAATTCCGCAACCAAGTCTTCAGCGAGGACGAGTGGAACCACATCACGGGCGTGATGGACCCGGTGCTCGCGCCGTTCCCGTTTCACGGTACCTCGACGTCGAGCACGGTCGCCCACGACAACCCCAACGTGCGCCTCGTGCTCATCGAGCGCGTCCTCCAAGACCCCACGACGCAGGTCCACGATTACGTTTGCGCCACCCAGGTGGAGCTGGACCAGTCGGTGGCGCTGCTCTCGGATCCCGACGTCAAAGCCGCCTACATCCACGCGCCCAGCTCCCACTACTCCGACCAATTTTCCGGCGTCATCGACCAGTTCAAGGTCGGCATCATTAACGTGAGCTACGGCCCCCCCTCGCGGCACGGACTCGAGCTGCTGCAACAGATGAAGGGCTGCGCGCCCGCGGACTTCAGCGCCTACTTCACAGCGCTGCACGACGTCCACGTCGCCTTCGACGCCGCCGCGCCGCCGAAGCCCTACCTCGTCGTTCAATCGGCGGGCAATGAATCGCAGGTCATCGAATCGGCGGCGGACAGCCAGGATTGCGTTCCCGAGGACGCCCACTTGTTGCTGGTGGGCAGCACGGCGCTGACCGGCGCGCCAAGTCTCTTCTCGAACGTCGGGCCGTGCATCAACGTCACCGCGCCCGGCGAGCAGGTGATCGCGCCGTACGCGGGTGAATGGCTGCTCGTCGATCAGGGCACGAGCTTCTCCGCGCCGCTCATCACGCGCTTCCTGTCGCTGACCTCCCCCAAACCGTTCGACCCTGTGGCGGCGCGCGCCGGGCTGCTCGCGACGCTGCCGGCCCACGCGCTCACGTTCTCCGCCGTGCCCCGGGATTTCTTCTACGCGCCCGCGGGGGCCACCGCGACCGCGACGAGCGCCCTCACCGTCGGCGGCCCGCGCGCGCCGGCTGAAGCGACGCGGGCGCGCTTGCTGCGCGAGCTCGCCCACGCCGACTTCGATCCCATCCTGGCGCCCTTGCGCGCGCTCCGCGCGGCTTTGCGGTAGTCACGCGAGACCACGTCCAACGACGCCCGGATCAGCGTACGAGGGACTCCACACCCTGGACGGCGGGTGACGGCGGGAGCCCGAGGAGCGAAGCCGCCGTGCGACTGAACGCCCTGAAAGAAACGGGCGCCGTGCGCGTCGCGCCGGCCTGCGCGTGCCCCGGCGCCCGCACGATGAAGGGCACGGCGCGATCGTAGAGGTAGGGCGTTCCGTGGCTCATGCCGTAGCCCGGGACGAGATCAGACTCGAAGAAGGCGCCCTTGAAGACCTCGAGGTAGAGATCGCCGGGACCGCTCGGGTCGATCGCGTGGCAGACGTACGTGTCGTCGTCCTCGTCGGCGGTCTCGGCCGACGGGCACGGCCACCGGCGGGGCGCGCGTGTGTCCACTACCTTCGCGATCCCGACCGGCTTCAACGCGTCGGCGGCGACCGCGAGCATCGTGTCGCGCGCGCCCTCGGACAAGGCGTGCCCGCGCGGCGTCAGGTAAACGAGCGGCTCGGCGAAGCCCGCGACCCAAGGGCCCGGGCCCAGCTTGGCGACGAGCGCGGCCTCGAGCGTCCTGACGACTTCGGGCGGCGAGATGCGACGGCGCTCGTGGCAGCTCCTCTGAAAATGATCGCCGGGAACTTTTGTGAGGGCGTTCGGGTCGGGGCAGTGCAGGCCCGCCATCACGGGCGACACCTCGGGCAGCCAAGCGCCGCCGTGGTCGCTCGTCAGCAGGACGGCGTAGCCCTCGGGACCGACGGCGCGGTCCGCCTCCGTGAGCAGCTTGGCGAGCGCCCGATCGAGCTCGAGATCGGCGGCCCAGGACTCCCACGAGTTCGGACCGAAGACGTGGCCGATGTAGTCGTGCGACGACAGCGAGAGCGCGAGGAGCGCCGGCGCGGCGTCGCCCGCCTTCGCGGCCGCGCCGATCTCCCTGAGCGCCGCACCCGCCAGCGCGAACAGCACGCGATCGCCGAGCGGCGTCGCGCGCATCGCCTTCGTCGATCCGACGACGTGCGGGAACACGCGCCCCAGGCCCGCGAGATCGCCTTCGCCCGCCTGGTCGTCGGGCGTCTCGGCGTGCGCGGACACCCAGGCCTTGTCCGCCTCGCTCAGCTTCCAGCCGGCGGCGCGCACCGCCGCGACGGCTGCGCGATCACAAAGCGGTTTCGCCCAAGCGGGCGCCGCGGGGAAAGCCGTCGACGTCGCAAATGCGTCGCCCGCGACGTCGAGCCAAAGCGCCGTCGTCGGATGGCGCCCCGCCCCGAAAATCGCGCCGCGATCCTTGAGCGAGAAGCTGTAGACGCGCGCGCCCGGCGCGGCCGCGACGAGCGCATCGGCCAGCGTCGGTAAACGCAGCCGCGCGAGCGAGCTACCGGGCCGCGTGTTGCCCACCTCGGCGCCGACGTCGACGACGCGCGTCGCTTCGTCGAGAAGAATCGAGCGCGGCTTGCCGTCGTCGCCGAGGACCTCGTTCGCGAAGATGCCCGTCTCGCGCGGCGTGGCCCCTGTGTACA
Organism: Polyangia bacterium; assembly: GCA_038325725.1. Classification (GTDB taxonomy): domain Bacteria; phylum Myxococcota_A; class Polyangia; order Fen-1088; family Fen-1088; genus DASZFV01. The sequence goes on along the minus strand of JBBQJG010000004.1, from coordinate 23,352 downwards.
GCGCGGCGTGCCCGGGCGCCGTGTCGGTCACGGCGTGCGCGTAGCGCAGCTCGTCCACGGTGAGCCCCTCGCGACGCAGCCGCGCGATGCCGCCGTCAGCGGGCAGCGCGGGCCAGCGCGTCTCGGCCAGCCACGCGGGAAGCTGGTCGACGACGATCGTGATGAGCAGCCGCGGCGGCGGGCTCGCGATCGGTGTCGTCGGGCTCGGGGGTCGACACCCGGCCGCGAGGCAGGCCACAAAGCAGGACACGAAGAACGCCTCGCGCCCGAGGCTTGGAAGGGCCATGTCGGGCGCATCCTAGCCTCGTAGGCTTGGGCAAGGCGTCTTCGTAGATTCGGGCCTAAATACCCAACTCGAAGGTTAGTTTGAAGGTCGCGAAGACATCGGTTCCTTCTTGACAGGAGCATGGCCCCTTCGTTGAGCCCGCGCCGATGTTGTTCCACCCCGGAAAAATGAAGGCTTCCGCATCGACCATGAATCCCAAGTAGAAGAGCGGGTCGAGTTGCACGTCCATGCCGATCCCTGCGCGGGCGACGCCGCCTGTTCGAGTGCCCGAGATTGCCCAGTTCCCGGCGAGCGCGCCGTTCTCATCTCGTATTCCGCCGACGCCTGCGCGAAGGACGAGTCGCAGGTCGCGGCTTCCGATGCCGGCTCGAAGGCCCAGGACACCGCGCGTGACGGACTCCTTCTGCCCCAGATTCATGAAGTCGATGTAGCCATCGAAGATCAGCAATCGGGCCCCCAGCTCGAAGCCAACGCCTGGCATATTTTCGACGCCATTTTGTTGAACGCCCCCTTGGCCTGAGGCGTAAAGCGCCGCGACCTTCGCGTCTGCGCCGCGGGCAGAGAACGTGATGACAATTGCCGCTAAGGCTGCGATCACAAGTTTCTTCATGAGGTGCTCCTTGCGGATCGATGCAGCAGCAAAGGCCGGACCACTTTCAGGCCGCAAGGGTCGGCGCTGAGCGACAGTCGTTTCCGGGACTGTGACTTCGGATCGATGCGTGCGGCACATGTGAGCCACAGGAACAGTCGCGGAGCCGTGCGACCCGCGTGCGGCCTGTCAGAGCTCGCGGGCTAGCGTGACCTCAGCGTGACCTCAGTGGGTATGTGCCGCTTGGAAACGCAGCCGTCGGATCAATATGATTCGCCGAAGCGTCTCGTAGGCAATCGTCGTCGTCGCGAACCACAGGCCCCCCCCAGACACTCCTGCTGCGACATCGGAGAGCCAGTGGGCGCCCAAGTAGACGCGTGAGGCCGACACGGCTGCCACAAATGCCGTGCTGAACGCAATGGCCGCCGCCTTCGCCTGCCACGTCTTTAGGACGCGCGAAGACAGATAGGTCAACGCACCCGCGACAACCGTCGCTCCCATCGCATGCCCGCTGGGAAACGAATAGCCATGTGCGAGACGCAACATTTCGGACAAATCAGGTCGGGCGCGCGCGAAATGACGCTTGAGCTCTAGATTGAGAAGGATGCCGCCACCGGCGGTGACGAGAAGATAAAGGGCCCACCGGCGACGTCGACGAAGGAGCAGCGCCGCGGTTACGACCACCGCGGTGACCCCCATGCCCACGGGCCCACCCATCGTCGACACCGCGGCGAAGAAGGTTGTGTCCCCAGGTGTGCGCCCCGAGATCGCTAGGTCGTGCCACCGTTGATCGAGCACTTGGAGGCTCGTGTTTTTGGCTACGACCAACTCGGCCAGATCGAAGAATGCATCGCCCACCACAGCCGCCGTCGCGGCGCCGACTCCCAGCAACGCGATCACGACGAGAAAACCGCGTACCCAGACCTTCGTCACGACGCGTCCCATGCGATCGACAAGACCGGCTACGAACGGTTTTGCCGCGACGAGTGCCCCCCAGACGATGAGGAAGAGCGCGATGAATGCTGCGAGGGGAAGCATTGGGCGGCCGACCGACGGTTACGCGGGCCCGCGCCGCCTCGTCCTAAGCGGCCCGGGCCCGCGCCTCGCTCAGTTTCGGTGGCCGCGAAGATCGACGAGCTTTTGCGCGATGTCCTGGTGCTTCTGCAGAACGGGCAGCAGGTCGTTGAGCAGCTGCTTGAGCGCGGCGTCGTTCGTCGCGTCGCGCGCCGCCAGGGCCGACGCCACGTCCTTCTTGTGGTCGTCGAGCATGTCCGCCGCGAACGCGTCGTCGAACCCCGTGCCCGTCGACGTCTGGTCGGGGTGGTCCATGCGCGGAACGACCGACGAGAGCGTGACCTTCTCGGCCTTGGCGAGCTTGGCGACCTTCTTGTCGGCAGCCTTGTGATCCGCGATCAACGTCTTTCCAAAGGCCGCGACGTCCTTCGACATCGCGTGGTCCACGGCCATCTTCCCCATCTGAATCTCTTTGAGATTGGACTGGTGAAGCTCGGCGAGGACCTTGGCGGAATCGGGCGCGTCGTCGGCGAGTGCCACGCCGCCGGTGAGCAAGCTGCACACGATCGCGATTCGAGCCGTCATCTTCATGGGATCTCCTCCGTTTGGGGGGCCCCGAACAGATGGGACCTATTTCCAGTTCGGCAAGGGCCCGAGGGCCCAAGGCGGCGCCGCAGCTCACATCAGCTGGATGTTCTTGCAGTGGTTGCTGCAATTTTTGGTCAGGTCGCATTCCTCGCCGGCGGCGCTCTGGACGATGCCGTCGCCACAACGGGGACCGAGCTTGCAGTCGATCGCGCAAAAGTCGTAGCCCTTGCCGTTGTCGGCGCCCTGATCGCACTGCTCGTACATGCCGTCGACGCTGCCGTCGCCGCAATGCGAGGCCCACTTGCACCCGGGGCCGCACTTCTTCGCGGCGTTGTAGGTCGTGAGGTTCACGCCGTCGTCGCACTCCTCCTGGGGCATCTGCACCTTGCCGTCGCCGCATTCCGGCGCCGCCGTGCAGTTCGCGTTGCACGTGCCGTAGGCGCCCGTGTTCTTGGCGGTGGTGAGGTCACATTGCTCGGGCGCCGTGACGACGCCATCGCCGCACGCGCCCACGCAGGAGCTCTTGATGCCCGTGAAGCCGGACAGAGTCAGCTGGTAGTTCGATTCCGTGCGGTAGCGTTCGGCCTGGAAGACGTCGATCTCGTACACGCTTCCGAGCACGAGGCCGAGATCGACGTCGTGGCCATTCGCCAACGCCGCGCTACACGCCGGCGATGGGAAGGCATTTCCCGGCGCGACGAAGTCGCACACGTAGCCGTGTCCCGTCGTGGCGTCGAGCGTGACGCTGCCGGTGGCTTGCTGGTGCGTGCCGCCGAGGTCCACGGCGAGCTTCTTGTTGATGTACACCCACACATCGTCGTCACCGTATAACGAGAGGCTCCCCGTCCCCGTGTACTCGAACCACGTGCGAACGACGGACGTGAACCCGAAGTTGTGCCCGCCCGGCGGATTGCCCCACCCCAGGCCGTCGATCGGGAAGAAGCTCAGGTCGGAGTATTGGAACGCGCCGCCGGCGGGCGGCGGCGTCAGCGTCAGCGTCGAGACGATCGTCTTGTTGTACGTGGCATTGTCGAGGTACCACATGCCGAACCAATCGACCGCCGCGTCCCACGCCGGGGCGGCGGTGCCACTTTGCGGGCAGCCGTTCGCCGTGAGAACCGCCGGATAGCCCGCGCCGGGCGTCGGAAAGCAGCCCGCGACGTGCAGCGGGACACCCGCGGGGCCGAGCACCGGCTGAGCGATCCCGGCGAAGCCTCTGCCGTTGCCCGGGAAGTGCTGGAAGTCGGGGTGATCGTGGACGGCGTCGCCTTCGTCCCAGCCTTTGAAGTCGTGATAGACGATGGGCAGCACGAGCTTGTCCGGCTTCGACGAGACGTCCGTGCAGACGAAGCCGCTCTCCTTCTTGCACTTCGACGAGCAGCCGTCGCCGTCGACCGTGTTGCCGTCGTCGCACTCTTGCCCGTTGGTCTTGTCGACGGGCAGCAGCAGGCCGTCCCCGCAGGCGGTCGTGCAAGCGCCGCCCGCCGCCGGGCAAACCGGCTCGAGGCGACAGAACGGCGTGCAGCCGTCGCCTGTCACCTGGTTGCCGTCGTCGCACTGCTCCGAGCCTTCCTTCATCTTGTTCCCACAGACGGTGGTCGTGCAGGTAGTGGGACCGACGCATCCGCTCGGCAGCTTGGCGCTCGTGCAGGCCCAGCCCTCGGCGACGGCGGCCGGCTTCCCCTCGAGCGTGCAGGTGGCGCTGCAGCCATCTCCGGCGGTCGTGTTGCCGTCGTCGCACTGCTCGTTGCCGGCCAGCTTGCCGTCGCCGCAAAGGGCGGCGCGGCAACCGCCACCGACGGTGCAGGTCCAGCCACACTCGAGCGTGCAGGTCGCCGAGCAGCCGTCGCCGGCGGCGTTGTTGCCGTCGTCGCACTGCTCGTTGCCGTTGACCTTGCGGTCGTTGCACTTGACGGTCGAGACGCACTTCTCGCCGGGCGCGGGACAGGCAAAGTCGGCCTCGAGCTGGCAGCTCGCGCTGCAGCCGTCGCCGCCGACCATGTTGTGGTCGTCGCACTTCTCGTCCCCGCCGATCTTGCCGTCGCCGCAGACCGCCTGTTGTTCGGCGACGTCGGTCGCGCCGCAAGCGTCGCCGCCACAGGAAGCGTCATCAGGCTCGGCGGCGGCGTCGGCGTCGGGAGTCTCAAAGGGATTGCTGCTGCCCGCGGCCCCGCCACTCACGCCCGCGGCACCGCCTTCGCCCCCCTGGCCGCCCACGGCCTGACCGCCACTGCCGGCGTCGCCGCTCGGGCCGATCGGCTTGGTCCTGGCGCAGCCCAGAGTCCCGACCAGCGTCGCGCACGCCGCGACCAGCACGAGAAACCTTGAACCACGGGTGTCGATGTCGCGGAAAGTCGGCATCGGAATCTCCCTCGAGCGAGCGTAAGACGTAGGAAGAAAAAGAAAGATCGGAAACTCGAATTGTCGGCTCAACGAGCCGACGATTCAATGGGCTCACGAGGCAGGGCATCGTCGTCAGGTCGGTTTACGCCGCGTGACGCCGAAGATCGTCGAGGCTGCCGGGGCAGGCCCGCGCTCCGGCGCCATCAGCTTCGAACGGCCGCGGCGCGAGCGAGAACAGCGCAAGCGCGCCCCTTGACGGGCAGCGCCTCGCCGTCGTCGCGGAGATCGGCGCGCGAGGCGAGCCGGATCTGCCAAGGACCGCCGGGCAACGGGATCCGCGCGGGGGCGTCGCGCAGCTGGGCCGCGAGCAACACGGCGCCCCGCTCGACGGTGAGCCACCCCGCCCGCTCGTCGAAGCGGACGTCCGCCCGATCGAAGCGCCCATCGCGCAGTGCCGGCGTCTCACGACGCAGGCGCAGCAGCTCTCGATAAAAGGCCAGCATCTCGGCGTGGGGCGGCCGCTCGCGCTCGTCCCAGTCCAGGCGCGCGCTGTCGAAGGTCTCGGGCGCCTGCGGGTCTGGGATCTGCTCGGGACGCCACCCGAAGGCGGCGAACTCTCGCTGGCGCCCTTCGCGCACGGCACGCCCGAGCTCGGGCTCGTCGTGGTCGGTGACATAGGGAAACGGCGACGACGAGGCCCACTCTTGCCCCTGGAACAGCAGCGGCACGAGCGGGCTGAGCAGGAGGATCGCGCCCGCGACCTTGGCGGCGTCGGCGTCGACCAGATGACCGAGGCGATCGCCCCGCGCGCGGTTGCCGATCTGATCATGGTTCTGAACGAAGCCGACGAGCGCATGGCCAGAGACGCCGTGGAACGACCGGCCGTGCCGGCGCCGCCGGTGCGCCGAGTGAACGCCGTCGTAGACGAGCCCGCGCGTGATCGCTTTGGCGAGGTGCTCGACGTGGCCGAAGTCCTCGTAGTAGCCGGTGACCTCGCCCGACAAGATGGCGTGCAGGGCGTGGTGAAAATCGTCGGACCAGGCCGCCGCGAGCCCATACCCGCCCGCATCTCTCGAACGCACGAGGCGCGGATCGTTGAGGTCGCTCTCGGCGATCAGCGCGACGGGGCGGCCCAGCTCGGCGGCGAGCGCATCGACGGACGCCGACAGCTCCTCGAGGAAGTGAACGGCCGAAAGATCGACGAGCGCGTGCACGGCGTCGAGCCTCAACCCATCGAAGTGGTAGTCGCGAATCCACGCGCGCGCGTTGGCGATGAAGAAGGCGCGGACCTCGTCCGAGCCGGGCCCGTCCAGGTTGATGGCCTGCCCCCAAGGCGTCGCGTAGCGGTCGGTGAAGTAGGGGCCGAACACGCCCAAGTAGTTCCCCGACGGGCCGAGGTGGTTGTAGACGACGTCGAGCAGCACGGCGAGTCCGCGGGCGTGGCAGGCGTCGACGAGCCGCTTGAGTCCGTCGGGGCCCCCGTAGGGCGTGTGGGGCGCGAAGAGATCGACGCCGTCGTAGCCCCAGCCGCGCACGCCGGGGAAGGCCGCGACGGGCATGAGCTCGACGTGCGTCACGCCGAGGTCGACGAGGTGACCGAGCCGCTCGATGGCCGCCTCGAACGTGCCCGCGGGTGTGAACGTGCCGACGTGGAGCTCGTAGACGACGCCGTCGGCGAGGGCGGGCGGACGAAACCCGCCGTCGCTCCAGGGGAACGCCGCGTGATCGACCGTGGCCGAGGGACCGTGGACGCCGTCGGGCTGCCACGGCGAGCGGGGATCGGGGCGAGGCTCGCCGCCATCGACGCTGAAGCGATAGCGCGTGCCGGGCCCCGCGCCCGGCAGCTCGGCGGCCCACCAGCCTGCGCCCTCGGGCCGCAGGGCGTGGCGCTCCCCTTCGACCTCGAGGTCGACGCGCGCCGCGGCGGGGGCCCAGACGCGGAAGCGACTCACGACCTTTCCTGACGCGACAACAAGGCCACGGGGAACCGGGCGAACAGCTGCGCGACCGGACACGCGCCGCCGTCGACGGCCTCCCCCGTGAGCTCGTGGCGCCAGGGTCCGGGCGGCAGGGTCACGTGAGTGTCCCGCCAGTCGCCACCGAGACGAAGCGGCCAGCGCGGCACGACGGTCGCGATCTCGCCCGCCCGGATGAAGGCCACGACGTGCTCGGCGCGGGCGCCGCGCGCCACGAGCGGCTCGTACGTGCCGTCGAAGGCCGCGGGGCGCCGCGCCCGCAGCGCGAGCGCCTGCCGGATGAGCCAGAGCTTGGGCAAGCCCTCGTCGGCGCGCGCGAGGATATCTTCGGGAGGAAGGTCTGCGAGCGCGGCGAGCAGGTCCCGGCGGCGCGCGAAGTCGACGGGACGCCGGTTGTCGGGATCGACGAGGCTGAGGTCCCACAGCTCCGTGCCCTGATACAGGTCGGGCACGCCGGGCGCCGTGAGCTTGACGAGCGTCTGAGCGAGCGCGTTGTCGCGACCGGGCGCGACGAGCGGCGCCACGAAGCGCTCGATCGCCGCCACGAAATCTTCGTCGCCGAGCGTGCCGTCGACGAAGGCGGCGAGGGCGGCCTCGTACGCGGCGTCGGGTTGGGTCCACGACGTGCGCACCTTGCTCTCGCGCGCGGCCTTGAGCAGATAGGCTTTGGCGCGCTCACGCGACAGCGGCCAGGCCCCGACGAGCGTCTGGTAGTAGAGGTACTCGAGCGCGCGCTCCGGCCGATCGCCCGCGCGGTGCGGCTCGGCGAGCGCCCGCCACGCCGAGACGGCCTCGAGCCAGCGCTCGGGGATCTCGGACAGCAGGCACATGCGCGCGCGGACGTCTTCGCTGCGCTTCGTGTCGTGCGTCGACGTCGCGAGCTGGGCGCGCGGGTGCTGGGCGAGGCGCGTCGCGCACGCCTCGTGAAAGCCCTCGCTCGAAACGCCGAAGTGATCGGGCGCGCCGCCGACCTCGTTCAGGACGGCGAAGCGCGCGAACGAATAGAACGCCGTGTCCTCGATTCCCTTGGCCATGATGGGCCCGCTCGCCTGCTGGAAGGTCGCGAGCAGCTCGTTCTCCCTCGCTCCGGCCGCCTCACCGAGCAGCACGTCGCCCAGGAAGTCGAAGAGCACCCCGTCGATGTCCGGTCGTGCGTCTTTCGCCATGGCGAGCGCGGCGCGAACGACCTGGCGGTCCTCGTCCGTGGGCGTCGAGGACGCTGGGCTGACGTAGCTGCGGTAGACGGGGAAGCACGCGAGCGTCTCGCGCAGCGCCTCGTGGACCTCGTGTCGCGAGAAGTCGCGGAAGTGCCGGCGGCCCTCGCAGATCGCGAGGAACAACGCCGTGAGCCGGTTGAGATCGCTGCCGAACAGCTCGGCGAGCGCGGCCCGCTTGGCCGCCTTCGCGACGTCGGCGTACGCGTCCCGCTGGCCCGTGAATTCGGCGTAGCCGTCCGCGAGCGCGATCTCGCTCGTGGGCCAAATGAGGAGGCCCATGACCTGGTTGAGGAAGTCGTAGCCCGTCGTGCCGTCGACGGGCCAGGTGCCGCGCAGCCGCTCGCCCGGCTCGAGGATCTTCTCGACGACGATCCAGGCGCCGGGCGCGAGCTCGCGCAGACGCGCGAGGTACGCCGCCGGGTCGTGCAGGCCGTCGATGTGATCGATGCGCAAGCCATCGACGACCCCTTCGGCGACCCAGCGGGCGACGCGGGCGTGGGTCGCCGCGAAGACGCGCGGGTCCTCGACCCGCAGCGCGACGAGCGAGTTGATGTCGAAGAAGCGCCGGTAGCCGAGATCGCGGGCGGCGGTGCGCCAGTAGGCGAGCCGACAGTTCTGCTGCCCGAGGAAGGCGTCGAGCGCGGCGGGATCGGAGTTGAGCGTCGCGAGCTCCTCGTCGACGGCCCGGGCGATCACGGGCGACTCGGCCGCGAGCCGCTCGAGCTGGCTCCGCAGCACTTCCTTGTCGCGATGCCGCCGCTCGAGGCTCGCGAAGTCGAGGTCCGTCGGCAGCGGCAGGGCCGCGACCGCGTCGGCGATGAAGGCCAAATCCGGCGAGCCGCAGCGGCGCGCCGCGCGGCCGAGCGGCTCCGCGAGCGAGCGCGGCGCGACGGGCGCGGCGTGCTCGTGATAGCGGATCACGAAGGCGCCGCCTTCTCTGACGACGCGGATCTCACCAGCGTCGATGACCTTGCCGGCGTGGTCTCCCAGCACGGGCAGGAGCATCTTGTCGCGCAGCCGCTCCTCGGGCGGCGCCCACTCGACGTCGAAGAAGTGCGCGTAGAGGCTCGAGGGCCCGTTCTCGAGCACGTCCCACCACCACGGGTTGCGCGGGTGGACGGCCATGTGATTCGGCACGATGTCGAGCAGCTGCCCGAGCCCGAGCTCACGCAGGTGAGTCGAGAGGCGGACGTACGCCGCTTCGCCCCCGAGCTCGGCGCTCACGTGGCCGTGGTCCACGACGTCGTAGCCGTGGGTGCTGCCCGGCGCCGCCTGGAGCACGGGCGACAGATAGACGTGGCTCACGCCGAGCGCGGCCAGGTAGTCCGCGATCTCGGCGACTCGATCGAAGCCGAGCTCGGGCCCGAGCTGCAGCCGGTAGGTGGCGCGAGGCCGCGAAGGTGACATCCGCTCACTTCTCCCGGTGCGGGCGGTGGGCGCTCGTGACGAGCGAGCTCGCGAGCCGGGACGAGATGCGATCGCTGTCGTCGTCGGAGGACGCCCGCGTGCGAAAGATCGCGAGTGACCGCTGCGTGAGCGGGTACGGGCTCGGAGCCGCTCCGCTCCGCTCCGCGGGGCGCGCCGTGTCGGCGACGCGCTCCCAACGCTGCCCGTCGCGCGTGCGCGGGAGCGAAAAGGCGATCTCCTCGTGGTGGGCGTTGAAGAGCACGAGGACGGTGTCGCCCACGATGCGCGCGCCGTGATCGTCGACCTCCTCGATGCGGTCGCCCGCGAGGCGCATCCCGAAGCTCCGCGTGGAGCCCGACCAGTCGTGGTCGGTCATCTCGTCGCCCGAAGGCATCAACCAAGAGACGTCCTTGATCCCCGAGCCCCGGATGAGGCGCCCTTGAAAGAACCGGCGGCGCTGCAGCACGGGGTGCTGCTGCCAGATCCGCGAAAGACGTTGGACGAAGTCGAGGAGCTCGCGGTCGTCTGGCCCGAGCTCCCACGACACCCAGGACAGGTCGTTGTCCTGGCAATAGGCGTTGTTGTTGCCGCGCTGGCTGGCGCCGACCTCGTCTCCTCCCCGCAGCATGGGCACGCCTTGCGACAAGAAGATCGTCGCGAGGAAGTTGCGCTTCTGGCGCGCCCGCACCTCGCGAATCGCGGCGTCGTCGGTCGGGCCCTCGACGCCGCAGTTCCAGCTCGTGTTGTCGTCGCTGCCGTCGCGGTTGTCCTCGCCGTTGGCCTCGTTGTGCTTGCCGTTGTAGCTCACGAGGTCCTCGAGCGAGAAGCCGTCGTGACACGTCACGAAGTTGATGCTCGCGTAGGGACGACGACCGCTCTGCTCGTACAGATCGCTCGAGCCGGCGAGGCGCGTCGCCATCTCGGCGGCCGTTCCTCCGTCGCCCTTCCAGAAGCGGCGAACGGCGTCGCGGTAGCGTCCGTTCCACTCGGTCCACAACACGGGGAAGTTCCCGACCTGATAGCCGCCCGGGCCGACGTCCCACGGCTCGGCGATGAGCTTGACCTGCGACAGCACGGGATCTTGGTGGACGATGTCGAAGAAGGCGCCCAGCTTGTCGACCTCGTACAGCTCGCGCGCGAGGCTGCTCGCGAGATCGAAGCGAAACCCGTCGACGTGCATCTCGAGCACCCAGTAGCGCAGGCTGTCCATGATGAGCTGGAGCACGCGCGGGCTCTGCATGTTGAGCGTGTTGCCGCAGCCCGTGAAGTCCATGTAGTAGCGGGCGTCCTCGGGCGAAAGGCGGTAGTAGCTCGCATTGTCGACCCCGCGCATCGACAGCGTCGGACCGAGCTGGCTCCCCTCGGCCGTGTGGTTGTAGACGACGTCGAGGATGACCTCGATGCCGGCGCGGTGAAAGTTGCGCACCATCGTCTTGAACTGCGACACCGTCGACAGCGCCGACGGCGCGGCGTAGCGCTCGTCGGGGGCCAAGAAGCTGAGCGTGCTGTAACCCCAGTAGTTCGTGAGGCCGCGCTCGACGAGCATCCGATCGTCGACGTGGTGGTGGACCGGCATGAGCTCGACCGCCGTCACGCCGAGGCCGAGCAGGTGCTCGACCACGGGATCGGTCGACATGCCGAGGTACGTGCCGCGCAACGCCTCGGGCACCTCGGGGTGCCGCATCGTCATGCCCTTGACGTGGGCCTCGTAGATGAGCGTCTTGTGCCACGGCGTGCGGGGCGCGCGATCGTCGCCCCACGAGAAGGCCGTCTCGACGACCTCGGCGAGCGGCGCGAACGGCGCGCTGTCGCGGTCGTCGAGCGACAGGTCGGCGTCGGGATCGCCGACCCGATAGCCGAACAGCTCGTTCGACCACCGCGTGAGGCGCCCCACCCCTTTGGCGTACGGATCGAAGACGAGCTTGGCCGGGTTGAAGCGATGGCCGTTGCGCGGCTCGTAGGGACCATGGACGCGATAGCCGTACAGCTGCCCGGGCACGATGTCAGGCAGGTAGGCGTGGAAGACCATGTCGGTCCGTTCGCGCAGCTGGATGCGCGACGATTCCTTGGTCGCGTCCTTCCCGTCAAACAGGCACAGCTCGACGCGCGTCGCGTTCTCCGAGAACAGCGCGAAGTTGACGCCGGCGCCATCCCAGGTGGCTCCCAGCGGATACGGAGCTCCGGGCCAGACTCTCATCGAATCAACCTAATGCCCCCGGTGCGTGCTCGCCTCGTCAAATCGGTCTGCGCGGGCTCGATTCTCGAATTGACGCCGCCGAGCCTCGATCATGACCCCCGGCCACGTTCGAGCGACGCCGCGAGGTCCGCGAGCTCGCCGCGGGCGCCCCGCACGCGTGCCCGCAGCGCCACGGCGAGGGCCGACGGGATGTCGAGCCCGCCGCCGAGCCGCGTGGCGCGGGTGCGCGTCAGCGTCTCGGGGGGCACGCGCAGCGTCCAGTTGCGATCGCTGACGACGCCGGGGACGTTGTACGTGTCGGTCAGTCCGAGGAGATCGGCGAAGAAGACCGTCACGTGGCGGGCCGGTCCCACAAAGAGGTCGGCGAACATCGCCTGCACGAGCCGCCGTCGATCGCGTCCGAGCGCGCGCGCGAGCGGCGCCCGCTGGCTCTCGTCGGGAGCCAGCCGACCCGCGAGGTACGCGCACCACGCGACGTGCCGCTCCCCCTCGATGCCCTCGACGGCGCGCCAAATGGGCACGGTGTCGTGCGTCCCCAGCGTGAGCCAATCCGCCGGGGCGGCGTTCTCGGTGCGATAGGGATCTTTTTGATCGCGCGGATCGGCCTTGGGGCTCACGCGCAGCCGGCCGAGCCCGTGACGCGCGAGCACGGCCGCGAGCGGCCGAGGACACGTGCTGAGGACCTCCGCGACGACGTCGGGCCCTCGGCGCCCGTGCGCCGCCGCGCGCTCCATGAGGCGATCGAAGAGCACGGCGAAGCGCCCCACCTGTCGCGGCGACAGCCGCCGAACCCAGTCGTCGGCGTAACGCGCGGGGCGGTCCTCCGAAGGCGCGAGGTCGCGCGGCCGCACGAGCGCCAGCCGCGCGAGCGCCGGGTGATCGGCGAGATCGGGAGACTCGAACAGCCGAGCGCCCGCGCGCACGGACGCCGCGAGATCGTCGGCCGGCACGCGATACACCCACGGACAGACGAGCCCGTGCGGATGATCGACGCGCAGCCCGTCGAAGTCGTCGAACAGACGATCGACGCGCCGGTCGAAGAGGCGCAGCGCGGGGCCGTCGCCGCCGTCCGCCCGCGCGCGCCGCGACGGATCGAGGATCGGATAACCCCACGACTGTCCTTCGGGGTTCGTGCGGCTGGGGGGCGCACCCAGGGCATAGCCCGGCATCCACAGGCCGTGATACCTCCAGGCGTCGCGGAGGCCGACGCCCACGGGGAGGTCGGCATAGAGCGCAAGGCCCAGGCGCCCCAGGTGAGCGCGCAGCAGGCGGTGCTGCGACGAGAGCAGCACCTGCCGGAACGTGTTCCGCGCGATCAGGTCGGCGTGGGTGCGCGCGAGCGCGCGCCGGCGGTCGCGCGCCGGTCCGGCCGCGCCGCGCGGCGGATCGTAAAGGCGTCGATCGAGCGCCGCCGTCGGCCCGCGTGACCAGCGCGCGGGATCGTCGGCGCCGTGCTCGATGACGAGCGCCTCGTAGAGGCCGTCGGCCTCGAGCCAGTCGGCCCGCCGCGGGACGAGGCGGCGCCACTCCTCGGCGATCGCGGGATAGGACTGGGGACGCGCGACGTAGCGGCGGTACGCGAGATCGAGGGCACGGCCCGACGCGTCCCAAGCCCACGCGTGTCGCGCGCGCCGACGGGCCCCAGCCGGACGTCCGTCGACGAGGCGCGCGAGCGCGCCGGGCGGCAGCAGCCCCGCCCACCCCGGCTCGTCGACGAGGGGCGCGAGCGCCACCGAGAGGTGTGAGCGGGCCAGAAAGCTCGCGTCGTAGGGCGAGGGGTTCGAGCGCGAGGTCTTGCCCTGCGGGCCGAGCTGGACGCCGTCGAAGCCGCCCGTCGCGAGGAGCTCGAAGAAGGCGCCACCGCCGCGCGAGTAGGGCGAGCCGCGACCGATGTCCTCCTCGGGAAAGGCCGGGAAGCTCGCGTCGTGGATCGCGAGGACGAAGCGGTCGATCCCGAGCGCGGCGAGCGCTGCGCGCACGAGCGGTCGATCATTCTCGGGCCGGCGGTCCACCCGATTCGAATAGTGGTTTCACGCGGGCCCGTCAACCCGCGCGCAGGGTCGAGTTGACGGGGACCGTGGGCCCGGGCTAATTTACGACTGACAGTCGTAAATGGTCATTGGTCACAAACACGCGAAGGACCGTACGGAGCTCGTCTTTCGCGTCCGCCGGCGCGCGCACACCGAACGAACCTTCGAGTACTCCCTATGAACACGAACGCCCCCCCCAAGAACCCGACGTCCACGCGCCTCCGTCCGGCCGGGCTCGCGCCCAATCCGCTCTGGTACCGCGAGGCCGTCATCTACGAGATCCCCATCCGTTCGTACTGCGACTCGAACGGCGACGGCTGGGGCGACATCCCGGGCCTCATCACGAAGCTCGACTACCTGCAGGACCTCGGCGTCACGGCGCTGTGGCTCCTGCCCTTTTATCCGTCGCCGATGCGCGACGGCGGCTACGACATCGCCGACTACACGTCGGTGAGCCCGCAGTACGGCACCCTCGATGACTTCAAGCGTCTCCTCGACGAGGCTCACCGGCGCGGCCTGCGCATCATCACCGAGCTCGTCGTCAATCACACCTCGAAGGATCACCCCTGGTTCGAGCGCGCGCGGCGCAGCCCGCCCGGCAGCGCCGCCCGCGACTACTACGTCTGGAGCGACACGCCCGACAAGTTCACCGACGCGCGCATCATCTTCAAGGACTTCGAGACGTCGAACTGGGCCTGGGATCCCGAGGCCAAGGCCTACTACTGGCACCGGTTCTATTCCCACCAGCCCGACCTGAACTTCGACAACCCGGCCGTCCACGACGCGATCCTCGAGGTGCTCGACTTCTGGCTCGACATCGGCGTCGACGGGATGCGCCTCGACGCCGTGCCCTACCTCTTCCAGCGCGAGGGGACGAGCTGCGAGAACCTCCCCGAGACCCACGCCTTCCTCCGCAAGCTCCGCGCGCACGTCGACGGCAAGTACGAGGATCGGATGCTGCTCGCCGAGGCCAACCAGTGGCCCGCCGACGCGGCCGCCTACTTCGGCGAGGGCGACGAGTGCCACATGAACTTCCACTTCCCGCTCATGCCGCGGCTGTTCATGTCGCTCGTCCTCGAGGATCGCTTCCCGGTCGTCGACATCCTCAGGCAAACGCCGGCGGTGCCCGAGAACTGCCAGTGGGCCACCTTCTTGCGCAACCACGACGAGCTCACGCTCGAGATGGTGACCGAGCAGGACCGCGACTACATGTACCGCATCTACGCCGACGAGCCGACGGCCCGGCTCAACCTCGGCATCCGCCGACGGCTCGCCCCGCTGCTGCAGTCGCGCCAGAAGATCGAGCTCATCAACGGCCTGCTCTTCTCGCTGCCGGGCACGCCCGTCATGTACTACGGCGACGAGATCGGCATGGGCGACAACATCTTCCTCGCCGACCGCGACGGCGTGCGCACGCCCATGCAGTGGAGCGGAGATCGCAACGCGGGCTTCTCTCGCGCCAACCCGCAGAAGCTGTTCCTGCCTGTCGTGACGGACCCGCAATATCACTACGAGGCGGTCAACGTCGAGACGCAGGAGGCGAACTCGCAGTCGTTCCTGTGGTGGACCAAGCGCCTCATCTCCGAGGCCGGCAAGAACAAGGTGCTCGGCACGGGCGCCATCGAGTTTCTGCAGCCCGAGAACCACAAGATCCTCGCCTACCGCCGCTGGAATGAGCAAAAGCAGATGCTCGTCGTCGCCAACCTCTCGCGCTTCCCCCAGTACGTCGAGCTCGATCTCTCGGCGTCCGAGGGCCTGTCGCCCGTCGAGGTCTTCAGCAACGTCCGCTTCCCCCCGATCTCCAAGGCCCCCTACCTGCTGACGCTCGCGCCGCACACCTTCTTCTGGTTCCGCCTCGAGGCCCCCGAGAACCGCGACGAGGGGATCCCCTGGGTCGAGCTCAACGGGCCGCTCGCGTCGCTCTTCGCGCCGTCGCGCACGTTCGACCCGGCGTCGATCCTGATGCGCTACGTGCGGAACCGACGCTGGTTCCGCGGCAAGGGCCGCCCGCTCAAAGACGTGCGCATCGTCGACCGGTTCCCGCTCGGCGCCGGGCCCGAGGCTCCGTTCGCCGTCGCTCTCGCGGTCGAATACGTCGAAGGCGAACCCGAGACCTACCTGCTCGCGATCAGCTTCCGCGCCGGCGACGAGGCGGCGCGCCTGCAGCAGACGGCGCCGCACACCGTCGTCGCCTTCGTGGGCGGCCCCGCCGAGCGCAGCAACGCCGAGGGGGGGCCCGCGCCCGCCATGCTGTTCGACGCGCTCGCGACGGGCGAGCTCACGTGGGACCTGCTCGAGCAGCTCCAGACGCGCCGGCGCCTCGAGGGCACCGACGGGCGCCTCGTCGGTGAGGGCGGACCCGAGCTGGCGGCGATCCTCGCGCAGGAGCCCCGGCAGCCCGTGCGCGCGCCGGAGCTCGAGCAGACGAACACGGTCCAGATGTTGGGATCGAGCGCGCTCGTCAAGCTCTACCGGTTGAGCGAGGAGGGCATGAACGCCGAGCTCGAGGTGGGCACGTTCATGTCGCGCCGGATGCAGACCCGGCTCGTCCCACGGATGCTCGGCGCGCTGTGGTACCACCGGCCCCGTCGGCCGCCCGCCCTCACGGCCCTCGTCCAGGAGTTCGTGCCGAACGAGGGCGACGCCTGGCACCTCACGCTCGACGCGATCGAGCTGTACTTCGAGCAGGTCTTGAGCAAGCACCCGTCGGAGGTCCCGGAGGCGCCGCCGCCCTCGTTCGTCGAGGCGTCCCGGATGGCGCCGCCGGCCCTCATGCAGGAGCTGTGCGGCCGCTACTTCGGCCTCGCGCGCCAGCTGGCCCGGCGCACGGCCGAGGTCCACCTCTTGCTCGGTTCGGAGCCGCACGATCCGGCGTTCTCGCCCGAGCCGTTCACGGCGGCGCACCGACAGTCCATCCAGCAATGGACCCACGTGGGGCTCGTGCGCGTGTTCGAGACGCTGCGACGCCGCCTGCCGCGCTTGCCCGACGACGTGCGCGCGCTCGCCGTGCCGCTCCTCGACCGCGAACGCGCGATCGATGAACGGCTGCGCGACGTCACGGTCGGCCGGTTGCAGCTCATGCGCATTCGCTGCCACGGCGATCTCCACCTGGGCCAGGTGCTGTTCACGGGCGACGACTTCGTCATCATCGACTTCGAGGGCGAGCCGGCGCGGCCCATGAACGAACGACGCTACAAGCGCTGCGTCCTACGCGACGTCGTCGGCATGATCCGCTCGTTCAGCTACGCGACCGAATCGGTGCTGCGAAGCGGGCGCGTTCGACCGCAGGACGCGAGCACGCTCGCGCCGTGGGCCGCCGCCTGGACGTCCTGGGTCAGCTCGGCCTACCTGGGCGCCTACCTGCAGGCGCTCGGCACGTCACCCCTCGTGCCCCCCGAGGACGCGCAGACCGACCGCCTGCTCAACTTCTACGAGCTCGAGAAGGTCGTCTACGAGATCGAGTACGAGCTCAACCACCGCCCCGACTGGTTGTCGATCCCCCTGGCAGGGCTGGCGGCCATCGAGCGGAGGAGCGCGCGCGGATGAACGAGCTCGTCCCGGTCGATCTCCACCGGCTGGGCGAGGGGACGCCCGCGCGGCGGTGGGAGCGCCTCGGCGCGGCGCTCGATCGCGGCGGGACGGGACGGCGCTCGTGACGCGCGTGCGGCGCGACGCCTCGCTGGGACGCCGAGAGCGCCGCAAGATCGAGACGCGGGGCGCGCTGCTCGTGGCGGCGCTCCGCCGCTTCGGCAAGGACGGCATCTACGCGACACGCGTCGAGGACGTCACCGACGACGCCGACGTCGGCAAGGGGGCCTTTTACAACTACTTCGACTCGAAGAACGCGCTCGTGACGGCGCTCGTGAGGCAGGGCGTCGAGCGCCTCAAAACGTCGGAGCTCGACAGCGCGCGGCGCCCGAAGCTCGAGGATCGGGTCGCCCACCTCACACGGGCTCACCATCGCTTCTTCAAGGCGGAGCCAGCCTATGCCCTCGTCTTCCATCAGGCGCGCGGCCTCCTCGAGGTCGAGGGCGACACCGCCGCGCCGCTGCGAGCGGCGTTCGATGACTACCTGCGCCTCGTGTCGTGCTTCCTCTTCCCGGGGCTCGATCCGCGCGCCGAGCGGCTCGACGCCGCGGCCGTCGTGCTGGGCACGATCCTCGGGTACCGCTCGATCGCCCGCGCCGCCAGCCTCCCGCAGTCGCCGGCCACGGTGATCCGACTCCTCGTGAGCGGCGTGGAAGCGCTGTCCTGACGACCTCCCTGTGACCCTGCCCCGACTCGGGGGAGGGTTTCGTTACGCTGGCTGAAGCGGCAGATCGCCGGCTACGGGGCAGCGCCGTTCGCCGATGACCCCTTCACAGGCCGCCGAGACGACCCGGTCGGGCGGCGGGGCCGTAAGGCGTGGCGGAGTCAAGCGCGCAGCCGGACGTCCGACGCGCGCAGCGTCCGCCGCGCGCACGGAAAGCCCCGCGACCGGACACACAACCTCCATGAGGTGCCCCCCCATGCGACGGACTCATGCGCTCGTGATCGCGGTGGTCGTGGCCGGTTGTGCCGGCGTCAAGGCTCCCAAGCAGGCAAACGGGACGGCCGGCAGCGGGAATCCGTTCGGCACGGGCACGGGAGGCAACCCCTTCGGCAGCGCCGGGGGTGATCCCTTCGGCACCGACGCGGGCGCGGGCGGGTCGACGGGGACGGACGGCGGCACGACGTACACGCTGCCGGCGACGATCACGCAGGACGTGCCCAGCCCCGTCGTCGTGAGCGGCAAGCCGACGTCCGTGCACCTCGTGCTCAAATTCACCGACGGCACGGTGCCGTCGAAGATCATCTGGTCCGCCGACAACGTCGCCGTCGGATCCGTCGGCGGCGACGGCGTGTTCACCCCCAACGGCTACGTGGGCGGCGTCGCGACCGTGACGGCGACCGTGGGCGGCGGCGTCGCGACGACGAAGATCACCGTCGACGTCGACATCATCGAAGACCCCGGCACGCTGAACGTCATGGACCTGATGCGCATCAAGACCGGCGGCAAGACCGGCGACGCGCAGTTCAAGTGGCTCTACCCTTACGAGGGCACGGTCTTCCCGCGCGGGCTCACGGCGCCGACGTTGCAGTTCGGCGGCAACGGCACGCGCGCGACGTACACGACGATCACGGCGCCGCACTTCAAGTATCAGCAGCTCGCCAACATCAACGATCCGTTGAAGGTCACGATCCCGCCCGCGATCTGGAAGGGCGTCTCGCTCACCGTCGGCCCTAAGGAGAAGGTCACGGCCAGCGTCACGAAGCTGGCCGGCGACACGGCGACGGGACCGCTGACGCAGTCGTGGTTCATCGCGCCCGCCACCATCAACGGCGTCTTTTATTACAACACCTACACCGGCTCGATGCTGGCGGGCGGCGGCGGCGGCATCATGCGCATCCCCGCGGGGCAGGACGCGCAGCTCGTCGTCAAGGGCTGCACCGTGTGCCACACGATCAGCGCCGACGGCAACGTCATGGCGGCCAGCAGCCAGAACGCGCCCAACGCGCAGGGCGACTGGAACCCGACGACGAGCCAGACCTATGACCTGGCGCCCACGGGCACGGCGACGCAGCGCACGCAGACGACCGAGGGCCGCACGTTCTCTTTCGTGGGCCTCACGCCCGACGGCAGCCGCGGGCTCGTGAGCGGGTTGCCGCCCAAGCGCAACGCGCCGTTCCTGCCCCACGGCATCGCGTCGACGCTGGGGACGCCATCGCGCCTCGTCGATACGAAGACGGGCGCCGACATCGCGGCGCCGTCGCTGAGCGCGCTCGTGCAGTACGCGACGACGCCGGCCTTCTCGCCCGATGGCGCGCACGTCGCGTTCGTCAACAGCGACCGCCTCTCGGCGACGTGCCTCGACAGCAAGGTCTGCAGCGCCGCGTGCCTCGCCGCGTGCTCGCGCGTCCTGTCGATCATGGACTTTGACGGCAAGGCGTCGCCGCCCGTGTTCTCGAACCTGCGCGACATCGTCACGGGCGCGGGGCCCAGCACCGCCGTGGCGTGGCCCGCGTTCTTGCCCGACGGCAAGGGCGTCATCTTTCATGAAGGCGACTCGCTCGACTCGGACTACTTCCAGGGAGATTCGTCGCCGCTGGGACCGCAGTTCGCCGAGCTCAAGCTCGTCGAGGCGGACGGCAAGACGGTGAACCCGCTTAACGCCGTCAACGGCCGCGACGCCGCGGGCGCGACGTACCTGCCGTACGGCGACACGGCCGAGGGCCGCATGAACTACGAGCCCAGCGTGCTGCCCGTCGCCGTGGGCGGCTACTACTGGGTCCTGTTCACGAGCCGCCGCATGTACGGCAACACGATCTCGCCGACGAGCGGCGATCCGCCCGGCAACGATCCCTTCGGCTCCGAGGCGAACCCGAGCCCGCGCAAGAAGATCTGGATCGCCGCCATCGACATCGACCACGCCGGCAAGGCCGACCCGAGCCACCCCGCGTTCTACTTGCCCGGCCAGGAGCTGCGCACGGCGAACATGCGCGCGTTCGCGGCGCTCGCGCCGTGCAAGACGGACAACGGATCGTGCGAGACGGGCGCCGACTGCTGCGGCGGCTACTGCCGCGAGACCTCGCGCAGCGCCGACGGCACGCCCGTCCTCCAGTGCGTCGCGCCGCCCGTTAACACCTGCTCGAACCTGCAGGAGCCCTGCACCACCGCCGACGACTGCTGCAACGTCCGCAACATGTGCATCAACGGCCGCTGCAGCTACATCATCCCGTAGCGTCGTCAGCTCAGGCGCGTCCGGCGCGCCTTGTCCCGGAGCCTATCGATGAACGTGCGCAGCCGCCCGCTCACGAGCCGGACCGCTAGAGGTGTGGCCGGCCCGGATAGCGCTTCATGCGATGGCCTCTGTCGCGGACGGCGCCGCCCTCATGTTCGGTGGCTCGACGTTCGGTGGCAACGACAACAAGCTCTGGCGCCTGTCCTTGCCGTCGCCGTAGGGAAGGCGCTATCGATTTAGATAGAAGCCGTCGTTCTCTTGGTACTGGTGCTCGGCGACGCGCGCGGGGCCAATCTTCGAGGCCGCCTCGGCCGCCTTCACATAGGCGTCGCCGTCTCTTATCTCGTTCACGGCCCGCCGGATGAGGCCTCGATGTTGGAACCTTGACCAAGACCGCGCCCAGTGCTCTAGCATCCAGTTCCATGTCGGCCAAGCGCTATGAGTCGGGCCGAGGCGCCAAGCCGACTGCCCAATCGATGAACGGTTCTCGAGACGGCAGGCCTGCCGTGCTGGGGCGATCCGAGTTGTTCCTGACGGTCTTCGGCACTGGGGCCGCCGTGATGGTCGTCGAGATCCTCGGAACTCGAGTCATCGGCCCTGTCTTCGGTGTCAGCCTGTTCGTCTGGGCCGCGCTGCTCGCCGTAACGCTGGGCTCCCTGGCCGTCGGGTACTACGTCGGTGGCGTACTAATCGATCGAGCGCCGAACGCCCGTCTGCTCGGAGCCGTCGTGACGATCGCTGGGTGTCTTCTTGGTCTTGTGCCAGTGGTAAGTCACGCGATGCTGTGGTCCTGTCAGAGTCTAGGCCCACGGTGGGGGCCGTTCCTGAGTGCCACGCTCCTGTTCGCGCCCTGCCTCATCGTGCTGGGAATGATCGGGCCGATCGCCGTGAGGTTGGCCACCGAAGACCTTCGCGCGACGGGACATCGAGTGGGCGGCATATACGCCGTCTCGACCGCCGGGAGCCTCGTGGGAACGCTCGCGACCGCATTCG
Source organism: Polyangia bacterium (assembly GCA_038325725.1). Lineage (GTDB taxonomy): Bacteria > Myxococcota_A > Polyangia > Fen-1088 > Fen-1088 > DASZFV01. The sequence continues at coordinate 1,951 of JBBQJG010000004.1, read as the reverse complement.
GGCTCGTGCCCTCTTTCGATACGAAACAGATCCTCGTGGGCACCGCGATGCTGCTGGTCGTGATGGGAGCGGTCCTGCTGGCAAGGCGCGGACGCCCATCTGCGATCATCGCCCTGCTGGTTCCGCTGTTGGCGCTGGCGGCGCCTCGCGGCGAGTTGCCTCCGGGCATCACGGTTGTCGACCGCTCCCAGAGCCTGTACGGCCTCGTCGAGGTCATCGACGATCTGAACCGAGGTGTTCGCTTTCTCCGTGCGGATCACTCCGTCATCGGCGCACAGTTCACTCGCGATCACTCGCCGGGATTCAGTTTCCTCCACCAACTCGAGGTGCTTCGATTTCTACGGCCCGGCGCGAAGGACCTGCTCGAGATCGGCCTGGGCATCGGGTCGCTTCCCATGGCTCTCCGCGCGAACGGCATCACGTCAGACGTCGTTGAGATCGATCCGGAGGTCGTACGCTTCGCCGAGAAAGACTTCGGTTTCTCGACGTCGGGCGAGATTCACGTCGAGGACGCGAGGACGTTCGTGGCGCGCACCGATCGCCGTTACGACTTGATCGTTCACGACACCTTCACGGGCGGCAGCACGCCGGAGCACTTGTTGTCCCTCGAGGTCGTGCGTCGCCTTCAGGAGGTTCTCCGCCCGGGCGGGGTGCTCGCGGTCAACTTCGCCGGCTATCAGGGCGGACCTAAGGCCGCGGCGAGTTGGGCGGTGGCGCGAACGCTTCGCGCGGTCTTCCCAGTCGTGCGGATCTTTCGCGATAGCGACCCGCGCGATCGACCGGAGGAGGTCGGGAACATGATCTTCTTCGCGTCAGACGAGGCGTTGAGCTTCGGCATCCCGAAGGACGCGCGCTTCGAGAGCGAGCTTTGCGAGAACACCCTGCGTTCGCTCGAAGGATGGGAGGTTCTTCGGCACGTTCCCGACGGGCCGATCATCACCGACGAGCACAACCCGTTGGCGCGCCTGCAACTACCGATCGCCGAGGATCACTTCACTGCGATGAACAAGCTCTTGCCGCGCGAGGTCTGGCTTCAATAGCCGGGCGGGCTTTCACTGTTGCGCGCAGAGAATGAACGACGTGCCCCCACAAGCCTCGCTCTGAGAGGACCTTAGATTGGGCGAACAAAACGTCGCCCATCCCGTAGCGTTCGTCCACCCGTTGCAAGTACCTTGGAACGCGGCGGCGTTGTCCGGCAATGTCGTCCAGTCGTCGGCCCAGCCGGTCCACGGGTAGCTTCCGCCGTTCATGAAGACGTCGGCGTAGACGTCCTGTCTCGTCCCGGCGTGAACACCCAGGAGCGGAATGTCGTCGGTGCGCCAAAGCAACAGCGCCGCGTCGTTGTAGTAGTACGTGTATTTGTGAATGACCCAGTCCTGGGCACCATCGCCCAAGAAGGGCGTAACCGTCGCGCGTCGACCACCTCCGACCAGAAGCGCCTTCCAGCCGCCTCCGAACTCCGACGTGCAGACGCTGTCGGCGCCGGCGGGCCCGCCGAGATTCGTGGAATAGAAGCTCCCGGTCGGCCTGATCGTCTTCTTCTCGTAGTACCCAGAACACTCGGGGTTGCAGGCACCGAGTGTCGTCGCGCCAGCTCCACCGTTGTCGCAGACCTCGCTGCCATTCTTTGCCGCGTCTCCGCAATATGGCGCGTTCTTGCAGTCCGCCGTGCACAGTCCCTTGCCATAGGCACCAGCCTTGTTGGCCGTCCCCTGGTCGCATTCTTCCGGCCCGTTCTTGGTGCCGTCCCCGCAGCGTGGCGCCAGCTTGCACTGAGCCGTGCATCCCCCGTACGAGCCGGTGTTCAACGCCGTCCCCAGATCGCATTCCTCTGCCGGTATCTTGACGCCGTCGCCGCAGCTCGGGCCGACCGCAGTGTCGGGCATCGCGTCGGCCGGTCTGGTCTCGGTGCCGGCCTCGAGCGCCAGGGTGGATGGGAGGGCGTCAGGCG
>JBBQJG010000003.1:0-51022 GCA_038325725.1 Polyangia bacterium | reverse complement strand
GGACGCCTTCGCGAGGCTGACGTCTGACTCGGTGATGCCGCCCACGCCCGTCGAGATCACGTTGACGCCGACCGACTCCGTCGAAAGCTTCGTGAGCGCCGTGGCGATGGCCTCGATCGACCCCTGAACGTCGGCCTTGAGGACGATCTTCACTTCCTTGACGTCGCCCGACTTGATCTTGGCGAGGACGTTCTCGAGCGAGACGCGGTTGCTCGTGCCCGCGAGCTCCTTCTTGCGGCGCGCGTCGTGACGGTGCTCGACGAGCGACTTGGCGGCCTTCTCGTCGTCGACGACGTTGAAGAGCTCGCCGGCGTCCGGAACGCCATCGAGGCCGAGGACCTCGACGGGCGTCGACGGGCCCGCCGTCGTGAGGGGCTGCCCCTTGTCGCCGATCATCGCGCGGATCTTGCCCGAGTATTCGCCGGCGACGAGCAGATCGCCGAGCTTGAGCGTTCCGTCCTCGACGAGGACCGTCGAGACCGGCCCGCGCGCGCGGTCGAGGCGCGCCTCGACGACGTGGCCCTTGCCGCCCTTGTTCGGGTTGGCGCGCAGCTCGAGGACTTCCGTCTGTAGCGCGAGCATCTCGAGCAGCTTGTCGACGCCCTCTTTCGTCTTAGCCGAGACGTTCACGAAGATCGTGTCGCCGCCCCATTCTTCCGAGACGAGGCCGTGCTCCGAGAGCTTGTTGCGGATCTGCTCGACGTTCGCGCCCGGCTTGTCGATCTTGTTGATGGCCACGACGATGGGCACGCCGGCTTCCTTCGCGTGGTTGATCGCTTCAATCGTCTGCGGCATCGGACCGTCATCGGCCGCGACGACGAGGACGACGATGTCCGTCATCTGGGCGCCGCGCGCGCGCATCGCCGTGAAGGCCTCGTGGCCCGGCGTATCGAGGAACACGACGTCGCCGCGCTCGCTCGAGACCTTGTAGGCACCGATGTGCTGCGTGATGCCGCCGGCCTCGCCCGCGGCGACGTTCGCCTTGCGGATGGCGTCGAGCAGCGACGTCTTGCCGTGGTCGACGTGGCCCATGATCGTGACGACCGGGGCGCGCGGGACCAGATCCTCCGGCGCGTCCGGCGTCTCGCTGCCCGTGAGGATCTCGTCCTCGTTGAACGCGGTCGATTCGACCTGGTACCCGAACTCGGTGGCGATGAGCGTCGCCGTGTCGAGATCGATGTCCTGGTTGATGTTGACGCCCATCATGCCGAGCGCCCAGAGCTTCTTGATGATCTCCTTGCCCTTGATCGCCATTCCCTGGGCGAGATCGGAGACGGCGATCGTGTCGCCCATGCGGATGACGCGCTTGTGCTCGGCGGGCGTCGTGATCTGCGTCTGCTTGAGCTTCTTGCCCGCGGCCGCGACGCGCTTGCGCGGCGGGCCGCCGTAGCGATTGCCGCCGGGGCCGCCGCCGGCGGGCGCCGGACGACCAAAACGATCGCGGCCCGCGGGCGGACGGGTGACGAGACCCGTGCGGCCGAGCGCGCGCTGCTCGGCGTCGCGGTCGCGGATCTCGATGCGCGGCGTGCCCGGCGCATCGCCGGCGCCGCGGTTCGTGATGCCGGGCAGGTGGATGAACGCGCCGGTCGCGGCCGAGCCGGTGACGACGGGTTGCGGAATCGTGCGCAACGTCGGTCCGGCTGGGACCACGGGTGCGGTCGGCGCCTGGACGACGGCGGGCGCGACGGCCAACGGCTCGACCGAACGCTCGACCGAACGCTCGACCGAACGTTCGACCGAACGCTCGACCGAACGCTCGACAATGACAGCCTCGACCCGCTTGGGTGGCGGCGTGGGCCGCGGGGCTTCGACGATGGCGGGGGCTTCGCGCGGCGCCTCGACGACGACGGGGGCGCTGGGCGCCTTGGCGACGACGGGCGCGGGCGCTTCCTCGACCTCGATCGTCGGGACGACGACGCGCGGGCGCGGCGCGGGGGCTTCTTCCCGCGGCGCGGGCGCCGGCTTGGCGACCACCGGAGCGGCTTTGGCGGCGGGAGGCGGGGGCGGCGCGGCGACCGTCTTCGAACGGCGGCGGATGACGGTGCCGTCGGCGGTGATCCGCTCTTCGACCGTGCTCTCCTTGCGTTCGCGATCGACGGCGCGGCGGACGCGATCGACGTCCATCGCCTCGAGGTGCGACATGTGATTGGCGACCTCGATGCCGAGCGAGCGTACCTTGGCGACCATTTCGCGGTGACCGAGGGCGAGCTCTTTCGCGAGCTCATAAATGCGAACGCGCGGGCCGGCGGCGGCAGTTTCGGGCGTGGAATATCCGCTTCCGATCATGACCTCTTCCTATTCAGGAGCCCTTGAGAATCAGGCTGAGAAGCTGTGCTTCGTTCATGGTGCTGTTGCTGTCGACCTGCCCCGCCCGCCCCAACGTTCCCAACTTCTCCGACTTCCCCGACTTCCCCAACTTTCCACGGAACGCACGAGCGAACGCATTCGAAGCGATGGCCGCGCGCAGACAGCTCGCCTCCGGATGAACCGAGGCTCCCCTGCCATGCGGCCGCTTGGCCCTGGGTCCCCAGACCACTATGCGAGACTGCGCTGCGTCCGAAGCTGCTTCCGACGCTGCTTCTGACGCTGCGTCCGACGCTGCGTCCGCCACTTCGGCGATCGCGAGCCGCACGAGCGCCGCGCGCACATCGCGCCGACGGCACCCGACGCACGTTCGCAGCGAGCCCCCCAAAACGAGGGGCGGCGCCTTCGACGTGGCCGGGGACGCGCCGGCTGATGAGCGCGAATTTCGCCATCTCTTCAGCGCGCCTCCGGGCTCGGCGGCGGCACGGCGTCACCCTCTGGAGGCGCCGCCGCGGCCGCGGCCGCCGCAGCTTCAGCCGCCGCCGCTTCGGCGAGCGCCGCTGCCTCGCGGGCCTTCGCGGCCTCCTCGGCCATGCGCACGCGCTCGATCTCGGCGGCCTTGCTCGCCGCCGAGATGATGGCGCTCGCGGCGTCGCCCACGCCCGCGATGCCCGACAGCTCGTCGGGCTTCGCGCTCGCGACCTCGGCGGCCGAACGCCAGCCCTCACGGAAGAACGTCTCGGCGAGCTCGCTCGAGACACCCTCGATGCTCGCGAGTGACAAACGCGCGCGCGCCTCCATCTCGCGGACCTTCGTCTCCGAGTGAATGTCGATGCGCCAGCCCGTGAGCTGCGACGCGAGGCGCACGTTCTGCCCCTTCTTGCCGATCGCGAGCGACAGCTTGTCGTCCGGAACGACGAGCTCCATCGTGTGCGTGCCGGCGTCGATGAGAACGCGCGCGACCTCGGCCGGCGCGATGGCGTTACAGACGAACTTGGCCGGATCGGCGTCGTACGGGACGATGTCGATCTTCTCGCCCCGGAGCTCCTGGACGACAGCCTGCACGCGGGACCCCTTCATGCCGACGCACGCGCCCACCGGATCGACGTCGCGATCGCGTGACGACACGGCGATCTTCGAGCGCGCGCCTGCTTCGCGGGCCGACGCTTCGATACGCACGATCTTCTCGTAGATCTCCGGGACCTCCATCTCGAACAGCTTCTCGAGCAGGCCCTTGTGCGTGCGCGACAGGATGATCTGCGGACCACGCGCGCCCTTGTCGATGTCGACGACGAAGGCCACGATGCGGTCGCCCGCGCGGTACGACTCACGCTGCACCTGATCGCGCACGGGCAGGAGCGCCTCGGCGCCGCCCAGGTCGACGATGATGTTGCCGCGCTCGAACCGACGCACGATGCCCGAGATGAGCTCGCCCTTGCGGTCCTTGTACTGATTGAAGACGTTCTCGCGCTCGGCCTCGCGCACGCGCTGCAGGATGACCTGCTTGGCCGTCTGCGCGGCGATGCGGCCGAAGCCCTTCCAAGCCCGGTTGAGCTTCAGCAGCTCGCCGTACTTGCCGTCCTGCTCTTCGGCCTTCGCCTGATCCTTCTCGTCGTAGAAGATCTGAAAGAGCAGCTCGTCGCCAATGTCGGCTTTGAGGTTGAAGCGCTCGGCGTCCACGATGGGGACCTCCTTGCCTTCATTCCCCACCGTCACCGTCTCGACGATGATGATGATCTGAAAGAGGTCGACCCGTCCGGTCTCCTCGTTGAACTTCGCCTCCATCTCGCGATGCATGCCGAAGGCGCGCTTCGCGGCCGTCAGGATGGCTTGTTCGAGGGTCTCGACCAGCACGGCGCGGTCGATGTTCTTGTCTTTGGAGACCTGGTCGAGGACCAGGCCGAGGGCGGCACCGTCGTTCATGAAGCGCTCCGGTGGAATTCTTGCTCCCAGTCGGGAACGAGGTTCGCTTTACCGATCTCGTCGATCGGAAGCTGGTAAGACCGGCCATCACACTCGATCTCGACGCGGCCATCCTTGGCCCCGCGGATCACTCCAGAGAAGTTGCGCCGACCCTCTACCCCGCCCCCATCACCTAGACGGATGCGGGCGTTCTGCCCCGCAAACCGCGCAAAATCTCCCTCTCGCCGAAGGGGCCGATCAAGCCCTGGCGAGCTCACTTCGAGCTGGTACGCGTGAGTCATCAAATTTGCGACGTCGAGCGCGGCCGAAACATCTCGGCTCACGCGCGCACAGTCTTCGTGCGAAACGGCCGCCCCCGCCTTCGACGCGTCCTCGGACACGTCGATGAAGAGACGCAGGACCCACCCCGTGGCCTCACGGCCCGACGTGGCTTCGATGAGCTCGAAGCCCGCATCGCGGACGTAGGGCTCGGCGAGCAGCCACAAATCTTTGAGGTCCTTTCGCATGGGCGGGCTTTGAGGCGACTTTTGCTCCGGTTTCGCGTTGTCGGAAGGTTCTGTTTCGCGGTCGTAAAGGTCGTGCTTTGGACAAAAAAAAGGGCAGGCACGCGGCCCACCCTGCTTTCAGGAGGCAACGTAAGTTTTAGGGAGTGGCTTATAACATGGTGATCTGGAGGGCGCAAGGATGGCAATCTGGCGTAACGGCGCGGATTCGCGAGGGGTTTTGGCACGGGACCCGCGCGGCGTCGTTCCGGCTGATCGCCGCTGATCGGGTGGGCGTGTTAACTTGCCGCCCCATGTCCGCCCTCGCCGTCGCGGCCGTTCAGGTGACGTCTACCGAGGATGTCGGGGCGAATCTCGCGCGCTGCGCCGCTCTCGTGCGCGACGCCGCGCGCGCCGGTGCCGAGCTCATCGGGCTGCCGGAAAACTTTGCTCACCTCGGCGCCGACCGGGATCACCGGTTGTCGATCGCCGAGGACTTGCCGGAGACCCGGCTCAAGGGCCCCGCCCCCGGTCCGATACTGAGCGCGATGCAGACGGTCGCCCGCGAGGCGGATGCGTGGTTGCTGCTCGGTGGGTTCCCCGAGCGCGGTGAGGCCCCGACGCACATCCGCAACACGTCGGTCCTGTTGCGGCCCGACGGTGAGATTGCCGCGTTGTATCGGAAGATTCACTTGTTCGACGTCGACGTCCCGGGCGGCCTCCGGTTCCGCGAGTCCGAGTCGGTCGAGCGCGGCGAAGACATCGTCGTCGCCGACACGCCGTGGGGCGGGCTCGGCCTCACGATCTGCTACGACCTCCGCTTTCCGGAGCTGTACCGCGCGCTCGGGACGCGCGACGCGCGGATCGTCGCCGTGCCCTCCGCGTTCACGCTCGAGACGGGCAAGGATCACTGGCACCTGTTGCTGCGCGCCCGCGCCGTCGAGAACCAGCTCTATATTTTCGCGCCCGCGCAGTTCGGCGCGCACGGCGGCAAGCGCCGCAGCTACGGCCACGCGCTCGTCGTCGATCCGTGGGGCGCCGTCCTCGCCGAGTGCGGCGATCATGAAGGCTACGCGCTCGCGCGGTTGGACTTCGCCTACCAGGACCGCGTGCGCGCCAACCTGCCCTGCCTCACGCACCGGCGGGTGACCGACTCGTGAGCGAGCCTGTCGCGAACGCGCCCGGGGGCAACGGCGACGAATTCGATCTCGTCGTCATTGGTTCCGGGCCCGCCGGTGAAAAAGGCGCGGCGCAGGCGGCGTACTTCGGCAAGCGCGTCGCGCTCGTCGAGCGCGCGCCCGCGCTCGGCGGCGCGAGCGTCCACACGGGCACGCTCCCGAGCAAGACGCTGCGTGAGACGGCGCTCTACATGACGGGATTTCAGCGCCGACGCCTGTATGGCATGTCGCTCGAGGTCGATCGCGACGCGAGCTTGCGGCAGCTCATGGGGCGCATCCGCGTCGTCACCGAGCAGCAGGTCGCGCAGATCGATCGCAACATGGAGCGCCACGGCGTCACCATCGTCAAGGGCGAGGCGTCGTTCACGGGGCCGAACGAGATCCAGGTCGTCTCCGGCGACAAGGCGACGCGCACGCTGCGCGCGCCTTACTTCCTGCTCGCGCCCGGCAGCTCGCCGCACCGGCCGGCCGGCGTGCCCTTCGACGATCCCGATGTAGAAGACAGCGACACGATCCTCGACCTGGATCGGATTCCGCTGTCGCTCGCCGTCGTCGGCGGTGGCGTCATCGGGTGCGAATACGCGTGCCTCTTCGGCGCGCTCGGCACGGCGATCATCATCATCGAGGGGCGCGGCGCGCTGCTCGGCGGGCTCGACGGCGAGATGTCGTCAGGCATGAAGATGTCGCTCGAGCGCAACGGCCACGAGGTCATGCTCGGCGACGCCGTCGAGTCGATCGCGCGCGTCCCGGGCGGGCCGCTGCGCATCGTGCTCAAGAGCGGCAAGGTGTTGCAAGTCGACAAGGTCCTGTACTCGGCGGGCCGCGCGGGCAACACGGCGGGCCTCGCGCTCGACCGCGCCGGGCTCACCGTCGACGCGCGCGGGCGCATCCCCGTGAACGCGCAGTTCCAGACGTCGCAGCCGCACATCTACGCCGCGGGCGACGTCATCGGCAATCCCGCGCTCGCGTCGGTGTCGATGGAGCAAGGGCGCGTCGCCGCCTGCCACGCGTTCGGCCTGCCCTACAAGACGCACGTCGCGCCGCTCACGCCGTTTGGCGTTTATACAATTCCCGAGATCTCGCAGGTCGGCGCGACCGAAGAGGAGCTCAAGGCCAAGGGCACGCCCTACGAGGTCGGGCGCGCGCGCTACGAACAGAACGCGCGGGGACAGATCATCGGCGAGTCGGACGGGACGTTGAAGCTCCTCTTCGATCCGACGACGAAGAAGCTGCTCGGCGTTCACATCATCGGCGACCGCGCGACCGAGCTCGTGCACATCGGTCAGATGGTGATGACGACGGGCGGCGGCATCGACGTCTTCATCGACAGCGTCTTCAACTTTCCGACGCTCGCCGAGCTCTACAAGTACGCGGCCTACGACGGCCTCGGTCGGGTCGCGAAGCGCGTCGCGGCGGCCAACGCGTCAGGCTGACTTCTCGGTCGACTTGTCGGGCCCAAACATGAGGGAGGCGAGCGCCGACAAGGCGAGGATGCCGCCCACGACGGCGAGCGAGACGAGGTCAGAAATTGCGTAGTAGTCGGCGATGATCATCTTGACGCCGACGAAGGCGAGGATGCCCGCGAGGCCCGGCTTGAGGTAGTGGAGGCGCTGGACGAGGCTCGCGACGACGAAGACGAGCGCGCGTAGCCCGAAGATCGCGAAGATGTTGGACGTGTAGACGATGAACACGTCGCGGGTGATGCCGAACACCGCCGGGATCGAGTCGACGGCGAAGACGACGTCGGAGGCCTCGATGACGACGAGGACCATGAGCAGCGGCGTCGCGAACCAGACGCCGTCGCGCTTCGTGATGAAGTGCGTGCCCTCGTACTCCTTCGTGACCCGGAAGACCTTGCGGAAGAGCTTGAGGACGGGGTTTCGCTCGGGGTGTGGGTCCTCGTCGCCGCCGAAGACGAGGCGCAGGGCCGTGATGACGAGGATCGCGCCGAAGATGTACATGACCCAGTGAAAGGTCGCGAGCAGCGCGGCGCCCAGCGCGATGAACACGCCGCGCGTGAGGAGCGCGCCGAGGATGCCCCAGAACAGCACGCGGTGTTGCAGGTGCGCGGGCACGGCGAAGTACGAAAACGCGGCGAGAAACACGAAGAGGTTGTCGACCGAGAGCGCCTTCTCGATGAGCCACGCTTGAAAGAACTCGAGGGCGCGATCTTGGCCGAAGCGCACGAGCACGAAGCCGTTGAAGGCGAGCGCGATCGAGATCCAGATGACCGACCATAGGGCCGCCTCGCGGAAGGTCGGCGCGCGCGCCTTGCGGTGAAAGACGCCCAGGTCGAGCGCCAACATCGTGACGACGACGATCGCGAAGACCGCCCACCCGAACGTGCCGCCGACACCGCCGAGGCTCGTCACGGAGCGCCCGTCGCCGGCGTGCCCTCGGGGCGCGTCACCTTGATGTGATAGACGGGCGCCGCGGGAGCGTCGCCGGGGCGCGGTGGCGCGGGGCTCGCGCCGATCGCGTCGAAGAGCGTGCCGAACTTCGAGAAGCCGCCCGTGGCCCGAATGACGAGCACGGCGCCGAGCGCGAGCAGGAGGAAGAAAACGCGCCGGACGCTCTGCCGCGGCAGGTACTGCCACAGGGTCTTGGTGCCCAGCTCGGGGGGCGGTGGCAGCTTCGTGTGACGGTAAAGGGGCATCGGTCGCGTGGAGTCTAGCGCCAGGTCATTGCGCGCGTGGGAAGAGCTCACGGACTTTGAGGCGCGCGCGGCGGTTGCCGCGGAACGTGTCGAGCTCGGCCGTCGCGAGCACGTCGAGGCTCGCGCCCGTGCCGGGATCGCGCGCGGCCATGCCGAAAGCGATCGCCTCACCGATGGCGCCGTCGGACTCGAGCGTGAGCTGCAGGTGCCCCTGCCCCACGAGCCTCGTCCCATAGGTCGTGAGGCCGCACAGGGCGAAGACGGGCTCGGCGTTCGCGGCGCCGAAGGGGGCGAGCCGCCCGAGCTCTTCGGCGAAGGACACGTCGAGCTCGCCGAGGCCCACGACGGCGTCCACGTGAAGGGGCGGCGCGACGCGGCCCCGCGCCTGGTCCGCGACGGCGCCGAGGAACGCGCGCCGAAAGTCGTCGAGCGCGGGCGCGCGCACGCTCATGCCGGCGGCGGCGGCGTGGCCGCCGAAGCGATCGAGGTGCGCGGCACAGCTCGAGAGCGCCGCGAAGAGATCGAAGCCCGGCACCGTGCGCGCCGAGCCGCGGCCCTCGCCGGCGCGAAAGCCGACGACGACGACGGGCCGCGCGTAGCGGTCGACGAGGCGCGCCGCGATGATACCGACGATCCCCGCGTGCCAGCCCTCGGCGCCGACGACGATCGCGGGCTCGTGTTGTTGCTCGGCGGCGGCCACGAGCGCCTCGGTCCAGATGATCTCCTGGAGCCGCTGGCGCTGCAGGTTGCGCTCTTGCAACTCCTCGGCGAGGCGCGCCGCCGTGGCCGCGTCGGGCGCGAGCAGCAGATCGAGGGAGAGCTGAGCCTCGCCGAGTCGCCCCGCGGCGTTGAGGCGCGGCGCGAGGCGAAAGCCGACGTCGTGGGCCGTGAAGGGACGCTCGTCGATTTCAGAGACCTTCGCGAGCGCGCCGATGGCCGGGCGCTTGCGCGCCGTCAGCACGCGCAGCCCGTGCGTCACGAGGATGCGGTTCTCGTCGACGAGCGGCACGACGTCGGCGATCGTGCCGAGCGCCACGAGATCGAGCAGGTCGCGCGGATCGAAGCCGACGCCGCGCGTGGGATCGTCTCGCAAGCGCGAGCGCAGCGCCGCCGCGAGGTAGAACGCGACGCCGCACGAGGCGAGCCCCTTGAAGGGGAAGCCGTCGTCGGCGCGGCGCGGGTTGATGAGCGCGAAGGCCGGCGACTCGCCCTCGGGGATCTGGTGGTGGTCGATGACGATGACGTCGAGGCCGGCCGCGCGGGCGGCGCGCAGGGCGTCGTGGTCGCTCGTGCCGAGATCACCCGTGACGAGGACGCGGCAGCCGTCGGCGACGAAGCGAGCTACATCGGCCTCTCCGAGCCCGTAGCCGGCGTCGCGGCTGGCGCACCGTGGGATCACGGTGGCGCCGAACGCGCGAAACGTCGTCGCGAGCACGGCCGCCGTCGTGACGCCGTCCACGTCGTAGTCCCCGAAGACGCCGATCGTCTCGCCCGCCGTGAAGGCCGCGACGAGGCGGTCGAGTGCCTTGTCGAGGTCAGCCATCCCCGTGGGCGGCCGCATGTCCGCCAGCTTCGGCGAGAGGAAGCGGCCGGCCCGCGTCGAATCCCCGAGGCCGCGGCCGACGAGGATGCGCGCCGTGAGCGGTCGAATCTTCAGCGCGAGCGCGAGGGCGGCGGCGATCCCATCATCGACGGCGATCGCCTCCCACTCGGTGCGCGGCATCGGCGGCGACACTATCACGCGCCGAAGGGGTCACAGGCGAAGCGAACACACGGCGACGGACGACGACCGTCGCGGCGCGCTATGGCTCTTCGGCCTGCAGGTCGCCCGCCTTGCGGCGGTTCGGCTTGCCCGGCAGCGGCGCGCGGCGCTGGCTCTCGAGGAACTTCTCGTTGAGCCAAATGAGGATCGGGCTCGCGACGAAGATCGACGAGTACGTGCCGACGATGACGCCGACGTTCATCGCGAAGGCGAAGTCGCGGATGACGCCCACGCCGAACACGTTCATGGCGAGCGTCACGAAGAAGACCGTCGCGCTCGTGAGGATCGTGCGGGACAGCGTCTCATTGATTGACTGATTGACGACGCGGTCGAACTTGCGGTCGCGCAGGCGCGCCGCGTTCTCTCTGATGCGGTCGAAGACGACGATCGTGTCGTTCATCGAGAAGCCGATGATCGTCAAGACCGCCGCCACCGTCGTGAGCGAGAACTCCTTGTACGTGACGGCGAACGCTCCGACGACGAGGACGGCGTCGTGCAACAGCGCGACCACCGTGCCCGGGCCATACCGGAAGTCGAACCGGAAGGCGATGTACACCATGATGAGGAGAATCGCGAAGATCAGCGAGCGTGCCGCGTCGTACTGCAGCTGCTTACCGGCCTTGGCGCCAACGGACTCGACCTGCGGGATCGCCGAGACCGAGCCGGGCCCCAGGCGTGCGTCGAGGGCGCGGCGGACCTCGGTGTCGAGGCCGACGAGCGTGACCTCGTAGGTGTGGTCCTCGGAGCGGCCGAACGGCTGCACCTGGTTCGTGTTGACGCCGATCGCCTTGATCGACGTCTGGAGGGTCGTCGGCTCGACGTTCTTGTCGAAGCGCAGGTAGATCTTGTCGCCGCCCTCGTTCCACTCGAAGTGCTTGAGCGAGGCGTCGCCGACCTTGGCGATCGCTTCCTTGAGCTGCTTGGCCTGCGGCTCGGAGATCGCCGAGACGGCGCCCGCGCGGATCATGAAGGTGAACGCGTGCTTTCCGGACGGATCCTCGTACTTCACGACGTCGGCGTCGTTGAGCTGGATGTCGGCGAGCGCCTTGCGGACGTCGCCCGCGTCCACCGGCTTCGAGAACTGGATCACGATCTCGCTGCCGCCGCGGAAGTCGACGCCCCAGTTGAGCATGTGCCCGTGGCGCGCGACGTTGATCGGGAGCATGACGATCGTCAGCAACGTCAGGAAGATCGACAGCGCGACCCAGTATTTGGTCTTGCCGATGAATTCGTACTTCGCACCCGGGTGGATGATCTCGAAGAACTTCTGATTGGGGTTCTGGGCCGCCATGACGTTCTCCAAAAACTACAGTTAGATCGACAGCGTCGCGCGTGCGACGCCCCGGCGACCGACGACGGCGTCGAACATCCAGTGCGACAGCCAATAGGAAGTGAAGAGGTTCGTCACGATGCCGACGAGCAGCGTGACGGCGAAGCCGCGGATGGGCCCCGACCCGTAGGAGTAAAGGACGACGCCCGCGACGAAGTTCGTGACGTGGGCGTCGAACACCGTCCAGAAGGCGCGCTGGAAGCCCGAGTCGACGGCCGTGCGCACCGACTTGCCGAGCCGCAGTTCCTCTCGAATGCGTTCGTAAATGATGATGTTCGCGTCGACGGCCATGCCGACCGTGAGCACGAGGCCCGCGATGCCCGGCAGCGTCAGCGACGCCTCGAAGGCCGCGAGGATCGCCACCATGAACAGCATGTTCAGGATCATGGCGATATTCGCGAGCAGGCCGGCGAGCCGGTAGTAAATGAGCATGAAGAGCACGACGGCGACGGCGCCGATGTACATCGAGAACTTCGCCTTCTCGATGGAATCGGCGCCCATCGTCGGTCCGACCTGCGTCTCGAAGGTCTTGCGCAGCGGCGCGGGCAGCGCGCCCGAGCGGAGCACGCCGACGAGGTCCTTCGCTTCGTTCTGCTGCGCGAAGGGATCGCCGAAGCCCCCCAGCGTGATGCGGCCGCGCGCGCCGATGCGGCCCTCGATGACGGGCGCGCTGTTGATCTTCTCGTCGAGGACGATGGCCATCTTGCGGCCGACGTTCTCGCCCGTGAGGCGCTCGTTGATCTCACCGCCCTGGCGGTCCATTTCGTACGAGATCTCGGGGCGGCCCGTCTGCTGGTCCCAGGTCTGGTCGGCGTTCGTGAGGTACTCGCCCGTGAGCTGCACGCGCTTGTGCAGGTAGTACGTGCGCCACTTCTTGTCGGGCGTGACCTCCCCCGCGTCGTTGCGCGACTGGAGCTCCTCGTAGCCGATCTCGTGGTCATTCGGCACGGCGAGGTCGCCCTTGAGACCGCCGATGAACTTCTCGAGCGTGTCTCGGTTCTTCGCGAGCAGGTAGGTGTCCTCGTGCTGCTTGCCCGAGTCCTTCTCCTGCCAGAAGTCGACCTTGACCTCGATGCCCGAGTCCGGCGTGACGGCCGGCGCGAGCTTCTTCGTCATGTACTCCGCGCCGTCGTCGACGATCTTGAACTCGAGCTGCGCCGTCTTGCCGATGATCGACTTGATGCGCTCGAAGTCCGCCTCTTTGAGGCCGGGCAGCTCGACGATGATGTCGGTGCCCTTCTTGATGATCGTCGCCTCGGCGAGGCCGAACTTATCGACGCGCTGGCGGATCGTCTCGATGGCCTGGCGGAGCGCGTAGTCGCGCACCTCTTCGACCTGATCGGGATCGAGTCGCAGGCGGACCATGCCCGTCGACGTGCTGCGCTCGATGACGTCGAGCTCTTTGCGGCGGTCACGCAGGAGCGTGTCGTCGAGCTTGCTGGCGTCGCCGGGCGGCGTGAACGCGAACGTGATGTCGTCGCGCCCTTCGCGGTTCACGACGAGGGCCGTGATGCCCTTGTCCTTGCGCAGCTTGTCTTCGATGTCGGTGGCGATGCGGTCGACCTTGCTGGCCACCGCCTTGTCGATGTTGACCTCGTAGACGATGTGCAGGCCGCCCTGCAAGTCGAGGCCGAGCTGAATCTTCTTCGTGAAGTATTTCTTCAAGAAGGCCGGCTGCGCCTCGTCTTTGACGACGGTCGGTACGAGGTAGAGGCCGGCCAGAACGGTCAGGATTGCGTAGAGGGCCGCCTTCCACCACCAGGAGCGTTCCATAGAAGATCTCTCGTTCGGTTGCGAGTTTGAAGGAGGGGGCGTCGGGACGCGCGCTCAGGACGCCTTCGTGTCGGACTTGTCGGCGGCCTTCTCGGCCTTGGCGGCCGTCGCCCCGTAGCGACCCTGCACGGAAGCGCGGGTCACGCGGAGGCGGACGCCTTCTTGAACCTGCAACGTCAGCTCGGAGTCGGTCAGGCCGCTGATCTTGCCGATGATGCCGCTCGTCGTGACGACTTCGTCGCCCTTCTTGAGCTCGGAGAGCATCGCCTGGTGCTCCTTCGCCTTCTTCGACTGCGGGCGCAGAACGAGGAAGTAGAAGATGGCGAAGAAAATCAGGAGCAGCGGCAGCTGGCTCGTGAGAAACGACTGCGAGCCACCAGCGGGCGCGGCTTGCGCGAGAGCATTGAGGATAGAGTTCAAGAATCAGGCCTCCCAGCCGCGCAAACGCATAGCAGGAAGGGGATCGGGGGTCAAGGTTGGGCTATGCTGCGCCCCCATGGCTTACGGTCAGTTGCGGTCGACGAAGCTCTGCGGTGAAGGCCGATTCGAGGAGGCCCTCGACGCCGCGGTCGCGGAGAGCAGCGCTGATCCGCGCGAGCCTGAGGCGTGTTTCAACCAGGGCCAAGCCCTCGCGGGGCTCGAGCGCTTCGAGGAGGCGGCCGCCGCCTACGAGCGGGCGCTCGCCCTCGATTCGAGCGCGAGCGCCGTCGATCCCGAGGCGATCGACGACGAGCTCTTCTTCGCCCTGCGGCGCCAGGCCGAGCGCCTTTCGGCCGATCGGGTCGCCGCCGTGAGCGCCATCGGCCGCTACTTGGAGATCCTCCCCGCGGGCCGCCACGTCGACGACGTGCCCAAGTGGATCGACAAGCTCACGGGCAAAGAGGCGGTCTGGGTTCGCGACCGGGCGTAGGCAGACTTCGTCGTCGGCGAAAGCGATGAAGTCGCGGATCTCCTGCGCCCCGAGCACGAGTCGACGAATCGAAAGCCCTACATCGAATTGATGCAGGTACCGGTCGCCGGGCTGTTGGAGTTCGCCGTGCATGTCGCGCCGGTGGGCAAGCCGCAGGCGCCCAGGCATTGGTGAACGCACCCGGAATCGTTCCACTCCTTGGCGGCAGCATTCAGCTGATCAATGGCTGCCGCGCCGTTCACGAACACCTTGCAGTGGCAGCTCGACGGCTCTGTGATCGTAACCTTGCATTGATCGGCCCCCGCGTCGGGCTGACACACGCTCGACGCCGCGATGGCCTGGTAATAGGCCATCGCGAGCGACTGGCACAGTGCGGAGTCCTCTGCCGGGTGGGCATCCGCCGGAGGATGGTCTTCTGCGGGGTGATCGCTGGTTCCCGTAGCGTCCGTGGTCGCGGAGTCTTCTGGCGGGTGGGCATCTGCCGGAGGATGGTCTTCTGTGGGGTGATCGCTGGTTTCTGCGGCGTCCATGCGTTTTGCATCTGCGCCCTCCGCCGATGCGTCGAGCAGACATGCAACGTGGCCACATATCGCTGTGAGCTTCCCGTCGCCCAGATCACCGCAGGAACACACCGCGCAGTCCTGCATCCAGGTCTGGCCGCTTGGATGAACGACCCCGCCTGGGTCCCTGCACGTCTTCGCCTCAGTGCCGCCGCAATCCACGGCCAGCACGAGGCCGAGTAGAGCGATAGTGAACACGCAACAAGCTCGCATCACGACACGGACGGACACGATCACTGGGGTCAGCATGACTTTTGCCGGTGCAAGGTACGCGCCTCCCTGTCCCTAAGTGAGGCCGGCTGTCCTAGCGTGCTATCGCAAAAACGTGACGCTGAGACCAACCGTGCCATGACATTGGTGTCGCGGATCAGACCTCGTTGTCAGCGAACGCGACGCCGTCGCGGGTGTCGCGCACGCACGAGCATGACCAGGAGCTGCGAGCGGGCCTACAGACCGCATGAGCCTGAAGCCAGGGAGATGCGAGCGACAACGTCGACCTGATGCAAAACCAATATTGAATTTTAGATTTGCATGAAGCAGCCGGTCCGCCGGGCCGGACTTGCTCCTGCCGCACCACCGGAGCGCGTGGTCTACGGCCTGGCGATCAAGCCGACCTCGACGCCGACCCCGCAGCACGCCGAGAGCCTTGCGCAATGGATGAGGCTGGCGGGTCCATCGTCCCTCGCCTGAGGGGACCGCCGCAACGACTCGGCGATCGAGTCCTGTCGTTGCTACACCTCGTCGTCGGCGAACGCGATGACGTCGCGGATTTCGGGCGCGCCCGTGACCAGCATGACGAGGCGATCGAGGCCGAGGGCCACGCCCGCCGAGGGACGCATGTGGGGTAGCGCCGCCAGCAGCTTCTCGTCGAGCGCGTAGACCGTCTTGCCGAGGCGCGCGCGCGTCGCGGATTCCTCGACGAAGCGCGCGCGCTGTTCGGTGGCGTCGGTCAGCTCGCCAAAGGCATTCGCGAGCTCGAGGCCGTTCGCGTAGAGCTCGAAGCGTTCGACAAGGCGCGGATCATCGTTGCGCCGGCGCGCGAGCGCGCCGAGCGGCGCGGGCCAATCGAAGACGAACGTCGGGCGCCCGCGTCCGAGCTCCGGCTCGACCTTGTCGAGGAACACCTGAAAGAAGACGTCGTCCCAGCTCGCCTGTGCGCTCGTCGCGACGCCCACGGCGCGCGCCTTGTCGGCGAGCGCGGCCGTCGTCTCGTCTCCGTCGAGCTCGAGGCCCGCATACCGGCGCAGCACCTCGCGCACAGTCGTCCGCTCGAACGGGCCCCCGAGGTCGAGCCCCGCGGGGATGGCCAGCGCCGCCTCCGCCGCGACGCGGACGAGCGCCTCGCAGTCGTCGGCGATCGCCGACAGCGGCGCGTCGGCGCGGTACCACTCGGCCATGAGGAACTCGGGCTGGTGGTGCGGCCCGACCTCCCCTGCCCGCCACGCCTTGCCGATTTGCACGATGCGCGGGAAGCCGGCGCCGAGCAGCCGCTTCATGTGGTACTCGGGCGACGTGATGAGCCAGCGCGGGTCACCGGCGGCGCCCTGCCCGCTCGGGATCGCGTCGAGGTGAATTTCCTGGCCGGGCGCGCGCACGCGCGCGGGCGTCTCGACCTCGAGGAACCCCTGCCCCTCGAACCATGCCCGCGCGCCGCGCAGGATGCGCGAGCGGGCCTCGAGCGCGGCGCGCCGGGCCGCGAGGCGCTCGCGCTCGTTCATGCGAGCTCTAGGCGCGCGAGAGGCGCTCGATGTAGTCGCCCGTTCGCGTGTCGATCTTGACGACGTCGCCCGCGTTGATGAACAGCGGGACGTTGACCGTCGCGCCCGTGCTGATCTTCGCCGGCTTCGTGGCGCCCGTCGACGTGTCGCCCTTGAAGCCGGGCTCCGTCTCCGTGATGGCCTGCTCGATGAAGTTCGGCAACGTCACTCCGACGGCGCGGTCGTTGAAGAACAACACCTCGACGTTGATGTTCTCCGGCATGAACGGCTGAGAATCGCCCACGGTGGTCTGCGGGATGTTGACCTGGTCGTACGTCGTCGTGTCCATGAACACGCACGAGTCGGCGTCCTTGTAGAGGTACTGCATCGTCTTGACCTCGACGTTCGCCGGCTCGAGCTTGTCGCCCGATCGCAGGTTGCGCTCGATGACCCCGCCCGAGAGCAGGTTCTTCATCTTCGTGCGCGTGAACGCGGCGCCCTTACCGGGCTTGACGAACTGGAACTCGACCACCGTGTACGGCGATCCATCCAGCATGATCTTCAGCCCCTTGCGGATATCCGACGTGTCGTACATGAGGGCTGGGATTTAGCCCGGCGCCCTCCGCGCCGTCAAGCGGCGTACGCGGAATCTATGCCTTCCCGGTCGCGCTTTCGCGGGTCTCGCCTTACGCGGTCACGCTTTCGAGGTGCCTTCGCGGCCATACGAGTCCTGCAAACGCACGACGTCGTCGAGCTCGGTCGTCGACACTTCGAACACCTCGGTGTCCTCGACGGCGATCATGCGGTGACGCAGGCCGGGCGTGACGTGGAACGCGTCGCCGGGGCCCATCTCGGTGATCTGCGGCTCCTGGCCTTCGGGGAAGTGCTCGAAGCGCATGCGCCCCGTCCAGACCATGACCGTCTCGTCCTTCTCGACGTGGTACTGCAGCGAGAGCTGGTGGCCCGCCTTGATGTGCAGCACCTTGCCGACGTAGCGGTCGGTCACCGCCCAGATGAGCTCGTGACCCCAAGGTTTCTCGACTCTCTTCATGTTGTTCTGTGGCGGCTCAGGGACTCGAACCCCGGACCCGGCGCGTATGAAACGCCTGCTCTAACCAGCTGAGCTAAGCCGCCTGATTTGGCGCGTGATTTTGCCGGTCGCGCGACAGGTGTCAAGCGGGATGCGACTCAAGAGCGTCGACGCGGCGGCGGAATGTATTCGGCCTCGACCAACTCGGTGGCTGCGCCCCTGTGCACGTCGCGTGACACCGCGAGCAGGCGGGCGAGCCCCGCGCCCGCGATGAACCCGCCCACGTGCGCCATCCACGCGATCCCCGAGCCCGTCGACAGCAAGAACTGCCCGAGGAACCACAGCCCAAGGAACACCCACGCCCTCACCTGAACCACGGGCCACAGGAACGGAATCATGATGAGCGTCTCGACGCGCGCGTGCGGATACAGCATGACGTACGCGCCGAGCGCGCCCGCGACGGCGCCCGAGGCGCCGATCATCGGCGCCGTCGACTGAGGCAGCGTGAAGATCTGCGCGAGCGCTCCCACCGTGCCGACGACGAAGTAGAAGACGAGGTAGCGCCCGCGCCCGAGCGCGTCCTCGACGTTGTCGCCGAAGAGCCAGAGGAACCACATGTTGCCGATGAGGTGCATGAACCCGCCGTGCAGGAACATCGACGTCCAGATCGTCGCCGGCCACGGCACGAGGTTGGCCGGGCGCAGATCGACGTGGTTCACGATCTCGAAGGGAATCGCGCCGGCCGTCCTCGTCAGGTACGCCTGTCCCTGCAGCAGCTCGTAAAGGAACACGACGACGTTGAGCGCGACGAGGGCGAGCGTGACGGCGGGGAAACGCTCTCGCGGATTGTGATCGCGAATCGGAAGGAACACGCGTCGGGCAGCATGCCACGAATGGCCCGGGCCGCGCCCGCATCCGCGTCGCGTTACACGGCTTGACTGGACTCCAGGGCGCCCCTATAAGGCGCGTAGGCAATGCGTCTTTACAGTGCAAAGATTCCGTCGGTCGGCACCGAGATTGTCAAGGCCCTCATCGAGGCGGGCGACATCGAGGTCGACGACAAGGCCGAGGCCGAGATGGACGTCCAGGCCGTGCTCAAGGAGTACTTGAGGCTCGATCGGGAGATCACCGACAAGGCCAAGGACATCCTTCAGACGAAGAACCTGCCCTACGAGCAGTTCGGCAAGATCAAGCGAACGCTCGCCGGCGAGAAGGCCTTCGGGCTCGGCGACGAAGCGCTCGAGTGGATGACCACTCAGATGCTCGAGTCTTTCATGCAGTCGCCGCACGTCGCCGAGATCTTCGCCGAGGACAGCGTCATGCGGAAGCGCATGGCCGACGTGCTCAAGAAGCACATGCAGGTCGACGACGAGCTCGACGAAGAAGTTCGCCGCCGCATCAAGAATCTCCAGGAGGGAACGTCCACCTGGGAGGTCGAGTACGGCAAGGTCCTCGATCAGATCAAGCGCAACCGCGGCATCGGGACCCCGTAGCCCCCAAGGGGTGAGCAAGGGCGAAGAACGGCCCCTACGAGCGGGGGCGTCGCAGCGGGTCGACGCCCGAGGGCTTCGGCTCGAAGCGAGGACGATCGGGGACGGGCCGCGACGGCGGTCCTTCGCGGCGCGGCTGCTGGCGCGGCGCCGACGTCAGCGCGCGCGCCATTTTTTCGATGGCCTTCGCGACCTGCGCGAGGCGCGCGCCCTCGGCCTCGAGCCCGGGCGTCGAGTAGATGCGGTTCTTCTCGTCGACGATGACGTCGTCGATCGAGCCGGGGCGTACGTCGCCGCCCATGATGGCCGCGTGCTTCGCCGCGACGACGGCCTTCGAGCCGAGCGTGAGGCGCACGCCCGCGACGGGGCCGAGCACCCGCGCCGCGAGCACGGCCGCGAGACCGACGAAGCCCATCGGCTTCTTGGCGCCGAGGAGCGCCTTCATGACGCGCGCGAGGTCGGGGTCGACGGCGCAGAGCGCGCCCTTGCCGGCATAGTCGGACAGCGTCGTCGCGACGCCGCGGCCCGACGGGATGAAGAGGCCCTCGAGGCGATTGGGATCGAGCGCCGACAGCGGCAGCACGTCGCCGGGCGCGAGGCGCGCCGCTTCGACGCGCGCGTTGCGCGCGGGGCCGAGCATCGCCGACGCCGTCGGCGTCGTGATCGCGCCGGCCGTCAGATCGTGCAGGTGGTCGACGACCTCGCGCTGCTCGACGTCGGGCGCCGCGCAGACGACTTGAGCGCCCGCACGGTCGAGCATGAGGAACGCCAGCATCGTCTCGGCGACGTCGCTGCCGTCGCGATGCCCGCAACCGGAGAGGATGACCGCTACCCGTCGCGCCATGCGCGTTCGTTTACCACGGCTCGGCGGGGAATGCGCCCGCGCGGATCGCCTCACGCGCGCGCCGGGCGAGATCCAGGTAGTGCTGAAGGTTGTGCGCCGTCGCGAGTCGGTAGAAGAGCAGCTCCTCGGCGCGGTAAAGATGCGACAGGTACGCGCGGCTGTAAGTGCTGCAGCACTCGCACGGGCAACCGGCTTCTACGGGCGCCGGATCGTCGCGGTAGCGCGCGTTCGCGACGTTGACGCGTCCCGCGCGCGTGAAGAGCTGGCCGTTGCGCGCGTTGCGCGTCGGCATCACGCAGTCGAACATGTCTATCCCAGCGCCGATGGACGTCCAGATGTCCTTGGGCGTGCCGACGCCCATGAGGTAGCGCGGCTTGTCCTCGGGCATCTCGGGCGCGACGGCCGCGATGACGTCGTACATGACGGCGGGCGCCTCGCCGACGCCGAGGCCGCCGAGCGCGTAGCCATCAAAAGGCATCGACGTGAGCTCGCCCAAGTGTCGCCGCCGCAAATCGAGGTGCACCCCGCCCTGCACGATCCCGAAGCGAAGCTGGCCCTCGGCGCGCGGCGTGTCCACGCAGCGCGCGGCCCACGTCGTCGTGCGTGCCATGGCGTCTTCGATCGACGCGCGCGGCGCGTCCGATGGCGGGCAGTGATCGAACGCCATCGCGACGTCGCTGCCGAGCAGCCGCTGGATCTCCATCGCGCGCGCCGGCGTGAGGCGCTGCGCGGAGCCGTCGAGGTGCGAGCGGAACGTGACCCCGTCGTCGTCGATCTTCGCGCGGTCGCGCAGGCTGAAGACCTGGTAGCCGCCGGAGTCCGTGAGGATCGCGCCCGGCCACGCCATGAACTTGTGCAGCCCGCCCAGCGCGGCGATGCGCTCGGCGCCGGGCCGCAGCGCGAGGTGGTACGTGTTGCCCAGGATGATCTGCGGCCCGAGGCGGGCCAGATCAGCCGACGACAGCGCCTTGACCGTCGCCTGCGTGCCGACGGGCATGAACACGGGCGTCTCGACGGGACCGTGCGCCGTTTCGAGGACTCCCGCGCGCGCTCTGCCCGCGCGCGCCTCGACGCGAAAGGCGCTCATGCCTGTCCCGGCAAGATCAGCATCGCGTCGCCATAGCTGTAGAAACGATACCCGCGCGCGACGGCCTCGCGGTAGGTCGCCAGCACGCGCGGGGTTCCCGCGAACGCGCACACGAGCATGAGCAGCGTCGACTCGGGCAGGTGGAAGTTCGTGATGAGCCCGTCGACGACGGCGAACGGATCGCCCGGCAAGATGAACAACCGCGTCGCGCCCTCCCCGGCGCGCACGACGCCGTGCTCGCGCGCGGACGCCTCGAGCGTCCGTACGACCGTCGTGCCCACGGCGATGACGGGCCGGCCCTCGGCGCGCGCCCGCGCGATGGCCACCGCCGTCGCCTCGGGGATCGCGTAGCGCTCCTCGTCCATCTCGTGCGCGCGCGCGTCGGGCGTCTTGACGGGGCGGAACGTGCCCGGACCGACGTGCAGCGTGACGCGCGCGAGCTCGTGTCCCGCGGCGCTCAGCCGCTCGAGCAGCGCCGGCGTGAAGTGCAGCCCCGCCGTCGGCGCCGCCACGGCGCCAGGTGCGTCGGCGTAGACCGTCTGATAGCGGATCCGATCGTCGACGGCGGGCGCCGCCGCGCCGGCCTCGCGCCGGGCCGTCTCGATGTACGGTGGCAGCGGCACCTCGCCCACGGCCTCGAGCAGCCCGACCAACGTCGGCGCGCCCCGCCCGCGGAGCCGCACCGTGACCCGCCCTTCGGCGCCCCGCTCGACGAGCGTCGCCCGCAACTCCCCGACCTCCAGGGTGGCCCCGAGCGCGACGTTCCCGAGGCTACGTCCCAGCGCTTCCCAGGTCTCCTCGAAGATGTCTCCCTGGCAGTCGGCCGCTGGCGGGCTCTCGTCCGAGATCTTCCGCGTCAGGAGGAGCTCGAAGCCGCCGCCCGTCGATTTTCGTCCCCGGAGCCGCGCCGCGATGACGCGCGTATCGTTGACCACCAGCAGCGACCGGGGCGGAAGGTAACCGCCAATGTCGCGAAAGTGTGCGTGGTCGTTCGGAGTCTCGCCGGCGCGCCGCATGACCAAAAGGCGGGATTCGTCTCGCGCGGCGGTTGGCGCCGAGGCGATGCACTCGGGCGGCAGGTCATAGTGAAAGTCAGCGGTGAGCAAGTCTGTCGCAATCTGCTTTACAAATACTGACATCTCTATAGTACAGTCTCCTTCACTTCCCCACATGACGATTCTCAAGGCCCATTTCGCGACCGGAAGCGCGTTTCTGGACAGCTACCTGGCTGATCTGGCGAACGGCGGCATTTTCTTTGCGACCCGGAAACCGCTGGCGCTCGGCGAAGCGGTCGTCATTTCGGTTCGCCTCGGCAAGCGCCGCAGCCCGATGCTGCTGCGTGGGCTCGTCGCCTGGCGCCGTCCTGGGAAGCACAGCACCAAGACGAAGGCCGGCATCGGCATCGAGTTGCTCCCCACCGAGACGCAGACGCGGGATTACCTGCTGTCGGTCGCGCGCGGGGATTCGTCCGAGATGCTTTCGCGCCGCCATCAGCGTCTGCCGGTCGAGCTGCCCGTGACCTGGCAGGTGCCGGGCGCGCTGCGCGACAACAGCGGCACCCTGCTCGACATTGGGCGCGGCGGCGCGTTCGTGCGCACGACGCAGCCGCTGCCAGACGACGCAGACGTCGTCCTCATGGTGTCGCCGCCGGGCGCCGAGATCGCGATGCCGCTGTCGGCGCGCGTGGCGTGGCGCGGCCACCCCGCGGGCGGTCTCGAGGGCGAAAAGGGCTTCGGCGTCGAGTGGAAGGCGCGCGATGCCGGCGGCAACCGACGCATCAAGGAGCTCGTGCGCCGCATCGAGGCCATGGGCGACAGCGTCTACGGCCGCGCGCTCGCGTTCGGCGCTCAGCCCAGATCCAGCGCGTAAAGCGCGCCGCCGTTCGACAGGACGTACACGCGTCCGTTCTGAAGATCGAGGGTCGGCGCGCCACAGATGCCGCGGCCCGGGTTGAACGTCTCGAGCAGCGCGCCCGTGGCGCGGTCGACGACGAAGAGCCCCGCGCGGCTGCCCGTGAAGACGAGGTACGGGCCGATGACAATCGGTGGCGTCAGGTCGCCCGCGGCCGTGAGGCCCTGGCGCCAGATCACGCGCCCGGCGCGGTCGAGCGCGTGCAGACCCCGGCGTGGCGCCGCGAAGTAGAGCCGATCCTCGAACGGCGTCACCGTGCCGACGCCCTCGATGCCCAGGTGCCAGCGCACGACGCCGTCGCGTGGATCGAGCGCGTAGAGGCCGCCCGAGTACGACGACGCGAGGACGAAGGCGCTGGCGTCCTTGGCTCCGTCCGTGGTGCCAGAAGGGTCGACAATCGCGGGCGTCGAGTCGACGTCGACGAACTGGTCAGAGGCGGCGGCGAGCGAGCGCGCCCACTGGACCTCGCCCGTGGCGGCCGCGAGCGACACGAGGTAACCGTCGGCGAAGCCGCCGAGGACGCGATCCCCACGCAGGCGCGGCCCGGCGTTGCCGTGGATCGTGAAGCCCTCGGGTGTCTCGCGCTCGTACTGCCAGCGCCACTTGCCCGTGCCGGCCTCGAGCGCGTACACGCGATCCGACGCGGTCGAAAAATAAACGAGATCGCCCGCGCCGAAGTCGGCGGCCCGCTCGACGGCGCCCTTGCCGCGGTAGCTCCACCGCACGTTGCCCTTGGCGGCGTCGAGCGCGGCGAAGGAACCGTCATCGGCGCCCACGTAGACCTGGCCGCGGGCGGCGTCATAGCGCGCCTGGCTGTCCACGCCGCCCGAGACGGAGACCGTCCAGTCGACGTGGCCCTGCGTCGGGTCGACGGCGACGACGGTGCCGGCGCGCGAGCCGATGACGATGCGACCGGACGCCATGGTGCCCGTCGCGCACTCCTCGGGCTCGGCCTCGAAGAAGCCGTGGTCGTGCAGCGTCGTGCGCCATCGCTGATGAAGGACGCCGGCCGGATGCGATTGCGCGTCAGCGGGATCTTGCGTGCGCACGGACGCCCTACAGGACAGCGCGCCGGCGAGCGGCAGCGCGAACGTGAGCACCAGAGCGAGCTTCGTCAACGGCGCAGCGCGCGCGCGGGGCGGCGTCACTTCAGCTCGAGGACGGCGAGGCGATTCGTGATCTCGTCCCGCAGCGAGGTGGTGGGGTTCTTTTCCAGCACCTCTTTGTAGAGCTTCCGGGCCTCATCCGCGTTGCCTCGCTCGGCCGAGATTCGCGCTTTGTGAAAAAGAGCGCGGTCCTTGTAGAACTCGCCGTTCTTGAAGACGGCGACGTCGTCGGAGAGCTTCGCGAACGTCGCGCTGGCGGCCTCGAGGTCGCCCTTTTGTTCCTGCGCGTAGCCGAGTCCCTCTCGCGCGAGGAATCTCAGCCGCTCGTCGGGCTTGTCGGCGAGCACGGCCTCGTACGTCGTGATCGCCTCGGGGGCGCGGCCGAGGGCGAGCAGGATCGGACCGCGCTCGAGGCGGGCGTCCGTCGTCAGCGCATTGCGCGGGCCGGCGAGGAAGGCGTCGAGCTCCTTGAGCGTGGCCTCGTTGCGCTCCTTCTCCGTCTTGTAGTGCGGCAGCCCGTCGTCGGGCGGCGCGCCTTCGGCGCCCGGCGCCGGGGCGCCGTCGGGGCGCAGGTCGGCCGTCGCGATGTGCTCGATGCGCGACAGCGCCTCGGTGGCGCGCGCGGCGCGGCCCTCGGAGACGACCGAGAAAACAATGGACCCGACGATGACCGTGCCGAGCATCGTCGCGCCAACGATGAGGGGCTGGCGCCGCTCTTTCGCGAACTTGGCCGACCACTCGGCCGCGTGCGTCCAGAAGCTCACGAACTCGTCCGGCTGCCGGAGCTCCTTCTTCGAGATGCCTTTGCTCACGCGCTGGAGATAACAGAGGGCCGCACCACGGTCAATTGACGGCGTCGTGTATAGTCTGCGCCTCGTGAGGCGCGCCCGGGCCCCGATCGCTTTTCTGGCGCTGTTGCTGGCCAGCTCGACGGCTGCGCCCGCGTGGGGCGCGGGCGACGATGAGCTGCAGGTGTCGGCGCGCCTCGGCGGCGCCAACGCCAACGGGGATCCGTTCGCGTCGTGGGGGCCGGCGGCGGCCGTCGACGTCGAGTACGGGCTGAACGACGCGTGGTCGGCGCGCGCGTCGTTCTCTCTGCTCCGCCACCCCGTCGCGCCCGTGAAGAACGGATCGCCGGGCGGGACGCTGCAGGCCACCGCGGCGCTGGTCGGGGCCACGTACACGTTCGACGTCTTGCGGCTCGTCCCGTACATCGAGGCGGGCGTGGGCGCCGTGCGCTGGAGCGGCGCGGGAGAGCCCTCGCGAACGTCGCTCGCCGTCGAGACCGGCCTGGGCGGTGACTACCTGCTGACGCCGCGCTGGTCGTGCGGCGCGAGCGCCCAGTACCTCTTTACGCCGGGCGAGCTCGTGAACAACGCGATGTCGTTCGGCGGGCGGGCCCTGGCCTTCTCGCTCACGCTGCGCGTCTCGCGGGTCTTCTGACCGCGGTCAGTGCTCGTCCTGCTCGCGGCGGGCTTCCTTGCGCGCGCCCTTGCGCGCGCTGTCGTCCTTCTGCTTGCGGGCGCGGAACACGACGCGTATGGGGGTGCCCTCGAAGCCGTAGGCCTTGCGCAGCTGGTTCACGAGGAAGCGTCGGTACGATTGGCCGATGTCCGTCGGGTGGTTCGTGCTGACGACGAAGGTGGGCGGGCAGACGCTCGTCTCGGTCACGTAGAAGAGCTTCACGTGGCGGCCGTGCGCGCCGCTGGGCGGCGGCTGGGTCGTGACGACCTGCTGGAAAAACTTATTGAGCTGGCCCGTCGGGATGCGGCGCGAAGCCGCCGTGAGCACCTTGGTCGCCGCCGAGGGGATCGCGGTGACGCCCGCGCCCGTCGATGCCGACGACAGCAGGATGGGCGCGTAGCTGATGAACGTGAGCTGGTCGCGCGTGGCCTCGAGGCGCTTGTCAATTTCAGCGCGCGAGACGAGATCCTTCTTGTTGAGGATGACGACGGCGGCGCGCCCCGCCTCCTCGATGAGGCCCGCGAGGCGTGCATCCTCGGCCGTCGCGCCCTCGCGCGCGTCGATGACGAGCGCGGCGACGTCGCAGCGCTCGAGCTGGTCGCGCGTCATCTTGGCGGCGACGTGCTCGGTGAGCGTCTCGATCGAGCGGCGGCGGCGCAGGCCGGCTGTGTCGACGAGGACGTACTCGCGGCCCGCGAACGAGAACGGCGTGTCGATCGGGTCACGCGTCGTGCCGGGTGAGTCATGGACGAGCACGCGCTCGGCGCCGAGCAGCCGGTTCACGAGCGACGACTTGCCAACGTTGGGCTTGCCGATGAAGGCGAGGCGCAGCGGCCCGCGCGCGGCCTCGCGGGCGGCTTCGATCTCGGCGGCGGCTTCGTCTGCGGCTTCGTCTTCTTCGGTCGTGTCTTCGTCGGTGGCGTCCTCGTCGCGGTCCTCTGACTTGACGACGACGGCCTTCTTGGTGCGGCGCGGGGGCGGGGGCGCTTCGACCGGGCGCTCGGCGCGCGTCGCGGGGCCGAGGGCCTCGACGACGGCGTCGAGGAGGTCGCCCACGCCGCGGCCGTGCGACGCTGAGATGAGAAAAACGTTGGGGAACCCGAGCGCGAAGATCTCGGACGAGGCGGCCTCGCGCCCCGCGTTGTCGACCTTGTTCGCGGCGATGATGACGGTCTTGCCGGCGCGGCGCAGGAGGCGCGCGACATCGCTGTCGACGGACGTGACGCCCTCTTTCGCGTCGAGGACGAAGACGACGACGTCGGCCTCGTCGACGGCGACGAGCGTCTGC
Organism: Polyangia bacterium; assembly: GCA_038325725.1. Lineage (GTDB taxonomy): Bacteria > Myxococcota_A > Polyangia > Fen-1088 > Fen-1088 > DASZFV01. Next base: position 24,227 of record JBBQJG010000003.1, on the reverse strand, counting down.
TTGCGCATGGCCTTGAGGATGCCCTCTGCCGACGGATCGAGGCCGCCCGTGTCGACGACGCGGAAGCGCGCGCCGATCCACTCGGCGACGCCGTAGCGCCGATCGCGCGTCACGCCCGGCATGTCCTCGACGAGCGCAGGCCGCCCACCGACGAGCCGGTTGAAGAGCGACGACTTGCCGACGTTGGGACGGCCCACGAGCGCGCACAGCGGCAGCGCGTCGTCGGCCGCGCGGCGCGCCTTCTCGCCGCCGCGGCTCTCGCCGCGATACCCGCGGCTCATGGGCGGTACCCCAGGCGGTTGAGGGCGGCGGGTGACGTCGTCCACTCGGAGTCGACCTTCACGTGCAGCTTGATGTGCGCCGGGCGCCCGAGGAGCGCGGAGATCTCGGCGCGGGCGATCGTCCCAACGTCTTTGATCATCGAGCCGCCGGCGCCGACCACGATGGCCTTTTGCGAATCGCGCTCGACGAGGATCGTCGCTTCGATGACGACGTCCTCGGAGCCGTCGGGGCGCTTGCGCTCTTCCCACGTCTCGATGTCGACGGCGACGGCGTACGGCAGCTCTTGGCGCGTCTTGAGGAAGATCTGCTCGCGGATGAGCTCGGACGCCAGGAAGCGCTCCGTGCGATCGGTGAGCATGTCGGGGCCGTACAGCGGCTCGCCGCGCGGCAGGAGCTTGCACAGCTCGGCGACGAGCGGCTCGATGTTCTTGTTCTTGAGCGCCGAGACGGGCACGAGGGCCTTGAACGGCGCCGTCTGTTCCCAGTCGATGAGCAGCGGCAGCAGCGCGCCCTTGTCCTTGACCCGGTCGACCTTGTTGATGGCGAGCACCGTCGGCTTCCGTGCGGCGGCGAGGTTGCGGAGGATCTCGCGCTCCTCATTTCCAGGGCGCCGCTCGCCCGCGTCGACGACGAGGAGCGCGGCGTCGACCTCTTCGATCGTCCCTAGGGCCTCCTGGTTCATGAAGCGGTTGAGCGCCTTTTTCGAGCCGTGCACGCCGGGCGTGTCGACGAAGACGATCTGCCCCGCGGGGCCGTTCCACACGCCGACGATGCGGTTGCGGGTCGTCTGGGGCTTGGGCGTCACGATCGCGAGCTTCTCGCCGACGAGCAGGTTGAGCAGCGTCGACTTGCCGACGTTGGGACGACCCAAGATCGCAACGGTGCCCGCAACGGTGCCCGCAACGGTCGTGACGTCGGGACTCTCGGCGGTCGGCGACGAATCTGCGTCGCCGACAGACTTCTTGGACTTCATGCGGGCTTCTATATAGCCCAGATGTCGTGATATCCGGAGACATGCGCTCGGTCGGCCACCGCGTGCCGTTCTTCGTCAGAATCTTCGTGAGAATCTTCGTAGGGGGAATCCTCTCGCTCGCCGCGTCTCGCTCGGTGTTCGCCGACGCGCCGCTCGCGCCCACCGCCGACGCGGCGCTCACGCTCGCGCCCGCCGCCAACGGCGTCGAGGTCCACGCGGGCGCCACCGTCGTCGCGGGCGTGCCCCTGACGACGCCGCCCCTTCGCCGCGGCGCCGCGACGCTCCGCGAAGTCGACGTCGAGGGCCACCGCGTCGTCGAGGTGCGCGTGCCCGTACGTGGGTCGTCGCGCGCCGAGGTGTGGCTGGGCGAGCTGCGCTCTGGCGGGACGCGCGTCGTGTGGAGCGGGTTTTCGGGTCCGCGCGACGCCGACGCCGAGACCGGGCTCGGCGTCGACCTGTCTTCGGAAGGCGTCGTCCAGTACCAGACGGCGAGCCTCGTTTCGCGCTGCGATGGCGCGCCCGCGCGGCTCTTCCCGCGCGCGTTCGACTTCGCGACGGGGAAGTTCCGCGCCGTGCGCTCCACCCTGCCCGCCCCAGCCGCGGTGACGTTGACGGCGCGGCGCGGAGATTCAGGGATGCCCGTTGGGCGATCGCTCGGAGCGTTTCATTTCACGGGCGCGTCGACGACCCTCGGCGCGGGCGACGACGCGCGTTCCTTGGGAGCGCCCACGGCGCTCGATGACGGTGACGTCGCGACGGCGTGGGCCGAAGGCCTGGGCGGCGACGGACGCGGCGAGTGGCTCACGGCGCGCGCGGCGTCGAGCGGCACCGCCGTGCGCGGCCTGCGCTTCGTGCCCGGCGACGCGTCGAGCGCGGCGTCCTTCCGCGCGCGCAATCGTGTGAGACGGTTTCAGCTCGCGCTCGGGCCGAAGGCGGATCAGCGCTTCGACGTCGTCGTCCCCGAGGATTCCGCGGCCGACGCCGCGCACTTTCGCGAGCCGTATTGGGTCGCGCTCCCCCACCCCGTCGTCGCGTCGTGCGCGACGGTGATCCTCACGGAGGTCACGCCGGGCACCGAGGCGGCGCCGCCCAAGACGTTCGGGACGACGGCGATGTCCGAGCTGACGATCTTCACGGACCTCGACGGCCCCGACGCCGTCGCGCGCCTCGTCGCCGACATCGTTCGTTCGGCCGACTGCGCCACGCGCGTCTCGGCGCTCGTGAGCGTCGGGCCTGCCGCGCTGTCGCCGGTCGCTCAGGCGCTCATGACGTCGGGCGCGCGCGGGGCGCGGCGCGAGTGCCTCGTCGAGGCCCTCTCCCGCCTCGATCCGGACGGCAAGAACGCGCTCGCGACCGAGGCCTTCACGACGGCGCTCGGGGGCGCGACCGAAAAGGAGGAGCGCCTCGTGACGGCGATGCTGCGCAAGAGCGCGTCGCCTCCCGTGGGCGCCGTCGAAAAGCTTCTGGTCACCGAGGCCGTGCCCGCGGCTGATCGTGCCCGCGCGGCGCGCGTGCTCGGCGCGCTCGACGACGCGCACGCCGCGCTGGCGCTGCTCGCCGCCGCCGGGAGCGGGACGCCCGAGTTGCGACTCGCGGTCGTGAGCGCGCTCGGAGCGTCGTCCTCTCTCGCGCCGGCGGCGCTCTTCGCGGCGATCGAGGGCGCACGAGGACAGAGCGGGTCTCGGCAAGGCGATCTCTTGCGCGTCGTGCCGGCCGTCGTGCGTCGGGCGCCGACCACGTCTTCCACGGCCCTCGGCATTTTGAGAGCTGCGGCGACCGCGGAGCGTCCGTTCGAGGTTCGCGCGCGGGCCGTCGTCGCGCTCGGGGGGCTGGGCGAGAGCGGCCTCGACGACGTGGTCGCGCTCGCGCGCCACGCCGACGAGCCCGTGCTGCGGCACCTCGCCGCGCGAGAGCTCGCTGGACGCGGCGGCGCCTCGTCGCTGGCGGCGCTGCGAGGCGCGCTCGGCGACGGCGATCCGCGTGTTCGTGAGACGGCTGCCCAGGGGCTCGGCCAGGACCGAGACGGCGGCGCGGCGGCCGCGCTCGTCGCCGGCGCGAAGCAGGAGCCGTGGCCGTTCGTGCGCCGCGCCGAGCTCGAGGCGCTCGGCACGATCTGCGCGCCGGGAACGGGCGACCTGTTCGCGCGCGCCGTCGAGCGCGACGTCGAGGAGGTCCGGCGCGCGGCGCTCGTGGGGCTCGCGCGGTGCAAGGACGCCCGCGCGCGCGACACGTTGTTGCACGCGCTCGGCCGTCGCAATGAGGCGTCGACGCTGCGTGCGCTCGCGGCGGGGCTGCTCGGCGAGCTTGGCGATCACGCGGCCGCGGCCCCGATGGCGGCCGCGCTCGAACGCCAAGTCTCCGAGTCCGAGGAAGACCTGTCGGTCGAAGGCGTCGCCGGGGCGACCTTGCGCGCGCTCGCGCACCTCGGTGGCCCCGAGGCGACGCGCGTCGCCGTTTCGCTCGCGAACGACACCCACCACCCGTTCCGCCGCGACGCCGTCGAAGCGCTCGGGACGCTGTGCGACGCGGGCGCCGGCGCGGCGACGCTGCGGACGCTCGAGGCGGGATCCGATTCCCAGCTCGCCGCGGCCGCGCAGGCGGCCCACCGCCGCTGCGCCAGTCGCCCCTGAGTCAGGAAGCCGGTTCGGTGCCGGCGCCGACGCCAGACGCCAACCAGGCATCATAGAACGCAGCGAGGCGCGGCGTTCGTCGGGGATCAGTGACCTTGCGGAAGACCATCCAGTCGAACGCGCAGCCGAGCGTCAACGCGCTCGTCGTCAGCGGACGCGAAAATACAGGCAGGCTTGCCTCGAGGGCCGCGAGGATCGTCACGACGCGCGCGCCCTGACGCGTGACGTACCCCTGATCGGGCAGCCCATCACGCAACAAGTAGAGACGATTGATGGCGGCGTCGAGCGCGCCTTCGACGAGGATGGTGCGCTCGCGCTCGGCCCAGTCGTCGGGGACGAGCACGAAGCCGGCGGCACGCAGCGCGGGCGCGTGGTTGACCCAGAGCCACGCGGCGAGGACGCCCGAATCCGCGAGCACGCGCGGCGTCGCGCCCTCGTCGCGCTCGAGGACGGGGACCTTGCCGACGGGCGCGATGCGCGAGAGCGCCGACGCGCCCGCCTCGGTCCGTGTGTCGACGAACGTGACGTCGAGCCCCGCGGCGCGCACGAGGATGCGCGCCTTGCGCACGTACGGCGACGTCGGTGCGCCGTACAAATTCACCGACGCGTTGCCTCGCTCAATTTCTCGGCAGCTGCGCGAGCGCCTGCTTGAGCAGCTCGTTCTTCGGGTCGGTCTCGAGGCCGCGCTCGAACATGTTGCGCGCCTTCGGGATCTCCTTGGCCGAGACGTGCATGCGCCCCAGCATCAAGTAGATCTCGGCCTTCGAGACCCCCGTCGACGACTCGTCGAACGTTTGTAGCAACAACGACCGGTAGAACTTGCGCGCGCTGTCAAAGTCGCCGCGCTCGAAGGACAGGCGCCCCAGCGACGACAGCGTGAGCGGGTGCCCCGGGTCTAGCTTGTAGGCGGCGTTGAAGTGCTCGCCCGCGACCACGAGGTCACCGTCGGCGACCGCGATCGCGCCGAGGCGCTGGTACCACGACGACGCCTCCTTGCCCCGGCGCGCCTTCGTGAGCTGCTCAATGAGCTCGCGCGCGATGCCGACGGCTTCGCCCGTGCGGCCCGCGGCGATGAGCGCGTCGGCGAGATCGCCGCGGCCTTCGATCTCCGTCGGCGAGAGCGCGACGAGCCGTTCGAGGACGGGCACGGCGCGCGATTGACGCTTGAGCTTCTTCTGCAGCCCCGCGATCTCGGACAGCAGCTTGCGCTCGTCGTCTTTCTTGGCATTCGTGTCCCGCGCCGTGACGACCTCGAGCTTCAGCTCGAGGATCTGCACGAGCCGTTCGTCGTCCTTGACGGCGCGCGCCGATTTTTCGAGCGCTTCGAGCGTCGGCAGGTGCTCGGTCGAGGCGTCGAGCGCGCGCAGGAGCAGCGCCTCGACCTCGTCGGCGGGCGCGTCCTTGGCCTTCAAGATTTGGGCGCCGCGGTAGTGGATCTCGGCGAGCTCGGGGCCCCCCGTCGCTGTTTCGGCGGCGCGCGCGAGCGCGGCGCTCGCCTCGTCCCACCGCTCGGCGCCCTCGTGAATGCGGGCCATCGACAGGAGCGCCGGCGCGTTCGTCGGCGCGACCTCGAGGACCTTCTCGAGCGCCTCCACCGCGCTCTCGGGCGACGAAAGCTGCTGCTCCCAGACGTCGGCGACGGCGACGCGCAGCGCGAGCTCCGTCGGCTTGCGGCCCGCGGTCGCCTCGACGTCCGCGTGCTTGGCGAGCACTTCGACGAGGTCGTACCAGCGCTCCCCCGCGCGAAGAAGACGCTCGAGCTCCAGATACGCGAGCCCGTTCGCGGCGTCGACGTCGAGCACCTGGCGCAGGTAGCCGCTCGCCTGGTCCGTGTCGGACAGGCGCGCCTCGGCGTTCTTCGCGAGCTTGAGCAGCACGGGGATCTGCGCGGCGCCCTCGGTCGTGCCGAGGCGGCGCTGCAGCACCTCCTGGAGCGCCGACCAATCCTCGCGACGCTCCTCGATCGTTTCGAGCGCGCCGAGCGACGTCGCGTCGTCGGGCGCGCCCTCGAGCGCCTCGCGGTACGCGTCCGCGGCGCCGTCGACGTCGCCGAGCGGCCCGAGGCGCAAGGCCCCGACGCGCGCCCACAGCGCCGCCCGTTCGACGGGGCTCTCGCTGAACCGCGCCCGCTCGGCGAGCACGTCGACGAGCTCGGCCGCTTGGCCAGACGCCTCGTGGAGGCGCGCGAGGTTGTCGAGCGCGTCCGCGTCGCCCTCTTCGCTCGTGCGCAGCTTCTGCCAGGTCGCGAGCGCGGCGGGGGTGTCTCCGCGCTGTTCATGCAGCTTGGCCGCCTCGGCGAGCCGACGCTTGCGCGCCTGCGGGTCGAGATCGATCGCGCCCCGCTGCTCGAGGATCGCCGCGAGGTGCGCCGTCCCCGAGGCGCCGACGCCGCGGTACAGATTCTCGAGCGCCGTGAGCGCGTCGACGTTCTCGGCGTCCGCCTCGAGGACGCGCGAGTAGAGCCGCTCGGCTGACGCGAGATCCGCGGGAGCCGTCTCGTACAAGCGCGCGGCGCGCAAGGAAAGGTCCTTGGCGGCGTCGGGCTCAGCGGCATCGAGCACGGCCTCGATCTTCTGGGCCGCGAGCGGCGTCAGCTTCGCCGCGCCCGCGATGCGCTCGAGATCGTCGACGGCGCCGCCGGGCATGGGCTCCGCCTCGAGCGCGCGGCCGAGGGCGTCGAGGGCCCGCCGCGCGTCGCCCAGGTTCGCGTCGCAGATCTCGGCGATCTTGCGCAGCCAGTGCGCGCGCTCGGTGCGATCGTCGCGCAGGCCCACGCGGACCTCGTACAGGCCCAGCAGCTCTTCGTAGTCGCCGCGCGCCTCGGCCATCGGCTCGAGGATCTCGAGGGCGCTCTCGCGCGTCTCGTCGCGGTCGAGCAACTCGGCGAGCGCGCCGCGCGCCGCGGCCTGCGCGGGGTTCCGCTCGAGCGCGTCGCGGTAGGCGCCGAGCGCGCCCTCGGCGTCGTCGAGCGCGCGCAGCCGTGTCTCGCCGAGCGCCGTGAGGAAGTCGGCCTGCGCGACGGGATCGACGGCGATCTCGGCCTGCCGCGCGAGGATCTCGGCGAGGTCGGCGTGGGCGTCCTGCGCGCGCAGCACGCGTTCGAGCGAGGCCAGCACGGGGGCCTCGTCGCCGGGCAGGTTGAGCGCCTGGCGGAGGTACTCGCCCGCGCGCGCCGGATCGGCGAGCTGCGTCTCGTGGAGCTCCGCGAGGCGCAGCGCGAGGCTGCGCTGGAGGGACGCGTCGAAGGTCGCGTCCATGCGCTCGGCGTAGACGCTCGCGAGGCCCGCGTAGTCGCCCGTCGCCGTCGCGAGGCGCTCGAGCGCGGCGCGCGGCGCGTCCTCGGTCGCGTCCTCCGTGAGGGCGCGCGCCCAGGCCGCGAAGGCGCCCTTCGTGTCGCGGCGCTCGCGCTCTTCGATCGCCGCGATCTCGGCGAGGGTCGCGATGCGCGTGGGCGGCGTGTCCTCGGCCGCGAGGCGCAGCTCGAGCAGGTCGACGACGCCCGCCCAGTCGCGCGCGGCGCGCAACACGGGCTCCAAGGCGGCGATGGCCGGCATGCGGTAGTCGGCGCCGCGCGCGATCGTCCACAGCGCCTCGATCGCGCCCGGCTGGCCCGGCGACGCGTCGAGGATCTTCTGATAGCGGCCGATCGCGGCCTCGACGTCGGAGAGATCCGTCTCGGTGACGTGCGCCGCGCGCAGCGCGAGCTCGTCGCGCGCCGCCGGTGTCGGCGCCGCGCCGGCGCGCGCGTCGAGCACCTCGAGCAAATCGGCGTGCCGCTCGTCGCGCGTGAAGATCGCGTCGAGGTGCGCCAGCGCCTGCGGATCCGCGGCGTCGTCCGAGCTTTCGTCCAGGACGGCGCGCAGGTGCCCGACGGCGAGGTCCGCCTCGCCGAGGTGCTCGTCGTACAGGCGGGCTGCTTCGAGGCGCGCGATGCGCCGCTGCGACGGCACCTCGATGAGCGCGAGCTTGCGCTCGGAGATCTCGGCGAGGTCACGGTGGTTGCCCGCCGCCGCGTGCAGGCGGCCGAGCGCCTCGAGCGCCTCCATGTCATTGGCGTCGATGTCGAGGACGGTCTCCCACGCGCGCTGGGCCTGCTCGGGCTGGCGGAGCGCGTCCTCGTGGAGAACGGCGATGCGCTTGCCGATGAGTTTCTTCTCTTCGACACTGGCGTCGGGTGTGACCTCGAAGTGCTTCTCGAGGACGTCGACGAGCTCCGCGGGACGCGCCGCCTGCGAGAGCAGGCGCTCGAGCGCCGAGAAGGCGTCGAGGTCGTCGGGCCGCGCGCTCAAGGCCGAACGCCACGCCTCTATCGACTGGGCGACGTCGCCGACGTTCTCTTCGAGAAGCCGCGCCGACAGGCCCCACAGCTGGGCCTGAAGATCCGGATCGTTCGCCTCGACGGCGCCCGTCTGCAGCGTCGCCACGAGCGGCGCGAACTGGCGCGCCGACACGGCGAGCGCCTCCATCTCACCGAGGGTCTCCGCCGAGCTGACGTCGACGAGCCACGCGCGGCTGCGCGCCTCGAATGATAGGTCGAGGCGGCCGAGTCGCTGATAGATGTCGGCCATCTCGCGCAGGATCGTGACCCGCTGGGTGGGATCCTCGACGGTGTCGAGCTGCGCCTCGAGCGCGCCCACGAGCTTGCCCCAGTCGCCCGCGCTCCGGTACACGGGCTCGAGCACGACGGCGACGCGGTGGCGGTGATCGGGATCGGCGGCGATGCGCTCGAGCGCGGCGACGGCCTCGCGGTGGCGCGGCGAGCGCTCGACGATCTCGGCGTAGCGATCGACGCCGCCCGCGACGTCGCCCACCTTCTTCTCGAGCACCTCCGCGAGCCGGAACGTCACGGCGTCGCGCTCGGCGGGCTCCGTGACGCGTCCGAGCACGGCGGCGAGGTGATCGCCCAAGTCGTACCAGAGCTCCTCGGCGCCGAGCAGGCGTTCGAGCTCGGCGTCTGTCGCGGGCTCGCCCGTCAGTCGGTTCGTCGGGTCGAGCTCAATCGCTTCCTGGAGCGTGCCGATGGCGCGGCTGCGGTTGTCGAGCTTCTCCTCGTCGAGCTTGGCGCTGCGGCGCAGGAGCTTGAGCTTCGTCGCCGGGTCGAGGGCGCGCCCCGCTTGCTCGTCGACGAGCTCACGCAGGTCGAGCCAGGCCTCCCAGCGTTCGAGGGCGCCTTCGTAAAGGGCCACGACGGCCTTGTCGTCGGGGAGCGCGTCGAAAAGACGCCGGTAGTGCTTGCGCGCTTCGTCGCGATCCGAGAGGCGCAGGTCGTAGATCTCCGCGGCACGGCGGACGATCTCGAGCACGACGGGTTCATCGGACAGCTCGTCGGCGGCGTACCCGGCGAACAGCGCGCCGACCTCTTGCCAGCGGTTCAGGCGATCGGCGAGGCGCAACAGCGGCTCGGCGCTCTGGCGCTCAGTCGGCGCCTCTTGGAACACCTTGCCATACCAGCGAAGCGCATTCTCGTAGTCCTCGAGCTGCTCTTCATAAAGGCGCGCGATGCGCTTCGTCCAGCCGACGCGCTCCGCGGGGTCGTCGACCTGCAGGAGGCGGATCTCGCCTATTTTAATGAGCTGCTTCCAGTCGGCCCGGCCCGCGTACACGGGCTCGAGCAGCTGGGCGGCGGCGCTCTGCACGCCGACGTCGTCGAGCATGCCCTCGAGCATCGTGATCGTGCCCGGGTGGTCGGGATCGCCCTGCAGCACGACGCGCAGGTGGCCGAGCGCGGCCTCGCGATCGGACTGACGGTCGTTTTCGATCTGCGCGAGGCGGAAGCGGATGCCGACGAGGTCGCGCTCGGCGAGCCCGCCGCGCGTGAGCGTGTCCTCGAGGAAGCGCGTGAGGTCAGCCCAGCGCTCGGTCTGCGTGTAGAGGCGATCGAGCGCCTCGCGCGACTCGCGATCCTGCGGCTGCAGCTCGATGACGCGCTCGTGGGCGCCGATGGCGTCTTCGAGGCGGCCGAGCGGCAGCTCCGAGAGCTGGCCGAGCTGCGAGCGGAAGCGGTGCTCGGCCGTCGGGTCGACGCGGACGTCGCGGGCGATGTCGGCGCGGCGCGCGAGGATCTCGCACAGCGCCGGGACGTCGTTCGTCTCGCGGGTGAGCTTGTCGAGCGCCGCGAGCGCGGCCTCGTCCTCGGGCAGGCGGTCGAGGACGCGGCGGTAGTAGTCGGCCGCCGTCTCGCGATCGCCGGTCGTGCGGGCCGCGTCGGCGATGAAGCGATCGAGCCGCAGCTTGACCTCTTCGTCGAGCACGTCGGGGCTGATCTCTCGATAGAAGCTGCCGACGTCGGCGGCGCGCGCCGCGCCCGCGAGGCGCTCGTAGCTGTCGAGCAAGCTCGGCAGCTCGGGCTCGGACAAACCAGCGCGCACGGCGAGCGCCGTCGTGCGGAAGGCGGCCTCGGCGTCGCGCAGCTTCGTCTCTTGCAGCGCCGCGAGGCGGATCAGCTGTTCGAGGCGCGCGCGGGCGTCGTCTTCGGCGTCGACGTAGACCTGGACGACGGCGGCGAGCTCGGCGTTTCGGCCGGCGCGCTCGTAGATCGGCTCGAGGGCGTGCGCGGCGGCGAGGCGCAGGTTGGCGTCGACGGCCGGCTGCAGGAAGCGCTCGAGCGCCGTGAGCGCCTGCGCGTCCGACGGCACGATGGCGAGCACCTCGCGCCACCGTTCGAGCGCGTTCGCGGGATCGCCGAGCGGGCCTTCGAAGAGCAACGCCGTTTGGCGCAGCAGCTCGGCGCGCGCGGGCGCGACGGCGGGCGACTGCGCGAGCGCGAGGCGACGCTCGAGGATCTCGAGGCGATCCTGATGACGGTTCTGCTGTTCATACAAGCGCGCAAGCGTCTCGAGCGCGTTCGCGTCCTCGGGGTTCTCTTCGAGGATCGCGACGCACGCCGAGATCGCCTCGTCGACGTTGCCGACATCGTTCTCGAGCAGACCCGCGACGCGTCGCCACAGCTCTTGCCGCGCCGCCGGATCCTGCGCGAGGTCGATGCGCTTGCGCAGCATCTCGACCCGCTGTGTGTGCTGCGACCCCGCCTCGAAGATCTTCTCGAGCGCGCTGATGGCGGCCTGGTCCTGAGGATCGATCTCGAGGATCGAGCGCAGCGTCGCGACGGCGGCCTGCGCGTCGCCGAGCGACTTGTCCTCGAGGCTCGCGATGCGGAACAGGATCGCCTTCCGGTCGGCGTCGCCGTCGGCCCACCCGGCCTGCAGGCGCAGGATCTTCACGAGCGCCGCGACGTCGCCCGTCTCGGTGTACAGCGCCTCGAGCGCGGCGACGGCCGGGCGCGCCGTCTCGAAGTTCTCGACGTCCAGGTTGAGAACCTGGTTCCACGACTCGATCGCGGCGCGGCGGTTGCCGAGGCGCCCCGCGTGGAGCTTGGCGGCGCGTCCGAGGAGGTCGGCACGCCCGCTGATGTCGCTCTGCTCCCGGCGTGCCGCGAGCTCCTGGTAGACCTCGACGAGCTCGGAGAAGCGTTCGAGCGCCGTCGCGAGCCGTTCAATCTCGACGAGCGCGTCCGGGTTCTCGGCGTCGGCCTCGAGGACCTGGCGCCAGGTCGCGAGCGCGGCCGGGCGCGCCTGCAGCTTGTTCTCCTGGAGATCGGCGATGCGCGCGAGCAGCGCGGCGACCTCCGGGCCGCTCGGCCCGAGCGCCTCGCGGCGCACCTCGAGGACGGTGACGAGCCGCGCCCACGCGCCGCCCGCCTCGTAGAGCGGCTCCAGCACGCGCGCGACGCGCTGGCGGTGCTCGGTCCCCGCGAGCAGGCGCTCGAGCAGACGTCGCACGCCCTCGTGACTCGGGGCCTTGGCGACGATCTCCTCGAGGAGATCGAGCGCGCCCTCGACGTCGCCGAAGCGCGTGGCGCGCAGGTCGGCGCGCCGGAACTCGAGCTCGGAGACTTCGGCCGGCGACGCGAAGGCGACGCGCGTCCCGAGCAGCTCTTCGAGATCGCGCCAGCGCTCGGCGGCGGCGTAGTGACGGTCGAGCGCGCGGTGGGCCCGCATGTCCGCCGGATCGAGCTCGAGCATCTTTTCGTAGGTCGCGACGGCGTGCGCGGCGTCGTTGAGCGACGTCTCGTCGAGCTCGGCGGTCTGCGCGAGCAGATCGAGCCGCTCGCGGGGATCGAGTGAAGCGTTCTGGCGCGCCTCGTAGAGCGCGCGCAGGTCGGCCCAACGTGGAGGGGGGCCTTCGCGGTACAGGCGCGACAGCGCCTTGAACGCGGCGTCGTTGAGGGGCTCGACGGCGATGATGTCGGCGTACGCCGTCTCGACGTCGGCCCGAATGCCGCCCACCGAGCCCGCGCTCCGCTCCTGGAGCTCGGCGATCGTGATGAGGAGATCGCGGCGCAGGATCGCGTCTTCGCTCGCCGTCGCGAGCGCGCGCGTCTTGTCGACGAGCTCCCCCGTTTTCTTCGCGGCGCCCGCGAACGCGACGAGCTGCGCGCGGTTCGCGGCGTCGGACGGATCGATCTCGAACAGCGCGAGGCTGGTCCGGTAGGCGGCGCCCGCGTCGGCGAGCGGCCCCGCGTACAGCGCGCGCAGGCGCTCGAGGCGATCGACGCGCTCGCCGCGCGTGTCGGCCGCCGTCAGCAGCGCCTCATGCGCGCCCGCGAGCTTGGCGGCGTCTCCCGTCTTCTCGTAGTACGGCAGGGAGAGCTGGGCGATTTCAGCGAACGCATCGTTCGCGCGCCCCGACGACAGCAGCCGTTCCAAGCCGGCGACGGCGGCGGCGCTCTGCGGGTTCGCGACGAGCACTTCGCGGTAGGTCGCGAGCGCCCCGTCATCCACGTTGGGCGTCGCCTGGTCGGGCAGGCGCGTCTCTTGAATCTGACCGATGCGCAGGAGCAGTTCCTCGCGCGCGGTCTCTTGCGCGGGCGTTCCGCCCGACGCGCGCACGGCGAGCTCGCGGCGAAGCGCCTCGACGAGCCCCGGCCAGTCCTGGCGCGCCTCGGAGACACGCTGGAGCGCCTTCAACGCCTTTTCGTTGACGGGATCGGCCTCTGTGATGGCTTCGAGGGTCGCGGCCGCGGCCCCCACGTCGCCCACGCGCTCTTCTTCGAGCTGGGCGATGCGGAAGAGCTGCCGCACACGCTCGGCGATGTCGGGCGCGCGATCGGCGCGCACGCGCAGCAGCTTCGCGAGATCGGGCCACGCCTTCGTCTGCGTGAGGATCTGCTCGAGCGCACCGTCGGCTTCTTCGTCGTAGCCGACCTCGGCGACGATGCGCTCGGCGAAGGCGCGCGCTTCGACGGGCTTGTACAGCTTCGTGAGGTTGACGCGGAGCGCGTGGCGCAGGAGCCACAGCCGCTCCTCGGCGTCGGTCGTCGCGTCGGCGCGCTTGGCGTACAGGCCCGCGAGCGCGCCCCACTCGTCCGCCTCGCCGGCGAGCCGCTCGATGTCGGCGCGCACGGTGTCGTTTTTCGGCGCGGCCTCGAAGGCGCGGCCCGCCCACTGGAACGCGAGGCTCTTCGATCCGAGGCGTTGCTCGCAGATGGCGCGCGCCTCGGTGAGCAGCTCGAGGCGCTCGGTGAGGCCCACGGCCTCGCCGGCCGTGGACGAGCCCAGGAGCACCTCGTACGTCGCGAGCAGGCGCGGCCACTTTTGCGCCTGGCGGTAGAGAGGCACGAGCGCGAGCGCCGCGCGCCGGTTGTTCGGGTCGGTCGTGAGGATGCGCTCGTAGGCCTTGAGCGCGCGCTCGGGCTGGTTGAGCTTCGTGAGCGACAGATCGGCGACGCGCTCGAGCAGGCGCGTGCGCGCCGCGACGTCGGCCGTGCGGTCCGCGAGCGACGTGAGCTGATCGCACAGGTCGGTGAAGGCCCCCTGCTGGACGTACATCGCCTCGAGCGACGCGATGTCGCCCGACTGCGCGTAGATCTCGCGCAAGGCGCGCGCGGCCCGCGGGTTCTGCGGCTGCAGGACCTGAATGCGACGGAAGACGTCGATGGCGCCGTCGGTCGCGCCGAGCTTTTCGTACAGCAGCACGCCGCGCCGCTCGAGCAGCACGAGCTCGGCCGCGGCGTTGCCCTCGACGTTCTGGCGCTGGCGCTCGAGGATCTCGACGAGCGCCGGCCAGCGTCGCTCGCGTTCGTAGAGCGTGGCCAAGCCGGCGAGCGCGTCCGGGTCGAGCGGCGCGAGGGCGAGGACCTGGTTCCACAGGTTGAGCGCCTCGCGCACGTCGTTGAGGCGATCGCCCGCGACGCGCGCCATCTCGATGAGGCGCGGACGGCGCGCTTGCCCCGCGAGCTGGGGCAGCTCGCGCCGGTAGACGTCGAGCAACGGGCGCCACTGGCGGCCCTTCGCGTAGAGGTCCTTGAGGCGCGCGCTCGTCTCGGCGTCCTGAGGCTCGGCCTCGAGGATCTTCTCGAGGCTCGCGACGGCGTTCGCGTGCTTGCCGAGCTTGTCGGCCCAGAGGCCCGCGATGCGCCGGTGAAGCGCGAGCCGCTGCGCCGGCTCGGTGGCGACGTCGGCCTGCTTGCCGAGCACCGTGATGAGATCGTTCCAGCGCCCCTGCGCCTCGTAGCGCGCCGACAGCGCCGTCAGGGCGTCGGGGTGGTCGGGCTTGAGCGCGAGGACGCTCAAGTACGTGTTGACCACCATGACGTCGAGGTTCAGGCGGTCGCGGTAGATCGCGACGACCTCCAAGAGGCGCGCGACCCTATCGTCATTCCCCTGGGCCGTGGCCGGCAAGGACTCGAGGTCGTCCTTGAGGATCTCGAGCAGCGCGTTCCACTTTTCGGTCTTGGCGTAGAGCCGCTTGAGCGAGGCGACGGCCTCGGGCAGGCGGGGACGCAGGCGCAGCAGGCCCTTCCAGATCTCGATGGCCTTCTCGGCGCTCTGCGGGCGCGCCTCGGCGGCGCGCGCCATCTCGGCGCCCATCTCGATCCGGCGATCGACGTCCGTCTCGCTCTTCTGCGCCTGAGCCAGAATCTGCAGCAGCTGCCCCGGGTCGTTCTTCGCGCCGAGGTAGCCGCGGTAGAACTCGATCATGTCGTGGTTGGCGGGCTCGAGCTTGCGCACGCGGCGGAAGAACACCTCGGCGGCGTCCGCCTGATCGAGGCGCGTCGCGAGGACCAACGCGAGCTCGACCTGGAGCGGGATGTCTTGTTCGCCGCGCTTCGTGCGCACGGCCGTCTCGAGCACCTTGGCGAGCTCGCCCCACGCGGTGCCATCGCCCTGCCCGGCGCGCTTCGTGAGCGCGTCGCGCACGGGGCGCAGCGCGCGCGCTTCGAACGGCGTCGCGTCGAGGGCCTTGCGGAAGTGGGCGAGCGCCTCGGCTTCCTTACCGACTTTTGCAGACGTCTCGCCCGCGAGGATCTCGGCGAGGGCGCGCTCCTCGCGCGTGGGCGCCGCGTCGGCGCGCCGGGCGTAGAGCGCGAGCAGCTCGTCGTAGCGCGAGCCCTCGCGCAGCAGGCGCTCGAGATGAATGCTGGACCGGCGGCTGCCGGGGTCGAGCTCGAGGCTCTTGCGCAGGTGCGCCTCGCCGTCGGCCGCGCCCGCGGCGCCGCCGTATTTGAGGACGAGCTCGGCGACCGAGACGTAGAGGCTCGCCGCGTGCGGCTTGTCGGTGGCTGCCTCGGCCTGCTGGAGGTAGCGCTTCGAGATCGGCTGCCAGTTGCCCTTGAGCAGGGACATCTGCGCCAAGGACTCCTTGGAGGGGGCGTGGTCGGCGCGCACGGCGAGGGCCTCTTGGACGGCGACGAGGCCGGCGTCGCCGCGCAGCAGGTCGTCGCTGAGGATGCGCCCCTTTTCGTGCAGCAGGTCGGCGCGTCGGCCCGCGTCCTTGATCCACGGCAGCTCGATGTCGATGAGCTGGAGGGCGAGCTCGAACGAGCCGCGCTCGCGGTGCCAGCGCCGGGCGTCCCCGAGCGCGAGGGTCAGCGCCTCGACGTCGAGGTCCGTGTCGGCCCCCGTGGCGCGCGCGGCGGCCAGCGTCTTCCGCGCCGGCGCGTTGTCGGGATCCAGCTGGAGGGTCGCGAGGGCGTTCGAGACGTCTATGTTCATGGCGTTCGAGGGTCTGACGTAGGGGTGCCCGCGGGGATCGAGGCGTTCGACTATAGACCCTTGGGTTTCGAGGGTTCAATCGCGAAGATCCCGTCGAGGGTGACGGGCGGAACCGGTTTCGTGTTGAATACTTGCCGCCGTGCCGCCCGCCCCGCCCCCGAGCCTCGCCCCAGAGCGCGCGCCGTCGCTGTTTGCGCGCCTTTCACCCGAGCTGGGACGCATCGGTGCGGGGACGGCCTGCCTGCTCGCGACGAACGGGTTCGCGATCGCCAACCCCCTGTTGCTCAAGAACGCCATCGACGCCCTCGGGCAGGCGGGACCGGCCGCGCGCGGCCTCGTCGTGCGCGACGCCGGGCTCATCGCGCTGTTCGCGATCCTCCAGGCGGCGATCCGAACCACGTCGCGCGTGCTCATCTTCAACGCGGGCCGCAACGTCGAGTACTCGCTGCGGCGCGATCTCTTCGCGCACCTGTTGCGCCAGGACGCGGCCTTTTTTCGCCGCAACGCCACGGGCGACGTCATGTCGCGCCTCACGAACGACCTGGGCGCCGTGCGCATGCTGTTCGGGCCGGGGCTGCTCAACCTCGTCAACACGACGCTCGTCTACAGCGGGACGCTGTGGCTGCTCTTTCATCTGTCGCCGCGGCTGACGCTGTTCGCGCTCGTGCCCTACCCGCTCCTGCTCTTCGGCGCGCGACTGTCGAGCCGCCTCATGTACAAGGCGAGTCGCGAGATCCAGGAACAACTCGGCAAGATGTCGACGTCGATCCAGGAGGACCTGGCCGGCATCTCGGTCGTCAAGCACTACACGCTCGAGGAGCGGCGCCACGCGCGGTTCCGCGCGCTCAACGACGACTACCTCGCGCGCACGCTGCGTCTCGTGAAGTCGCGCGGCATGCTGGGGCCGCTGTTCGCGATGCTCGGCGGCGCGGGGACGCTCATCGTCCTGTGGGCGGGCGGGCGCGATGTCATCGCGGGGCGCATGACGATCGGCGCGCTCATCGCGTTCAACGCCCTGCTCGTGCAGCTGTCGTGGCCCACGATCGCGCTCGGGTGGATCATCAGCATCTGGCAGCGCGGCATCGCCGGCTGGACGCGCGTGCGCGAGCTGCTCGCGATGCCCCCGGCGATTCGCGACGCACCCGGCGTCGTCGCTCCGGCCGAGGCGCTGCGTCCCGAGATCGCCGTGCGCGACCTGCGCGTGGCGGTCAATGAAGGTTCGTCGGACGCGCGCGTCTTGCTCGACGGCGTGTCGTTCTCGGTCCCCGCGGGCTCGACGCTCGCGATCGTCGGGCCGACGGGCGCGGGCAAGACGACGCTCGTCGACGCGCTCGTGCGGCTGCAGGACGTCGCGCCCGGCAGCGTGAGCGTGGGCGGCCACGACGTCACGACGCTGCCGCTCGCGACGTTGCGCGCGCTCGTCGGCTACGCGCCGCAGGACGCGTTCCTGTTCTCCGCGACCGTCGCCGAGAACATCGCCTTCGGCGTCGAAGAGGCGCCGGACGAGCTGCGCGCGCGCGTCGTGCGCGCCGCTGAGGCAGCCGGCCTCGGCCCCGACATCGCCGCGTTGCCCGACGGCTACGACACGCTCGTCGGCGAGCGTGGCATCACCCTGTCGGGCGGCCAGCGGCAGCGCGTCGCCCTCGCGCGCGCCCTCGCCTCCGACCCGCGCCTCCTCATCCTCGACGACACGCTGTCGTCCGTCGACGCGCAGACCGAGCGCGAGATCCTCACGCGCCTGCGCCCCATCCTACGCGAACGCACGTCGATCCTCGTCTCGCACCGCGTGGCCGCCGTCAAGGAGGCCGACCAGATCCTGGTCCTCGACGCCGGGCGCGTCTCCGAGCGCGGCACGCACCCCGAGCTGCTCGGCAAGGGCGGCCTCTACGCGTCGCTCTACCGCGAGCAGCTCGCCGCCGAGGCCCTGGCCGAGGAGGCCGCGTGAAAGGCAACCCCGAGCGCAGCGCGGCTTCGCCGCGGAGCGAGCACCGAGGAAGCCGCGTGAAAGGCAAACCCGAGCGCAGCGCGGCTTCGCCGCGCGGAGCGAGCGTCGAGGAAGCCGCGTGAAAGGTAAACCCGAGCGCAGCGCGGCTTCGCCGCGCGGAGCGAGCACCGGGGGGCGCGGGGACCCTCTCAGGGTCCCCGATAAAACCGAGGACACGACCGTCGGGAAGGCATTGGACGGTGCGCTGCTGCGCCGGATCTTCGCGTACACGTGGCCGTACCGGACCGGGCTGTTCCTCGCCGTCGCGCTGCTGCCCATCGCGGCGGCCTTCGAGCTCGCGCAGCCGTACCTGCTCAAGAAGGCCATCGACGAGCACATCTCGATCCGCCAGCTGGCCGGCCTCGACAAGCTCGGCTTCCTCTACCTGCTGGCGCTGCTCGGCCAGTACGGGGCGTCCTTCGCGCAGACTTATTTCACGCAGCTCATTGGTCAAAGGGCCATGAACGATCTCCGCGTCGAGGTCCACGCCCACGTCCTCGCGCTCGCGGCGGCGTTCTTCGATCGCACACCGCTCGGCCGGCTCATGACCCGCCTCACGAGCGACGTCGAGGCGCTCACCGAGATGTTCGCCTCGGGGCTCGTGAGCCTCCTCGGAGACGTCGTGCGGCTCTCCTTCATCCTCGTCGTGATCTTCGGCCTCGACTGGAAGCTCGCGCTCTTCTCGCTGGGCAGCGCCCCGATCCTCTACGGCGTCGCCGCGTCGTTCCGCGGCTGGGTGCGCGACGCCTTCCGCGAGATCCGCGCGAAGGCCGCCCGCCTCAACGCCTTCCTCCAAGAGCACCTGTCGGGCATCAAGGTCGTGCAGGTGTTCGCGCGCGAGGCGCGCGTCGCGGCCGAGTTCGACGTCATCAACGTCGAGTACCGCGAGGCCAACTCGCGCGCGATCTTCGCCGACGCCTCGCTGTACTCGATCGTCGAGGCCGTCGGCGCGATCGCCGTCGCGGGGCTGCTATGGCACGGCGGCGCGCGCATCGCGGGCGGAACGCTCACCTTCGGCGTGCTCGTGGCCTTCATCGAATACTTGAACAAGTTCTTCGCGCCCATTCGTGATCTCTCGACGAAGTACACGGTGATGCAGCAGGCGATGGCGGCGGCCGAGCGGGTCTTCGCCCTCCTCGACACCGACCACCCGGACGCCCCGCTCGTCGAGGTCCCTCCCCGCCCGCCGACGGGCGAGACGCCCCCCTTGATCGAGCTCGACCACGTGACCTTCGGCTATCGCGAAGACCGCCCTGTGCTCTCGGACGTTTCGCTCCGCATCGCCCGGGGCGAGACTCTCGCCATCGTCGGCGCGACGGGCGCCGGCAAGTCGACGATCATCAAGCTGTTGCCGCGCCTGTACGACGCGACGGGCGGCGTGATCCGCCTCGGGGGCGTCGACGCGCGCGCGCTCGAGCGCAAGGCGCTGCGCCGCCGCATCGTCGTCGTGAGCCAGGACGTGTTCATGTTCTCGGGCACGCTCCGCGACAACCTGGGCCTCGGCGATCCCGAGGTCACCGACGCCCGCATCCTCGAGGCGGCCCGCCGGGTCGGCGCCGACCGCGTCATCACGGCGCGCACGGGCGGCCTCGACGCCGCCGTCGTCGAGCGCGGTGCGAACTTCTCGGCGGGCGAGCGCCAGCTCGTCGCGTTCGCGCGCGCGCTGGCCCGCGACCCCGAGATCCTCGTCCTTGACGAGGCGACCGCGAGCGTCGATCCCGAGACGGAGCGCATCATCGAGCGCGGCATCGCGGAGCTCATGCGCGGCCGGACGTCGATCGTGATCGCCCACCGCCTGTCGACGATCAAGCGCGCCTCTCGCATCCTCGTCATTCACCAAGGCCGCATCGAAGAGGAAGGCACGCACGAGCAGCTCCTCGCCCACGGCGGGCACTACGCGCGCCTGTACCGGCTTCAGATGACGGGGCACGCCACTCAGCAGAGTCCCGCGGAGGACGACCTTCGCTCGTCCGAGCCGCCGTCGGGGGGCCCGGGGACCCTCTCAGGGTCCCCGATCTAACGTATAGTGGGCGGCCCCGCTGGGGGCAGCAAAATGCAGTCTTTTCGTGAGATCCGCTGGGAGCGCCTCGAGTCCGAGGTCGGCACCATTCGCAAGCAAGGCGAGCTGGGCATCGCCCTCGTCTACCCGAGCCCTTACACGGTCGGCATGTCGTCGCTGGGCTATCAGACGGTCTACCGCCTCCTGAACGCGCTGCCCAACGTCGCCGCCGAGCGCGCCTTCCTGCCCGACGACGCGCGCGCCGCGCGTCTTTCCCGCGAGCCGCTCTGCACCTACGAGTCCGAGCGTCGCGTGGGCGACTTCCCCGTGCTCGCCTTCTCGCTCGCCTACGAGCTCGAGCTCGCGGGGCTGTGCGATTGCCTCGACCTGTGTGGCATCCCGGCGTTCGCCGATGAACGCGCCGAGCACCCGGAGCGTCACCCCCTCATTGTCATCGGCGGCCCGCTCACCTTCTCGAACCCCGTGCCGGCGGGCCCGTTCGCCGACGTCATCCTCATGGGCGAGGCCGAGACGTTGCTGCCCGTCCTCGTCGACGCGATTCGCGGCACGAGCGAGCGCGCGACCCTGCTCGCCGACCTCGCGGCGCGCCCCGGCTTCTACGTACCGTCGCTCCACGGCGAGACGCTGCCTGCCATCGCAAAAACGCCCGACGACGACCTGCCGGCCTACTCGCAGATCCGCACGCCCAACACCGAGCTGCGCGACATGTTCCTCATCGAGCCCGAGCGCGGCTGCCACCGCGGCTGCACCTACTGCGTGATGCGCCGGTCGACGAACGGCGGCATGCGGCTCGTCTCGCCCGCGAAGGTCAAGAGCCTCATCCCCGACGACGCGCGCCGCGTGGGCCTCGTGGGCGCCGCCGTGACCGACCACCCCGGCCTGCCCGAGATCCTCCGCCACGTCGTCGACACGGGCCGCCAGGTCGGCATCTCCAGCCTGCGAGCCGACCGGCTCGACGATGAGATCGTCGGCCTGCTCAAGCGCGGCGGCTACCAGACGCTGACGACGGCCTCGGACGGCGCCTCCGAACGCATGCGCGACATCATTCAGCGCAAGACGAAGGAGCGGCACCTGCTGCGCGCCGCGCAGCTGTGTCGCGACCATGGGCTGCGAGAGTTAAAGCTCTACATGATGGTCGGGTTGCCCGGTGAGACGGACGCCGACATCGACGAGCTCGCCCGCTTCGGCCTCGAGCTCGCGGCCGTCGCGCCGAGGCTGTCGTACGGCATCGCGCCGTTCGTCGCCAAGCGCAACACGCCGCTCGATCAGACCCCCTTCGAGGAGATCGAGGTCATCGAACACCGGTTGGCCCGCCTGCGTGCCGCCTTGCGCGGCCGCGTCGAGATTCGGCCGACGTCGCCGAAGTGGGCCTGGGTCGAATACCGACTCGCGCAGGGCGGCTTCGCGGCGGGACGCGCGGCGGCCGTGGCCACGCGCGCGGGCGGCCGCTTTGCGGACTGGCGGGCCGCCCTGTCGGCGGTCCCGCTGCCCGAGACGCGCGCGCCCGAGGCGCCGGCCCCCCGCCGCCTCGCCCTCGCCTGAAGGCGCTCTCGCTCAGTCCTGGCAGAGGAACTTCAGGACCAACGTCTTGCAGAGCATGTAGTTGTCCTTCGACAGCGTCCCCGCGCGCAGGACGGCCGCCGTCAGCGGCGGATCGATCTCGCACAGCGGCTCACCGCTGCACCCGTTCAGCCCGCACCCGTCGTCGTCGCCGACCCAGATGCGCCAGGGCTTCGTCGTCGTCATCAGATCGGATGCCTTGATGAACCGGCCGGCGGGCGAGATGACCGTGTTCCAGGTCGCCGCGGTCTGGTCCGTGATCGTGTCGGTGACGCCGGCGGAGGCGGCGTTGACCATGTGAGGCGGTTGCTCGAACTCGCAGAAGAGATCGGGCCCCGTCCCACCGATCATGCCTGACTTCGGATCCCAGGTGCCGCCTCGCGGAGGCGACGAATCGACCGAGGCCGAGATGGCGACGACGGTCCAATCAGAGCTCGGGTCGATGTCGCAGGCGAAAGCGCCCGTGCACATTTCGCACGGCGCGCAGGCCTTGCAGGCGAGTCCGCCGTTTCCGCAGAAGGTCGCCGACCGCGTGTGCACGCACGTCGTGCCGCTGCAGCATCCGTTCGAGCAGTTTCCGGGACCGCAGGACGGGGCCGTAGAGCCGGCGGCGCCCGTCGAGCCGCCCCCGCCCGTGCCGCCGGTGGCGACGATGCCGCCCGTGCCGCCGGTGGCGACGACGCCGCCGGTCCCGCCGGTGGCGGCGACGCCGCCCGTGCCGCCGGTGGCGACGATGCCGCCCGTGCCACCCGTGGCGACGACGCCGCCGGTCCCTCCGGTCTGGGTGCCGCCCGTGCCGCCGGACGCGCCCGCGGCCCCGGTGGTGCCGGAGCAGACCGACGCCCCGCCGGTGGTGCTGCTGCCGGCGGTCCCCGTCGTGCCGCCGCCGGACGAGGTCTCGCCGGCCATCCCGCCGCCGCCCGTGCCCGTGCCGCCCGCGACGCTCGAGTCACCGGCCGTCCCGCCATTGCCCGTCGTCATTCCCGCGACGCCGGAGCCGGCGCCGCCCGTCTCTCCCGCCGTCCCTGTCCTCCCCGCGGCGCCGCCGACGTCGGGCGCTGGCGCGCTGCCGTCGCGTTGGAGCTTGGTCTGCGCCGAGAGCCCGCTTTCGTCCACCTTGCAGGCGCCGAGGGCGAGCGAACAAAATACCAATAAGTGCAGTGAGCTTAAGCGAAGGGTCACGAGGTTCATTTTAGCCGCATTTCTAGAAAAACAGGCGGTGCAAGGCCAACGCGGCCCCCGCCGCGCCGGCGCGCGCGAGCACGGCCGCGAGGGTTCGTCCGGTCTTGGCTTTCGTGAGGGCCGCGACCGCGTGGGAAACAATCAAAAATCTCAGCGAGGTGGCGTCGGTGGCCCCCGCGGCGATCGTCGCCATAACGGCGAGCGTCACGCTCCCGACGGCGGCCAGCGCGCGGTTGTGGTCGTCCGAGCGCAGGAGCCGCGCCTCGGCGAGGCCCCGCTGGACGATGCCGCGAAAGACGAGCTCTTCGCACAGGAAGATCGGGAGCGCGGCGAGGAGCCCTCGCGGCGACGAGAGGAGCGCGTGACCTCCGCCGAGCTGAGCGAGCGCGCCGCCGAGGGCGCCCACCAGGAGAGCGCGCGCGAGCGATGACGGCAGGCCGAGGCGAGGCCCGGTGTCGGGGCGGCGCGCGAGGTAGATGGCGGCGACGAGCCCGACACCGACTGCGACGATGACCTGCCCGACGAACGTCCCGATGGGGCCCGCGAGCGCGGCGAGCTCCGCGCCCATGGCGGCCGCGCGCTGGCCGATCGAAAGCGCGATGACGAAGGCGGCGGCGTCGCCGAGCGTGAGCCGGCGCGCGCGCACGGCCTCGGCGTCGAAGCAGACGTTCGCGCGCGCGACGCCCTCTCGCCAGGTGGCGGCGATCGCGAGCGCGTAGAGGCCGAAGCCGGCGGTACGCTGCACGCCATTGCCCGCGACGACGACGTTGTAGAGGCCTCCGATAAAAAGAAACGTGTAGATCGTCGCGGGGCCGATCACGGGGCGCTGCTCGTCGGAGAGATCGGCGGCGCCCGCTGCGAGCGGGATCGCCAGCCAGGTCACGGCGACGGCGCCCGCGACGACGACCACCGCGGCGCCCAGCCAGTCGACGAGGCCGACGCGCGGAAGGCCGAGCGAGAGCGTCGCGAAGGCGACGAAGGCCGTGCCGCCGACGACGAGCGACCAGGCCTTCGCCTTGGCCGCGAGCAGGCGCCCCATCGACACCGGCACAGTGCGCAGGATCCAGAAGGCGCGGCGCTCGGCCTGCATGTGCGCGAGCGGGCCGATCGTGGCCATGTACAGCGTGAGCGAAAACGCGAGGTGCGAGATGCGATCGAGGTTGGCCGTCGACCACGACCACCCGGCGGCGCCCACGAGCTGAACGCCCACGAAGATGACCGGCATCGACACGAGCGCGACGAGCTGGGCGCGATCGCGCGTGATGAGCGTGAGGTCCTTCGTCGCGGCCGTGAGGGGCCGGGCCGAGGCTCGGCGCGGGCGCACGCTCGCGTCGGTCCAGGTCGCGCCCGCCTCTTCCCACCCAGACATGCCGGCGCGGCGGGCTACAAAGGCGGCGAAGGCCGTCGTCGCGAGGACCGTGCCCCCGAGCGCCGCGAGCGCGCCGAACATGCCGCTCACGCTGTGGCGCGCGAGCGCGCCGAGCGGTCCGACAATGAGCGGCCCCGGCGTGAAGCCGATGATCGGTACGAAGTGCGCCAGGTGCTCCGCGAGCGTCGCGGGCGAGCGTAGGACGCGCAGGCCCATCATCCACAGCGCCGCGAG
>JBBQJG010000002.1:0-55547 GCA_038325725.1 Polyangia bacterium | reverse complement strand
AACAGAATCTCGCGGGTCGGGTCGCGGCGCGCGCTGGTGTACAATGCCGCCATGTCCCACGCACGGGCGACGGTCGCGCGCGCGACGTCCCGGTCGGCGCGCACGCTCGGGATCGCGACGTTCGTCGGGTTGTGCGCGCTCGTCTCGTGGGGACGCCCCGGGCGCGCCTACGCGCAGGGTGAAGCCGCGGGTGGCAAGCAGCGCGTCGCCGTCGTCAAGCTGGCCTTCGAGGGCGGCGTCCCCGAGGCGGCGCGCGATCTGTTCGCGCAGCGGCTCGTCGAGGGGCTCACGGCGGCGCGGTTCGAGGCGCTGTCGGGTGCCATGGTGCACGAGCGCCTCGCGGCGGCGGGCCTCGGCGCCGACAGCTGCGCGGGCGGCAGTTGCACGGAGAAGGCGGCGAAGGTGCTGGGCGTCGCGTTCCTCGTGTACGCGTCGGTCGTCGAGCACGAGAAGACCTACGACGTCACGCTCGAGCTCGTGAACGGACGTAGCGGCGTGTCGATCGGCACGAACCGCGAGCGCTGCGAGATCTGCGGCGTCGAGGAGGCGAGCGAGAAGGTCAGCCTCGCGGCGTCGGCGCTGCGCGCGCGGCTCGAGGCGCTCGCCAACACGCCCGCGCGGTTCATCATCCGCGCGAAGCCGTCGCGCGCGCGCGTCACGCTCGACGGCGAGCCGCTCGGCGCCGCGCCCATCGATCGCGAGCTCGCGCCGGGCGTTCACAAGCTCGAGCTCGCGGCCGACGGCTACGATGCGCTCGAGCGAACGATCACGGCGGTCAACGGCGTCGACGAGACGCTCGATCTCGAGCTCGTCGTCCAACCCTCGAAGCTGCCGCTGCGGGCTATGGGGTGGCTCGCGATCGCCGTGGGCGCCGCGGCGCTCGCGGGCGGCGTGTGGGCCGAGTCGATCGACGGCAAAGAGCTCTCTTGCCACACCACCGAGCGCGACGATCTCGGCCACTGCCCGCACCTGCGCAGCACGCGCGTCCTCGGCGCCGTCCTCACGGGCGTGGGCGCTGCGTCGGCGACGCTGGGAGGCGTGTGGCTGTATCTGAGCGGCGTCGGCGTCTCGCGCGGCACCGACGAGGGCCAACCGCACGCCTCGGTCGTCGGCGTCAGCGGGACGTTTTAACTTCTGCTGGCCCTCTCACTTGTCCATTTTGGCGCGGACGCGATCGGCCCGGGCCTTGATGGCGGCGTCACGGGGGGCGAGGGTGGCGGCCTTCTCGTAGCTCGCGAGGGCTTCGTCGTAGCGGAGCAACTTGAAGAAGGCATCGCCCGTCACGACGAGATACTTCGGGTTCTTCGGGGCGAGGCGCGACGCGCGGCGGGCGTAGTCGAGCGCGTCAGCATACCGGGCGCGCTCGAAGGCGACCTCGGCGAGACCGCCCACGGCGACGGCGTTCGTCGAGTCGGCGCGGACGGCGCGCGTGAACGCCTGCTCGGCGTCGGGCAGGCGGCCGCGCGCCATCGCCGCGAGGCCCGCCTCCGCGGCGACCTTCGCGGCGGCCGGGTTGCGTGGCGCGCTCGCTTCGGCGTCGTTCGGGCTCGCGTCGTCGCGGCGCTTGCCCTTGCCCGCGGGCGGCGACGCGACGACCGCGGCCACGCCCGCGTCAGGGATCGCCGTCGGGGCCGTCGGCGTCTTACCGCGCTCGCGCGCTTCGGCGTCGTGCCCATCGATCTCGCTGACGAGGGCGTAAAGCGGGCGCGCGTCGTCCTGGTGTCCCGCGCTCCAAGCGGCGGCCGCGCGCGTGCGCAGCGCATCGGCGAGGCGCGCGCTCTGCACGCCGCCAGGATCGTCGCCGCCCAAGCTCTTGAGCGCCAGGCGCGCCTCGGACAGGCGCCCGTGCGTCGCCGCGACGAAGACGCGCGTCGCGGCGTCTTTCGCGTCGTCGCCGGGCGCAGGCGCGAGCGCCGCCGCGGCGGCGTGCTTCTCGTCGCGCCGCTCGCGCCGCCGGCGTTCGTCTGGCGACAGCTCGGCCTTCGCCTGCAACGCCGGATCGTCCGGGAGAAAAAACAGCGCCTCTTTGTACTTCGTGACGGCCAAGTCTCGCAGGTCGGCCTTGACGAGCTCGTTGCCGATCACCGTGAGGGCCGAGGCGTAGGCGCGCCGCAGACTCGTCGCGCCCGCCGAATTGCGCCGCAGGGCAGTCGCCTCGCCCTCGGCGACCTCGATGTAGTGAAGCGCCGAATCGTTCGCGGGGCGCACATAGCGTTCGCGCCGCGCGGCCTGATCGGCCTTGAGCAGCGCCGCCGCGACGGCGGGCGCCTCCTCGGTGTTCGTGAGCTCGACGCGCACCTCCTTGACGACGATGGACGGCGCGCGCACGAAGCCGAAGTAGATCGCGACGGCGAGCGACACGGCGGCGACACCGCCCGCGGCCAGTAGGATCGCGCGCCGGGGACGCCGCGACGACGGCATGCGCCGCTCGAGCTTCTCGCGCCACGCGTCGTCGACGGCGGGCAGCTCGAGATCGTCCCAGCCCGTCGTGAGGCCCGCCGCGATCTGGGCCTCGCACAGCAGCGCCTCGACCTCGGCCATGCTCTGCGGACGCGCCTCGGGATCCTTCGAGAGCATGCGCATGACGAGGCTCACGAGCTCGAGCGGCAACCCTTTCGTCTGGGGCTGGCGATCGAGCGGCATGGGCGGGTCCTTGACCTGCATCGTCAGCGTCGCGACGTGATTCTTGCCGTGGAAGGGGACGCTGCCGCTCATCATCTCGTAGGCGACGACGCCCATGGCGTAGATGTCGCTGCGGTGGTCGTAGCCGTGCCCCTGCGCGCGCTCGGGCGCGATGTACTCGGGCGTGCCGGCGATCTCCTCTTCCTCTCCGCCTTGTTGGATGAGGCCGGCGATGCCGAAGTCGACGACCTTGACGGCGTCGACGCGCTTGCCCTGGGCGAGCAGCATGACGTTGTCGGGTTTGACGTCGAGGTGCACGATGCCTTTTTCGTGCGCCGCGCCTAGCGCCTTGGCGATTTGCCGCAGGATCGCGATCGCGCGCGCCGCTGGGATGCGCGACAGCTGACGGAGCACGCGGCCGAGCGACTGCCCGTCGAGGTACTCCATGACGAAGAAGACGCGGCCGTCGGCGAGCTCGCCGAAGTCGGTGACGTCGCAGATGTACGCGCTGCCGATCTTCGAGGCGGCGCGCGCCTCTTGGCGAAACTGCTGTAGCGTCTCGGCGTCGCGCGCGACGTCGGCACGCAACAGCTTGAGGGCGACCTTCTTCTCGAGGTCGACGTGCTCGGAGAGGTAGACGCTGCCCATGCCGCCCTCGCCGATCTTCGACAGGATGCGATAGCGCGTCCCGGGGATGACCTCGCCCGCGCCGAGCGCGCCGAGATCGACGACGGGCGCGAGCGCGCGCGGTGGGCGCGAGGCGGCGCCCGTCTCGAGGCGCGTCAGCGTGATGGCCTTCCACGTCGGGGGCGAGGCGCCGCGCTTCGGATCGTACGACTTCGCGAGGGCAATGAGCGCCGCGCGATCGACGAGCGTGGGCGGCGCCGCTTGCCGGAGCAGGTCGCCGAGGGCCGGCGTCGTCGCTCCCGCGGGCCGAAGCGCGCGCAGGATCGTCGCGAGCGACGCGCGCAGATCATCGACGTCGGCGAAGCGCTGCGAGGGCTCGGTCGCGAGCGCCCGCTCGATGACGCGCGCGAGCGTCGGGGGCGGCTGGAGGGCGCGCGCCCCGGCCGGCGGAACCAGCGGGGGCGCCTTGCCCACGGCGACGGGCGACGCGCCGACGAGCGAGCGCAGGAGCTCTCCCACCAAATAGATCTCGGTCGCGCCGGGCGCCGTGAGATTGGCCGCGACGGCGATCGGCGGCATGAGCGTCTCGTGGATGGGCAGCGACGCCATCATCGCGCCGTAGTGGAGCAGCTTCACCTCGCCGTCGAAGGACAGCAGCACCGCCCGCGGCGACAATCCGCCCGGCAGCGGCGCCGGATCGCCGTTGCGAATCGCGAACCGCCCCAAATAGCTGAGCGCCGCCGCGATCTCCATCGCGACGAACACGGCGACGTCGACGGGAAACGCCTGCCGCCTCCGCGCCAACGCCGCCTGCAGCGCCGCGAGGTCGAGGCCGTCGACGAGCTCGCTCACGAAGAACAAGCGCTGATCGACCAACCCGACGTCATACAGCTGCACGAGGTTGCCGTGAATCCTCCTCACGATGCGCGTCGCCTCGTTGCGAAGCCCGGTGACGAAGTCCGGCCGCCGCGTCGTCTCGGCCGTCAGCACCTTCAGCGCGCAAAACCGCTCAATCTCCACGGGCCGAAGCGCCGCGAACACCTCACCCCGCGCCCCCCGCGCCAAAGACTTGAGCAGCGTGAAGTTCCCAAAGGCCCTGGGCAACGGGCCCTGAAGGTCAGCCTCCGCGTCCGTGTTCGGCTCGTTCATGCGGACACGCAAACGGTAACACGTTGGCGTGGGACCCGGAGTCGCATCGCGGACTCGCTCCCAGACCCGGAGTCGCATCGCGGACTCGCTCCCAGGCCCGGAGTCGCTTCGCCTGCGGCTCGCTCCCAGACCCGGACCAGAGCCTCGCGTCCCATACCGCGCGGCACACTCGCCCCACAACTTGGGCCTGATCTGCCGCTTGGTTGCTCACGCCGTGCCGAGGTCTCCCCCTTACACCGCGTCTGCCACCAGGGCTTTCGGCGGCGAGTGGCATCCGTTCACCGTCGAAGGAGGGGAGACCTCGTCCCGTCGTCGAGCTCTATTTGCAGAGCGGATCGGATGCCACTCGGCGACGAAAGCTACCAAGCGGCAGATCGCGCGCAATCTGTCGGGACGATTGTGCCGCGCGGTATGGGACGCGAGGCTCTGGACTGGGATTGATCTGGCCTGGGAGCGAGTCCGCGACGCGACTCTGCGTCCGCCTCTGGGAGCGAGTCCGCGATGCGACTCCGCGTCCGCCTTCTGAGAGCGAGTCCGCGACGCGACTCTGCGTCCGCCTTCTGAGAGCGAGTCCGCGATGCGACTCTGCGTCCGCCTCTGGGAGCGAGTCCGCGACGCGACTCCGCGTCCGCCTTCTGGGAGCGAGTCCGCGCTGCGACTCTGCGTCCGGGCTCTGCCTACAAGCACACCCCGAAGGTCGTATCGTTCGTGAGCGCCGCACACGACTTTCCGGCCGCCTTGCAGTCGTTGGGCGCGTTGCACGTCATTCCGGTGGCGTCGCACCGGCAGATCGCGCGGCAGACCTTCGCGTTCGACATCTGGTTGCAGATGTAGCCGGGCGCGCATTGCGCGCTGCTCGTACAGGGGGTGTTGTCGAGGCCCACGCGGTTCTTGTCGGCGCACGCGCAATCGACCTGATCCATGTCGGCGACGACGAGGCAGGAGAGGCCCTTGGGGCAGCCTGCCGTGCCCGCGGACGCCGCGGTCTCGCGCGGATCGCAGCCGAACGTGCACGTGTGGTACGAGGTGTTGCTCCCGCCGCACTGGACGGGCCCCGCGCACAAGCTGCGCGTGCCGACAGTGGCGCCTCCGCCCGCGTCCGTCGTGCCCGCGTCCGGGGACGGGCCCGTGGCGCATCCGTTGTCGTTGTTGCAGAAGCGGAGACACAGTTTTACGCCGCAGCCGGTGCCGGAGTAGTCGAAGCACTGCGAGCCGGCCGCGCAGTCGGCGTTCGTCGCGCAGAGGGCCCCGGGCGCGCCGCTGCCGCCCGCGGTGCACTCGGCGACGCTCTTGGTGCAGTTCACTTGGCAGGTCTTGCCGGGGCCGCAGACGGGGGACACCGGATCGCAGCCGGGGAACGCGTCGCCCGTCGAGCCGTCGGGGGCGCCGCCGTCTCGCGTGCTGCACCCGCCGAAGGCCGACAGGGCGATGATGACCTCGCCGACGCTCCCGCCCTTGATGATTCCCGTCGTGTCGGTGGAGCTCTCCCCGACCTTGCAGTTGTACCGGTCGTTGACCGTCACGTGGAACGACACCGAGCCCGACTGACCGCCCGAAAAGCTCACGGACAGGTCGGAAGGGTGCGTTTCGTCGAGCGCAATCGCCGGATCCGCGCGGTAGGTCAGCGTCTTCGAGAGCGTGTCGCTTTGATGAACGTCGACGACGACGGTCCGAATGTCGACGATGGGCGTGCCCGATTCGAGCTTGAGCACGAAGTACGACTTGGGCTTCGCGCAGCCCGTCGCGAGCGAGAGGGCCACCAAGGACAACAGCGCCGCCGAAAAGACCGACGCGCGACTCGAACGAGAGCGACTAGAACGCATGCATGTCCCCGAGGCGCGTCGTGGGCTGGGCGGGATCGATGGGCTGCAGGGACAGGACACCGATGATCGTCAACGTCACGATGGCGACGCCGCAGACGCCCCAAAACCAAGCCTTTCGATAGAAAGGAACAGGACGAGGCGCCAGGGGAGGGGGCGCGTACGCACCCTCGGTCGCCGTGAGGGACGTGGGGGCGACGGGCAACACGCCCGAGACCGGCGCGCCGAGCGGCTCGACGGCGGCGGGAGGCGCGCCCGGGGGGGCCGCCGTATCTCCTGTCTCGAGGGAGCCCGGGGGCGCGGGCGACGGCGTCGTCGCAGGCGCGGAAGGCGTCGTGGACGCCGGCGTCGTCGTCGACGAGGGTGTCTCCGCGCGCGCGGGCGTCGCCAAAGCAGCTAACAAGATCGTCGCGACGCACAGGCTCGTCGCGCGGCAAGCGGGGCCGGGGGATCGCATCGCCGTCATTCTGCGTTTCCGGTCGCCGCGCGTCCAGCCCGGAGATTCAGGGCGCCGCCGTGCGCGCGATCGGACCCTGACGGCGCGACGACGCCCAGATCGCCCGCGCCTGCATGTCGAGCGCGCGCAGGCGCTCCGCCTCGACGTCGGCCTCGTCGGCGAGGCGCCCATAGGCGGCGCGCGCGCGATCGAAGTCGCCCAGGCGGTAGGCCGCCTCTCCGACCATGCGCCGGCACTCGCGCTGGAACAGGGGCGGCAGCGTTCCCTCGGCGTTCCCCGAGGGCGCGTCGTCGTCGCAGGCGCGGCTCAGGAAGGGCAGCGCGAGCGACGGATCGCGCCCGAGCAGTTGTCGACCGAGGAGATACGGCCCCAGCCGATCGGCCGGGAACAGGCGCGCATATTCAGCCAATAGGTGGAACATGAGCACGGGATCGGCGCCCGCGCCGCCGAGCGCGTCGCCGAAGAGCGCGCGTCCCAGCGTGTCGCGCCCGAGCGGTGTCTCGAGCGCGCGCAGCTTCACCGTCGCGAGCCGCCGGTCGCCGTCCTCCGTCGCGAGAGCGAGCGCCCGCTTCTCCTCGGCGACGGCGTTCGCGACGTCGCGCGCCTGGAACTGGATCTCGGCGGCGAGGCTGGCCGCCTGCGCGTGCAAGGGCTGCGTGACATCGGCGTCGGCGGCCAGGCGACCGAGCCCCTCGAGCGCGCCCCTGCGATCGCCCGCGAACGCCCGCGCCTGCACGAGCTCGAGGCGGAATGTCGGCTCGTGCGGATCGTCGGCGCACGCGCCCTCGAGCATCCGGACGGCGGTGGCGGGCGCGACGCGTTCGAGCCCGCGGGCCTCTCCGAGCCGCGCCGCGAGATCGCGCGCGCACACCTTCTTGAAGATCGCGGGCCGGCGAAATTGCTCGGCGGCGCGGGCGCGGTCGTCCTTCGACAGCGGCTGCTTGGCGAGGAACGCCCGCCACTCGACCTCGAGCGTCGCCAGCGGCGTGCGATAGACGTCCGAGAAATTGCCGGCCGAGCGGTAGAGCGCGCGCAGGCGCTCGGACCCGCGCGTCTCGAGGAGGAACGCGCAGAACGATCCGGCCATCGTATAAGCCCGCGCGCCCGATTGCGCGCTGAAGCCCGCCCCCACGATGGCGGTCAGCGGCGGCGCGCGCCCGTCGGCGATCATGGCCGCGGCCTCCTGGTGGATCGTCGACGCACCATCGGGATCGCTCGTGTCGGCCGCCTCGGCGAGGCCCTCGACGAGCCCCATCGCGAGCGTCGGGAGTGGCAGCGGGCCCTTCCAATGCCACGCGAAGGAGATGCCGAGGATCGGATCGCCGAACGCCCCCGCGAAGACGTGCGCCAGCTCGTGGCGAATGCGGCCCGAGGGGAAGCGCTCCGCCTGCACGAAGATCTCGCGCGTCCACGGCCGCGCGTACAGCGTGTGGCCCGCGCCGACGTACGCCTTCTTGACGTCGGCGTTCGGGAAGTCCCAGACGGTGACCGGCCCCGCGGGCGTCGCGCCGAGCGTCTCGCTGAGCTGCGCGTAGCGGAACTCGTAGTCCTCGGCCTGAAGCGCGAGATCGGCGGGCGTCTTGCCGGCGGACGACGCGTAGTGGACGACGAAGTGCTCGGTCGTCAGCGTGCGATCCAGCACCACGAGGAGATCGTCCCGGCGAATCGCGAAGCCGAGATCCCCGCGCAGCGCAAACAGGCAGGCCGACGCGATCACGAGCGGCGCCGCGGCGAGCGTGAGGCCCCGGCGCCAGCGCCGCGGATCGCGCCCGCGTCCGACGGCGGCGAGCGCCACGGTGACGGCCGCGCCGATCCACACGAGGTTCGTGAGGCGGAAGATCAGCAAGCGGGCAGGGGGGCGCAGCGCTTCGTCGTAAACGGGTCCGGGCACGAATCCGCCGAACGGATCGAAGGCGAACACCGCCGGGTCGGCCCACAGGCGCCACGCGGCCCACGCGAGCGACAGCAGGGGCACTGACCAGGCGACGAGCCGCCCGCGCCGCGGGGACCACGCGCCCGCGAGCACGCCTGCAGGCGCCGCGAAGAGCGCCGTGCCGACGGGGAGGAGCGCGTAGAACGCGAGCCCGTCGCCGAGGCTGCAGTTCCGCACGCGCGCCGCGTTCGCGAGCGACAGCACGAGCGGCGGCGCGAGCGCCGCGAGCGCCGCGAGGATGGCGCGCCGCACGAGCCGCGCGAGCGTGAGCGCGTCGAGCGCGGCACCAGAATCCAATGTCGAAGCCCGCCAGCGCGCGACGACGCCGTGCCCAATGTCGACAGACGCGAAGGCAGCGACCATCCCGAGCGCGAAGGCGAAGTCGTACCCGAGGACGTCGAACAGCGGTACGAAGTCCAGCGCCAATGTCAGAGCGGCGAGCACGGCGACCCACACGAGCCAGCGCTTTCCGACGAGAATCGTCGCGCGCAACACAGGATTGGCGCCGCGTTCGTTGACGCCTTTCACCGCCGGACCTACCATGGAAACACTCGCCGTCTCGCGTGCCGCGCGATTCGGGAGGGGACGGAGACGCGCCGAATGTCGGGAACGTCGGATGCCACAGATGACAGCGACCGACGCCACGAAGCGCGCGCGCCGATCGAGCTCAAGGTCGAGTACAAGCGTCTCAACACGTTCTTCTACGATTACACGAAGAACATCTCCAAGGGTGGCACCTTCATCAAGACGGAGCGGCCCCTCGGCATCGGCACCGTCTTCTTGTTCAAGCTCACCGTTCCGCAGCAGCCGGATCCGCTCGAATTGCGGGGCGAGGTTCGCTGGATCGTGAAGGAGGGCGAGCCGCTGCCGCCACAGGCGGCGCCGGGCCACGAGCCGGGCATGGGCATCCGCTTCGTCTACGACAGCGGCGATCAGCGTCGCGACCTCGAGCGCTTCGTCGAGAAGATGATGGTCGACAGCCTCGGTCAGCTCATCTATTCGCGGCTCGTGAAGCCGAGCGCGTAAGGTCCACCCCTGGCGTCGCGCGCATAAAGCCGCGCCGAACGCCGGGCCACGCCTGGGGTTTCGGGGTGTGCATCGGCGCCCCTTTTTTTGCGGCAGGGGATTTCGGCAGAATGCCCCACATGACCCGCGCTCGTCCGTGGCTGTTCGGTTTCGTGGCTGGCTTCGTGGCCTTGGCGGTCGTCGCTTCGGGCGTGGCCCGCGCCGACAATTCCGACCAGGCCTTCGAGCATCGCAGCCGCGCGCGCGAGCTCGAGCGGTCCAGGAACTTCGGCGCCGCGCTCGTCGAGTACCGAACGGCGCTGCGCTTCGATCCCAAGGACAGTGAGTCGTGTTGGCGCGCGGGCGCGCTCGAGCTGAAGCTCGGACGGCCCAAGGTCGCGATCCCGCTGCTGGAGAAGGCCGTGCGCGGCTCGCTCGAGGCCGACGGGGCCGAGGCGATCGATCTCGCGAGCGCCTACGAGAAGGTCGGCAAGCTCGTCGACGCGCGGCGCGTCCTCGAGCGCGAGGTGAGCGAGAACCCGGGCTTCATCCGCGTGCGCCTCAGCCTCGTGTCGTTGCTCGCGCGCCACGGCGCGTGCGCGCATGCGCGCGAGGTCTGGGCGCAGGCCGCGCACGAGCCCGCGATGCACAAGAAGGACGTCGTCTCGTTCGCCGACGACGCGCGCCAGGATTTAGCGTCGCACTGCGAGCTGCCCGCGCCGAAGCCCGTCGCCACGCGCTGACGTCATCCCCTTGAGCCGGCGGCCTCAGCCGATCGTCATCGTCTCGCGCTCGCCGCCCGTCGGCCCCGGCCCCGCGAACCGGCTCGCGCGCCACGCTTCGAAAAACGGATGCGTTGCTTCGCCGACGAGGTGCCGCGCGTAGTGGCGCGCGACGACGGGCGCCATCATGAAGCCGTGCCCTTCGAACCCGCAGCACACGTAGAAGCCGGGCAGGCCCGGCGCCTCGCCGACGAGCGGGTTGCCGTCGGGGCTCATGTCGTAGGGACCCGCCCACTGACGGACGACCTTCACGTCGCCAAGGATGGGCATGACGTCGGTGAGCGCACGCGCCATCGTCTGCAGGAACGCGAGCCGCGCGCCGAGCTGAATCTCGCGCGGCGCGCCGGGCGGCGGCGGCGGCTCGGGCATCGAGATGCCGCCCACGATCTCGCCGCGCAGCGACTGCGAGAAGTACAGGCCGCTCTCGAGCACCGAGACCATCGGCTTCAAGAACGGCTTGAGCGGCTCCGTCGATAAGATCTCGTGGCGCTGCGGCCAATCGGGCAGGGCGACGCCCGCGAGCCGCGCGACCTGAGGCGACCACGCGCCCGCCGCGCACACGACGCGCGCGGCGGTCAGCGTGCCCTTCGGCGTGACGAGCCGAAACCCGCGGGCCGCGGGCTCGAGCGCCGTCACGGGCGTCGCCGTGTGAATCGCGACGCCGCGCTTTTCGGCGGCGCGCGCGTAGCCCCACAAGAACGGCCACGGAAACACGATGCCGTCGGTCGCGTTGTAGCAGGCGGCCTCGAACCCCTCGACGTCGAGCTCGGGCACGAGCCCCTTCGCCTCGGCGGGCGTGATGAGCTGCGTTCCGACGTCGCAGCGGTTCTGCAGCGCGACGTTCTTCGCCATGCGCGCGCGCGCCGCCGCCGTCCGCGCCAAAAACAGATAGCCGCCCCGGCGCATCCACACGTTGATGCCCATCTCTTGCGCGAAGTGGGCGCACAGCTCGGCCGACTCCTGCATGAGCCGGATGTTCAGCTCCGTCGACCACTGCTGGCGGACGCCGCCGCCGTTTCGGCCCGAGGCGCCCCAGGCGAGATAGTGCGCGTCGAGGACGACGATCCGTTTGGCGCCGAGCCGCGCGAGGTTGTACGCGAGCGCGAGTCCCATGACGCCCGCGCCGATGATGGCGACGTCGGCGTCGGAGGGAAGCGCCGACGCCTTCCCCGACGCGCGCGTCTTGGCGGTGCGACTCATGGTTCTTGGTTGTTCCCTCAGCGCGGGCGGCGCGCCGCGAAGACCTTGAGCTCCGTCGGCACGAGCGGGGGGCGCGACGTGAACGGCGCGAGCTCGCGGGGTGGGCGGCCCGCGGCGTCGGCGATCGCCAACGCGACCTCTCGCAGACACTCCTTGCCCTGGCAGGGGCCCGTGCCAAAGCCGGTGTACCGCTTCACCTCCTCGAGGTCGGCGTAGCCGGCGGCGACGGCGTGCTGAACGTCGGCGAGCGTGACGTCCTCGCAGCGACAAAGAATCACCTTGGAGGACACGCGCGCACTTTCGTCAGGGCTTGGCCTTGGCCTTCGTCTTTGCCTTTGCCTTTGCCGCCGCCTTCACCTTCGCCGGCTTCTTCGCCTTGCTCTTGGCGCTCGCGCCCGCCGGCGGGTCGAACAGCTTGTCGTCGACGGGGACGTCGAGCTTGCAGTCCGTGATGTGCAGCGAGAACGTGATCGGCCCCGTCGTCGTCTCGACGGCGAACGGCATCTTCAACCCACCGACGTCGTGCCAGTCCTTGACGGTCGATGTAAAAGGCGTGTCGCCCTGGGGTGTTGGGTGCGTTCCCTTTTGCAACACTTGAAGGTGCGTCTTGGCGTCGTAGCAGTTCGTGATCGGCGAGCCCTCGTGCGGCGTGAGCAGGAGGCACTCGAGCGCGACGCCGCCGGGGCCGGTGGCGTTCGTCGCTGCGATCTTCTTGAACATCGTCGCGAAGTGCAGCTCCGGCGCCCACGCCGACTCGACGCGCGCGGCCTCGGCCTCGGCGCCCGCGAGCACGCGCAGCCCGTTGATGGGATCCTCGGACCACAGGACCTTGCCGTTCGAGCCCTGGCGGGAGGTCCCGATGCCAGGGAGCTGCGTCGTCAGCAACGATTTGTCGTCCTTCGTCGACGTGCGCTCGCCCGTCCCGTTCATGCCGAGCCCCGCGATCGTGAGCTCGATTTTCTCGACCATCGTCGAGTGGCTCTTCCACGCGGCCTCGCCCCCCATCGCCGTGACGACGTCGGCGAGGATGGCCTCGACGGCGCGGGGCGCGCCGGCGACGGCGGGCCCGTCGGGGATCTTCTTGGCGGGCGCGGCGTGCGCCGCGCCCGCCGAAGCGAGGGCGCCGAGCAAGACGACCGAAACAAAACTAAAGGCGCGTGTTTTCATCATCATCGAGCCCGCGATGCTCTGACGGCCACGAGGGCGGCGTCAAGGACGGGATCGTGTCCGGTGCGCAGGCTCGCGCGCGTCTCGAGCACGCGCTTGTCGGGCTGGACGCCGCGGCCCTCGAGCATGACGCCCTTGGGCGTCTTGAAATCGGCGACGACGTACTGCATGACGGCGCCGCCCGGCAATGATTCGATCACCGACGGCAGCGCGGCGCCGAGCGTCGAGTCGCCTACGACGACAGCGCGCTTCGCCTCCTGCAGACCCGCCGCGAGCAGCTCGGAGGCCGAGGCCGTGCCCTCGTCGGTGAGGATCGCGACCGGACCCAGGAACGGCGTCACGCCCGCCTCGGGCCGCGCGACGAGCGTCTGCATGAAGTCGCGGAACTGGATCGTGCCGAGCGTGAGAGGGGCGTCGACGAGCCGCGCCGCGATGGGAATCGTGATGGCCGCCTGGCCGCCGGGATTGCCGCGCAGATCGAGGATGAGGGCGCGGGCACCGCGCGTGCGGAAGCCGTCGATGGCCTTCTTGATCTCGGTGAGCACCGGGTCGACGAGGAATACGTTGAACGCGATGATGCCGACGTCGCCGCGCTGGCGCGAGTGCACTTCGGGATACAGCGGCGGCAGGTGGCCGATGCGCACGGGCGGCACGGCGGGCTCGTCGCGCACGAGGACGACGTGCCCGGGCTTGTCGGCGTTGTCGAGGTAGCGGACGGTCACGCGCGTGCCGGCGAGGCCGAGGAGCCGGCGCAGCGCGAGGCGACGCACGGCGAAGCGCTCCTCGACGGGGCGCATCGGGCGGGCCGAATCGCTCGTGACCTTGAGCGCGCGGCCCGCGATGTGAGTCACGATGAAGCCGGGCTGCAGGCCGGCGCGCTCGGCGGCCGAGCCCTTGCGCACGTCGGAGATCGTCGGCCGGCCCTCGATGACCCGCACGGTGAGGCCGGGATCTCCGATGGCGCCCGAGGGCGACGGGACGGCGGCGGACGCGCCGCCCGCGGTCTCGCCAGGATCAGCCAGCTCCTCGATATCGTCTTCGTCCTCGGCGCCGGGGCCCGTGATCATCATGTGCGACTGGCCAACTTCACCGAGCATCTGGTTCAGCACGCGATAGAAGGCCGCCTCGGACGGGGCCGCGAGGGCGAGGGGTTCGTAGCGCGCGCGTACGGCGTTCCAGTCGAGGCCGCCCAGCGTCTTGTCGTAGTGCTTGTCGCGCACGGTGCGCCAGGCGGCGTCGAGGATCGCCGTCCGCTGCGCGCGGCGGTGGTTCGCGGCGGCCTCCTTCGTGGGCGCGGGACCGCGCGGCGCGAAGGGCGGAGGTTGAACGACCGGGCTCGCGACCGCCTCGGCCGGCGTCACGGGCGGTGGAGGCGCGGGCGCGGCGCAGGCCAAGAGCCCTGCGAGAGAGGCGAGGGCCAGGACCGAAGCGAAAGAAGACGGTTTCGATGGCATCGATGACATGGGCATGGGCTCGGGCTCACTCCAATGTGGCGGCGACGGCGCGGCCGGCGGCGGCGCCCGCGGTGGCGGAATCCTCGGGACCTCGGTAACCGGTGACGTCTCCGGCGGCGAAGACGTGCTGCGCGGACGTCGCGTACGCGTCGTCGACCAGGGCGACGAAGCCGCCGCGCGCTCGTTCGAGCCGCACCTGTGCGCCGTGCTGGCGCGGCAGCTCGGAGGCGGGCGCCGGCAGCGTCGCGATCGCGACGACGTCTCCGTCGATGCGGCGCTCGCGGCCAGACGGGCCCTTGACGACGAGGCCGCGCACGCGCTGCGTGCCGCGCGCGGCGACGACGCGATCGCGCGCGAGGTCGACGACCTCGACCTTCACCCCCGCCGCGACGAGGCCGCGCGCGAGCGGGCCGGCCGTCGGCGCGCCGTCGACGACGATGACGCGCGCGTCGCGCGGCACGGGGCGCACGCCCCACTGGAAGGCGAGCCGTCCCACGGCGCGCGCCGACAGGATGCCCGGCCGATCGTTGTCGACGAAGGGCAGGTTCTGGTCGTAGCTGCCCGTCGCGTACAAGAAACGCCGCGCCGAGAGGCGGCGCAGACCCTCGGACGTCGCGATCGCGAGGACTCCAAGCGTGCCCGCCGGACCTTCGTCCTCGGGATAGAAGGCG
This sequence comes from Polyangia bacterium, assembly GCA_038325725.1. GTDB lineage: Bacteria > Myxococcota_A > Polyangia > Fen-1088 > Fen-1088 > DASZFV01. The sequence continues at coordinate 40,660 of JBBQJG010000002.1, read as the reverse complement.
AGGACCGTCGCGCCCGTTGTCAACCGCGCGCCGGCTGTCTCGGCCGCGTCGGCGAGCGCCGTGGCGCGCGTCGCGCCGCCGGGCAGCGCGAGCAGCGAGCCGCCGAGCGTCGGTTGCTCGTCGAAGAGCGCCACGCGCGCGCCGGGCTTCGCGGCGGCGACGGCGCGCGCCGCCGAAAGGCCCGCGGGACCTCCGCCGACGATGCAGACGTCGACCTCCTCGTCGCGGAGCGCGGGCAAGACCTTAGGGACCGCCTCTGGCAACGTGCCCGAGCCGCCCATTTCGCGCACGAGCTTCAAGAAAAGTGCGTTCCCGAAGCGATTTCCTGTCATCAGGGTGTGGTGATCCATTCCGCCGGGGAACAGCCAATCCGCCGCCGTGAGCAGATCGACGTCGGCGCTCGGGAAGGCGTTCTGTCGCTCGCAGTGCAGGTCGGCGCGCGCGAGCACCGTGCACGCGCGCCGGTTGGGGCGCCCGTCGATGCGCAGCGTGCAAGAAGCGCAGTGTCCGTCGAGGCAGAAAGCCCCGCGCGGGCGGTGGTACTTCGGCGAGCGCGACAGCGTGTGCACGCCCGCCGCGTGCAGGGCAACGGCGACGGGCTCGTCAGCAAAGGCCCGGATGGGCTCGCCCTCGAAGTCGATGACGACGGGCGCGCCGCGTGAGGCACCCGGTGGCAGGTCTCGAAGGTCGACGCTCACCGCCCGTCAATGTATCAGCAAGAAGCGCCGTGAATTGGTATAGAAACGGCATTCGCGTGGACCTTCCTCGTCTCTTGCGTTTTCTCCCTTGTCGTCCGGCTCTCGTGGCCCTCGTCGGATTGACCGCCGCGGTCGCTGGTTGCCATGGCGCCGACGCCACGAAGGCGACGGCGCGGCAGCCGCCGCTCGTCATCGTCGCGAGGGTCGAGGCGCGCGACGTCCCCGTCGAGGTGCGCGCGCCCGTCGATCTGCGGCCCCTCGAGCAGGCGGACGTGGGCGCCAAGACGCTCGGATACCTCGACGCCGTGCTCGTCGATCGCGGCGATCACATCAAGCGTGGTCAGGTGCTCGCCCTCGTGCGGCCGAGCGACCTGCCCGATCAGCTCGCGGCCGCGCGCGGCACGCTCGCGCAGACCCAATCGTCGGCGGCGCTCGCGCGGACCAACCTCGCGCGCGCGCGGGCCCTCGCGCCCTCGGCCGTGATCTCGCAGCAAGAGCTGCAGCAGGCCGAGAGTCAGGTCGCCTCGGCGGAGGCCACGCAGGCCGCCGCGCAGGCGCAGATCGCCGCTGTCGCCGTGCGCCTCGGCGAGACGCGCATCGCCTCGCCGCTCACGGGCGTCGTCACGCAGAGGCGGCTCGACCCGGGAGCGCTCGTGGGCCCGCCGGGCGGCGGCGCGATCCTGACCGTCGCGCGCGTCGACGTCTTGCGCATGTTCGTGGGCGTCAACGAGCGCGAGCTGCGCGGACTCGCCGTCGGCAAGGACGCGCACGTCGAGCTGGACGCCATGCCGGGCCGCTCGTACGCCGGCAAGGTCGTGCGCCTCTCGCCGTCGCTCGACCCCGGGACGCGCACGCTCGACGTCGAGGTCCAGCTGGCGAACCCGACGGGCGAGCTGCGGCCCGGCATGTACGGACGCGGCGCGATCGTCGTCGAAGTGCACCCGGCCGCCGTCGTCGTGCCCGTGAGCGCCGTCGTCTTCGTCGACGCCAAGCCGTTCGTCTTCGTCGTCGACGGCGACATCGTCCACCGCGTGGCGCTCACGACGGGCGTCGATGGCGGCGACTGGTTCGAGGTCCTGGCCGGCCTGCGCGCGGGGCAGGATGTCGTCACGGCCGGCGTCGAGGGCCTCGCCGAGGGCGTGAAGGTGCGGCCCACGCGCGGCGTCGATCCGTTCACGGGCGCGCAGATCGGGCGCGCCGTCACGGCGACCAACGCCCCCGACGCCAGTCGCCCCTAGGGAGAGGAACGCGCCATGTGGCTCACGCGCCTCGCCCTCCGAAATCCGGTCCTCATCCTCATGATGTCGCTCATGACGGTCGTGCTGGGCATCGTGTCCGTGCGTCGCCTCAGCGTCGATCTGTTCCCGGAGATCACCGTCCCGGTCATCCGCGTCGCGACCTTCTATACGGGCGCGGGACCGGGTGACATCGAGAAGAGCATCACCGAGCCCATCGAGCGCGCCACGGGCGCGTCGCCGGGCGTCGATCGCGTCGAGAGCATCTCGCGGCAGGGCTTCTCGTCGGTGAGCGTTTGGTTCAATTACGGCGTCAACCTCGACAACGCGCAGTTCGAGGTGTCGCAGCGGGTCGCGCAGATCCTCAACACGCTGCCGCCCGGAATCCAGCAGCCGTTCATCATCAAGTTCGACATCACGAACATCCCCGTCGCGCAGGTCGCCGTCACGGGGGAGGGCCTCGACGAGCGCCAGCTCTACGATCTGGCCTACAACACGATCGAGCCGCAGCTCGAGCGCATCCCCGGCGTCGCGAGCGCGAACGTCAGCGGCGGCAAGACGCGGCAGATCAACGTCGAGGCGCAGCCCGATGCGCTGCGCGCGCGCGGGCTCGGCATCCTCGACCTCGTCGCGGCGGTCAAAGCGTCGAACCTCCTGCTGCCGAGCGGAAACCTGCGCGCCGGCGACCGCGACTACAACATCTTCTCGAACACGCAAGTCGACCGCGCCAAGCCGCTCGAGGACGTCATCGTGCGGCGCGCCGCGGCCGGCAACGGGCGGGAAGGGACGTCGGCAATCCGCGTCTCCGACGTCGCCGCCGTCAAGGACGCGGCCGCCGACCAGACGGAGATCGTGCGCGTCAACGGGTCGCGCGGCGTCTATCTGCGCGTGCTCAAGCAACCGGGCGCCAACACGATCGCCGTCGTCGACACCCTGCGCGACACGATGACGAAGCTGCGCGGTGTGCCGCCCACGGTGAAGCTCTCGATCGCCTTCGACCAGTCGCACTACATCCGCGCCGCCGTGTCGGCGCTCGAGCACGAGGCCGTCTCGGGTGGTCTGCTCGCCGTGCTCGTCATCCTCATCTTCCTCGTGAGCCTGCGCTCGACCGGCATCATCGCCGTCGCGATCCCGCTGTCGATCATGGCGACGTTCGTGTGCCTGTACTTCACGGGGCAGACGCTCAACGTTTTTACACTGGGGGGGCTCGCCCTCGGCGTCGGGCGGCTCGTCGACGATTCGATCGTCGAGCTCGAGAACATCCACCGCCACCTCGCGCTCGGCCAAGACCGGCGCGCCGCCGTGCTCGCCGCCGCGCAGGAAGTCGCCATGCCGATCCTCGTGTCGACGATTACGACGATCGTCGTGTTTTTTCCGGTGCTATTCCTCACGGGCGTCGCGCGGAACCTGTTCCTGCCGCTCGCGCTCACGATCACCTTCGCGCTCTCGATGAGCTTCTTCGTGTCGCGCACGGTGACGCCGCTTCTGTGCCTGCTCACGCTCAAGAGCGGCGACGGCGAGACCAAGCCGAGCGGCCTCGCGGGCGTCATCACCCGAAGACTCGAGGCGGTCGACGCCGCGTACGCCCGCTCTTTGGGGTGGGTGCTCGGGCACCGCGCCGTCACGGTGTTCGGCATCCTCGGGCTGTTCGCCGTGTCACTGTTTCTCAAACGCTTCATCGGCACCGAGTTCTTCCCCGACGCCGATGAGGCCCAGTTCACCGTGAGCTTCAAGGCGCCCATCGGCACGCGCGTCGAGCACGCCGAGGAGGTGAGCCGGCGCATCGAGCAGGCGGCCGACAAGCACCTGCGAGCAGGACCTCGACCAGCGACGACGACGATGATCTCGGACGTCGGCCTCCCCATCGGGCGTTCGGCCGTGTTCTCGCAGAACACGGGGCCGCACTCCGGCAACGTGCAGGTGAACCTCGTGCCGCGTTCCCAACGCGACATCTCGGACACGAAGGCCGCCGAGCTCACGCGCGCCGAGCTGCGCGACGCGCTGCCGGGCACGCAGGCCTACTTCTTCATTGGCGGCATCGTGAAGCGCATCCTGAACTTCGGCGCGCCGGCGCCCGTCGACATCGAGATCGTCGGCCACGACCTCGACGTCGGCTCCGAGTACGCCAAGCGCGTGCTCGCGCGCGTGCGCGCGCTCAACGACGTCGACGGCAAGCCCTGGCTCACCGACGTCCAGATCAACCGCGAGGACAACTACCCCGAGCTCGACGTCGCCGTCGACCGCGAGAAGGCCGGCACCCTGGGCCTCAGCGAAGAGCAGGTCGCACAGACCGTGCTCACGAGCCTCGTCGGCAACACGCAGTTCCAGCCCATCCCGTTCACCGATCCGAAGACGGGCAACGAGTACTTCATCAACGTGCGTCTCGACGACGCCCACCGTTCGCGCGTCGGCGACCTGTCGACGCTGTTCATGCGCACGCCCGCGGGCGGCATGGTGGCGCTCGACACCGTCGCGAAGGTGACCCGCGGCAGCGGCCCCGTCGTCATCAACCGCAAGTACCTGCAGCGAATCGTCGACGTCACGGCGAACGTCGGCCCCGGCAAGGATCTCGGCGGCGCGAGCGCCGCCGTGCAAGCTGTCCTCGACGACCTGCCGCCGCCCGACGGCTTCACGGCGCACCTGGGCGGGCAGACCGAGGCCCAGAAGCAGGCCTTCGCCGATCTCGGGTTCGCGGCGTGCTCGCGATCCTGCTCGTGTACATGGTGCTCGCGTCGCAGTTCAAGTCGCTCATCGACCCGCTCGTCATCATGTTCAGCGTGCCGCTCGGCGTGACGGGCGTGTTCGTCGCGTTGTACCTGACAGGTACGACGCTCTCGGTGAACAGCTTCATGGGCATCATCATGATGGTCGGCATCGTCGTGTCGAACGGGGTTCTGCTCGTCGATTTTGCGAACGTGCTGCGCGACCGCGGCATGGACTTGAACCGGGCAACGATCGAAGCGGGGCGCACGCGCCTGCGGCCCATCCTCATGACGACGATCGCGACGATCGTGGGCCTCATCCCGATGGCGGCGGGCATCGGCGAGGGCAGCGAGACGAACCTGCCGCTCGCGCGCGCCGTCATCGGCGGCCTCACGGTGTCGACGTTCTTCACGCTGTTCCTCGTGCCGGCGCTCTACACGGCGCTCGAGCGTTTCTCGAAGCGGGCCCACGGGGCCTCGCCCGACGCGGACGATGTCGCGAGGGGCGAGGGCGCTCATGCGTAGCCGGCGTCTCTCGTGGACGTTCCTCGTCATGGCCTCGGTGGCGGCCGCGCCGTCGGCGCGCGCGACGGAGGTCCCCGTCGGCCCCGGGGCGGGACCTCCCGCCGACACCACCGAGCGCATCACGCTCGACGAGGCGATCCGCCGCGCGGTCGCGCGCAACCCGACCTTGGCGATCGCCCGCGCCGAGGTCGCGCGCGCCGAAGGCCTCCTCGAGCAGGCGCGCGCGGGCTGGTGGCCCACGCTCGTCGGGAACGGGGTCTACACACGGCTCGACCACGACCGCGTCCTCAACGAGAAGGTCATCGCGGCTGAGAATCAGATCGCCGGCAACCTCGTGCTCACGGTGCCGCTCGTCGCGCCGCAGGGCTGGACGGCCGATCGCCGCGCACGCGACGCTCGCCGCGTTGCCGAGGAGAACGCGGGCGACGTGCGCCGCCTCATCGCGCAGGCGACCGCCAACGCCTATCTCTCCGTCCTCGCGCAACACCGACAGATCCGCTCGACGGAGGCCGCGCGCGCCAACGCCCGGGCCCACGCGACGTACGCGCACACGCGGCTCGCCGGCGGCGTCGGCCGCAGCATCGACGACGTGCGGGCCCAACAAGACCTCGCCACCGTCGAGGTACAGCTGCAGACCGTCTACACAGGGCTCGTGCGCGCACGCGAGGCGCTGGGCGTGCTCGTGGGCGGCGCGACCCCCGTCGATTCCGTCAACGGCGTCGATCTGGGGAAGCTGCCGAGCCTCCCCGACGCGCTCGAGGACGCCCGCGCGCGGCGCCCGGACATCGACGCCCAGCGCGGGAAGGTCGTGGCCGCCGAGCACGCACGCAAGGACGTCTGGGCCTATTACGCCCCGTACCTCGCGGCCGTGGGCCAGCCGTTCGTGCAGATAGGCTCCGCGTTGCAGGCCAAGATCGGCTGGCAGGCTCAGCTCCTCCTCACGCTGCCGCTTTACGACGGCGGTCTCCGCGCCGGTGTGGGCGGCGAGCGCGACGCGCTCGTCACCGAGGCCCGCGCAAACCTCGACGCCTCTCTTCGCCAGGCGCAATCAGAGGTGCGCGTCGCCTTCGAGTCCCTGCTGCACGCCGATCAGGCGCTGCTCTCCGTGCGCGAGGAGGTCTTGCTCGCGCACAAGGCCTACGACCTCGCGAACCTCGCCTACGAGGCGGGCGCGACCACGAACCTCGAGGTCATCGACGCCGCTCACCGCGCGCGCGACGCCGAGGGCGACGCTTCCCAGGCCGAGGACGTCGCCCGCCACGCGCGCCTCGACCTCCTCGTCGCGAGCGGCCGCTTTCCCTGACGGGGGCGGGGGCGTCGTCTCGCCCCCGCCGGGAGGCCGTGAGAAACTGGCCGAGGAGGTCTCATGGCGAAGTGGGAAGGTCTTGAGGGACACGAGGCGCTCGCGCGCATGCTCGAACGGCGCAACGAGCATCCCGAGCGGCTCACCGAGATCGATCGTGAGATCTGGGAGGCGTTCGGTGAGACGCACGCGCTGTGGGTGCTCGACATGAGCGGCTTCTCTCGCCTCACCGCGCGCTACGGCATCACGCACTTCCTCGCGATGATTCACCGGCTGCACGGCATCGTGCGTCCCATCGTCGCGCGCAACGACGGACGCATCGTCAAGACGGAGGCCGACAACGTCTTCGCCGTGTTCCGGACCGTCGCCGCCGCCGTCGCGACGGCGCGCGACGTTCACACGCAGCTCGCGACGGCGAACGTCTTCCTGCCCGAGGACTGGGATCTGCACGCGAGCATCGGCGTCGGCTTCGGCGAAGTGCTCATGCTCGAGGACGACTTCTACGGCAACGAGCTCAACATCGCCTCGAAGCTCGGAGAGGACGTCGCCGAAGCGGGCGAGACGCTGCTCACCGAGGCCGCCCACGCGCGCCTCGTCGACGAAGGCGCCGCCGCCGAGACCACCTTCGAGGTGCGCGAGATCGTCGTGTCGAAGATGACGCTGCGGGTGATCGCCGTGCTCGCGCCCGCCTGACGTCAGCCGCGGATCGATCGATTTCGGCCGGCGGCCTTCGCCTGGTAGAGCGCGTCGTCGGCGGCCTTGAGCACGGCGGCCGGCGTGTCGAACACGCGCTCGCGCGACTGCGTCACGACGCCGACGCTGATCGTGAACGTGATCGTCTTGTCGTCGTGCACGAGGCTGATCTTTTCGACCGTCGAGCGCACGCGCTCCGCGAGCAGCATCGCGCCGGCGCTCTCGATGCCGCGCGCGATGACACCGAACTCCTCGCCGCCGTAGCGCGCGACGATGTCCTCCGTGCGCACGGTGCGCTGCAGCCGATCCCCGAGGATTCGCAGCGCCGCGTCTCCGCCCGGGTGACCGTAGGTGTCGTTGACCCTCTTGAAGTGGTCGATGTCGATGAGCAGCACGGATAGGGGCGTCTGGTGACGGCTCGCGAAGGCGAACTCGGACTTGAGGCGCGCGTCGAAGTGTCGCCGGTTGTGCAGCCCCGTGAGCGGATCCTGGACCGCCGACGCGTAGAGCCGCTGCTCGGCCTGCACCTCGAGGTCCTCCTGGTGCGAGAACATGATGATCGTGCTCGCGGCGAGCTGAATGAGGGCGCCGTCGTGCAGCGCGATGGGCGTCTTGCTGCGCGTGCCGTCGACCATCGTGCCGTTGCGGCTGTCGAGATCCTCGGCGAAGAACGTGCCGTTCGTCAGGCGGATGCGGCAGTGCTGCCGCGACAAGGACGAATCGTCGATGCGCAGGTCGCACCCGGCGCCGCGCCCCACGACGATCACGTCCTGCGTGACGACGTGGACGCGGCCCGCCTCGAGGCCCGTGAGCACCTTGACGACGGTGCGCTGCTGCAAGACGGGGGGGACGATCTCCTGCGACTTGCGGCCGCTGACGGCGATCGTCTCGTCCTCGGGGACCACATCGGGAACGCCGCCGTCATCGCTCACCGCGCCATGTTACCCCCAAACGGGCGCGTTACTGCACAAGGTGAACGCGGGCCGTGCCGCGGCCCCAGCCGATGCCCACCGACAGCGCGAAGGTGGGAGCCCAGCTCTCGTCGTTCGTCGAGAAGGTGCTTCCGGTCATCTTGTAGAAGGGCAGGGTTGCGTCGGCCTGCGCGAACATGCGGATCGTGCTCGCCCGCAGGAACTCGTAGCCGAGGGTCGCCTCGCCCTGGAGGCCCGAGCCGCTGAGCGAGCGGATGTTGCCCAGCGAGTCCTCCTCGTAGCTGGCCGTGAAGCCCCACGCCGCGCCCGCGCCCAGGTACATCGAGCCGTTCGCGATCGGGTTGAGGAAGTACAGCCCCTGGAGCTTGATGATCGAGCCCGAGAAGCCCACCGACGTGTTCGAGCTGTTGCTGCTCGGCACGACGAAGTTCAGGAACGAAAAATCGATGCCGATCGAGTCCAGCTCGTAGCGGTAGCCGAAGCCGAAGGCGGGGCCGCCACCGAACTTCGGACCCACGATGCCCGCGTAGCCGAGGCGCACGTACCAGAGCGAGTCGGCCTCGACCCGGTTCGGCGCGACCTGCGCCGACGTGACGTTCGTGCGATCGACCGTCCCGTTCGCCGTGTTCATCGGCTGCCCCGTGAGCAGCGACCGGACCATCTGGCTGTAGAGCGCCGGCACCTCTTCGATCGCGCGCGCCATACCCTGGCGGTATCCGCCCGGCCCCTGCAACACGACGTTGACGCTGTAGCCGAGGCGCACGTGATAGACGACGTACGTTCCCTGGCAGCCCTCCGTCCCGACCTGCTGCCCCTGTTGCTGCAGCGTCTGCACGAGCATCGTCATCGTGCCCGCGCGCTCTTGCTCGGAGAGGTTGTCGTGCGCCGTGTCCAGCTGGACACAAACGGCGGCGTGGGCGGCCGCGGGAGCGGCGACCGCGGCGAGGGTGGTCAGCGCCAACGAGAGGATCAAGGTGGAGGGCTTCATCATGGGGCGACCACAGTAGCAAGACACGCGCCGCGGCGCGAACGCGCCGCTGTGTACGTCGGAGGTCCACGACTCAACTACGGAAATCGTGGACGCTCGGGCTGGCGCAGTCTTGCGCGGCCGCGCGTCGTCTGTCGAAATCCGGGCGCGCGTGTCACTCCTTCGACGGGATACGTGCGCCAAAGATAGCGGTCCCCACCCGAATCAGAGTCGCACCCTCGGCCACAGCGACCTCCAGATCATGGCTCATTCCCATCGAGAGCTCGCGCAGCGAGACGCCGGGTCGGGATCGCGCGCCCTCGCGCTCGAGCAGCGTGCGCAACGCCGCGAAGTGCGGCCGAGACGCCTCGGGATCATCCGCGAGCGGCGGAACCGTCATGAGCCCCTCGCACCGAACGTGGCGCAGGTTGGCGAAGAGATCGAGCAGCGCCGGCAGCGCGTCGGGCGCGACGCCACGTTTTTGGATCTCGCCGGCGACGTTCACCTGAATGAGACACGCCTGGGGGTCTCCCCGTCGCTCGAGCTCCGCGACCAGCTCGGCCGAATCGACGGAGTGGACGAGCGCGACGTGTCCCGCGACGTACTTCACCTTGTTCGCCTGCAGCGGACCGATGAAGTGCCACCGCGGCTGCGGCGCGTCCGCCCCGAAAGCTTGGCGCTTGTCGCGGAACTCCTGTCCGTAGCTCTCGCCGAAGTCGATTTGGCCCGCGGCGAGCGCCGCGCGCACGTCGTCGGCGGGCATCTTCTTGCTGACGGCGACGAGGCGCACGCTGCCGGCGGCGCGTCCCGCGGCCCGCTCGGCGGTCGCGAGCCGCGCGCGGACGTCAGCGAGACCGGCCGCGATCTCCGCGTCGCGCGTCAGGCGGCGCCCCCAAAGCCAGGCGGCGGATAGCCGGGCAGGGCGCCCAACGCCTGGAGATCGGCGAGCACCTCGGACACGGGCAGCCCGATGACGTTCGTGTGCGAGCCGCGCAGCTCGGTCACGAAGGCGCCGGCGATGCCCTGCACGGCGTAGCCGCCGGCCTTGCCGCGCCATTCGCCCGAGGCGACATAGGCGTCGACCTCGGCGGGCGAAAGCGCGCGGAAGGAGACGATCGTCGTGACCGTGCGCTCGACGGAGCGCTCGCCGACGCGGATGCGGTAGGCCGTCGCGACCTCGTGCTTGCGGCCGGCGATCCGCGTCAGCATCCGCCGCGCGTCGTCGGCGTCGACGGGCTTGCCCAGGATCTGGTTGGCGTCGCCCGCGGCGATCACGATAGTGTCGGCGGCGAGCACGGCGAGGCCCTCTGAGACCGCCGGCGAGCGCGCGGCGACGACCGTATCGCATTTGCTCCCGGCCACGCGGCGGACGTAGTCGGCCGGTCGCTCGTCGGGCAGCGGCGTCTCGTCGACGTCGGCGGCCGCGACGACGAGGGACAGACCCATACGCTCGAGCAGCTCGCGGCGACGCGGCGACGCCGAGGCGAGAACGAGGTCGGGCGGGCGGACGGCGGCTGGGCGATCAGGAGCATCGGACATTTTTGCGAGGTCTTTCTATCACGTGGCAACCGAACGGACGGGCGGCCGAAAAGGCGCCATGCGCGTTCACATCGGTGGGTGGGAGCTCCTCGCGGTCGCCTCGGGAGCGTTCCTAGTCGTCCTGGTTTTCTCGATCGTCGCGGGGTGCGTGCCCGACACCGATCTCACCAAGGTTGCGCGGGGGGGCGGGCGCGCCGCGCCGGCGGCCTCGGCCGGGACGCTCGTCGATCCGGTCGCGGGGGCGACGGACGTGCCGCTCAACCTCGCCGCCCTCCGCGTGAAGTTCCCGGGGCCGGTCGCCTTCGGGACGCCGGCGTTCGACGTCTGCGGCACGCCCTCGACGGCGGTCTCGGACGCGGCCCTCTGCGAAGGCGGCCTCTGTTACGACGTCACGGTCGGCGCGCGCCTGCCCGCGCTCACGAGCTGTCGGGTCGCGCTCGGCGGAGGCGCCAGCGACGAACAGAGCGCGCCGCTGCCGGCGGGCCTCGTGGGCGTGTTCGACACGGCCGCTGACGCCGACGTGACGCCGCCCGTGGTCTCGGGCGTCACGCTCGCGCTGGAGGGCCCGTGCGTGGCCGTCACGTTCTCGACCGACGAGCCGGCCACAGGCACGGTGCTTCTGCGCGCGGGCGACGCCGAGAGCGACGTCGCCGCGGGCGCGGGCGCGACGACGTTCGATCTGGCGGCGCCCGTGGGGATGTTGCCGCCCGACAGCGACGCGACCCTCACCGTGCGGGCGATCGATCGCGCGGGCAACGTCGCCGAATCGGCGGCCGTCGCGTGGAGGACGCCCGCGGCGTTACCCGCGCTCGCGATCACGGAAGTCCTCGCGAACGCGGCGGGCACCGAGCCGGCGCAGGAGTTCGTCGAGCTTCGGAACCTGGGCGGCGAGATCATCGCGACGGATGGCCTCTCGATCGCTGACGGGCGCGGCTCGGACGCGCTTCCACCGACGACGATCGGGCCCGGCGAGTACGCGTTGGTCGTGACGTCGGCCTACGTGGCCCAAGACGGGCAGGACGTGCCCCCGCGCGCGGGCACGCAGCTCCTGCGCGTCGATGGGCGCATCGGCGCCGATGGCCTGTCGAACAGTGGCGAGGTCACGCGGCTGCTGCGCGGCGACGCCGTCGTCTCGAGCTACGGCGGGTGGGTCGACGTCTCGTCGGTCGCGTGGGCGGGACACTCGGTGCATCGGCTCGTGCAGAGCGCGTGCGATCGAAAGGACGCTTGGAACCACACGCCGCTGCCCGCGACCCCCGGCGCGGAAGCGCCCTGAACAGAGCGGCCCGAGCCCGCGGACCGCCTCCCGACGACCAGGGCCCTGTGGTAGGACAGAGGCCATGTCGGGCCACAATCGCTGGTCGAAGATCAAGCACAAGAAAGAGGTCACCGACTCGAAGAAGTCGAAGACGTGGACGAAGGTCATCAAGGAATTGACCGTCTCGGCCCGACTCGGCGGCGGCGACATCGCCACCAACCCGCGGCTGCGGACGGCCGTCGACAAGGGCCGCGAGGTCAACATGCCGAACGACACGATCGACCGCGCCATCAAGAAGGGCGTCGGCGATCTGGACGGCGTGCAGTACGAAGAGTTCCACTACGAGGTGTTCGGTCCGGGCGGGTCGGCGCTGCTCGTCGAGGTCATGACGGACAACCGCAACCGCACGGCCAGCGAGGTTCGCAGCATCCTCACGCACAACGGCGGCAACCTCGGCGCCTCCGGCTCGGTTGCGTACATGTTCAAGAAGCTCGGGCAGATCGTCTTCGACAAGATGGCCGTCGACGAGAACAAGGCCACCGACGCCGCAATCGAGCTCGGCGCCGACGACATTCGCGCCGAGGGCGAAGCGCTCGTCGTCGTCACCGACCCGAAGGAGTTCGAGCGCATCCGCGACGGGCTCGAGAAGGGCGGGCTGCCAGCACCGCTCCACGCCGAGGTCTCACTCGTCCCGCAGAACGTCGTCCACCTCGAAGGCAAGGAGGCGGCCACCGCGCTCAGGCTCGTCGCGGCGCTCGAGGACAGCGACGACGTGCAGAACGTGTTCTCCAACATGGACGTCGACGAGTCGGCCCTGGAGAGCGGCGGTTAGGCCGCACGTCGGCCCAACCCCAACAACAATGGCGAGCCCCGTGCGTCTGTCAGCGCCCGCGACCCCGCGGGGGCGCCCCGCGGCGGCGCCCGCGGGGACGTTCCGCGTGCTCGGCATCGACCCGGGCACGGTGCGCCTCGGCTATGGCGTCGTCGAGTGCGGCGGCCGCGGCGACGAGGTCCGCTACGTCGAGTGCGGCGTGCTCACGGCCCCCGCGAAGGCAACCCGGCAGGCGCGCCTCGCCGAGATCGGCGGCGCCCTGCGCGAGCTCGTCACCGAGCTGCGACCGCACGCCGTCGCGATGGAGGAGGCGTTCTTCGGCAAGAACGTCCAGTCGACGCTCGCGCTCGGCGAGGCGCGCGGCGTCGCGATCTTCGTCGCCTCCGAGCACGGCCTGTCGGTGAGCGGCTACGCGCCCGCGACGGTGAAGCAATCGGTCGTCGGTCACGGCCGTGCCACCAAGGATCAGATCGGGTATCTCGTGCGCGCGCTGCTGTCGCTGCGACGCGTGCCAGAGCCGGACGCCGCCGACGCGCTCGCGATCGCGATCTGCCACGCGCGGGCGGCGTTCTCCGGTCGCACGAGGCGGCGCCCGTGATCGCGTTTTTGCGCGGCGAGCTCCTCGACAACAACGGCGAATCCGTCGTCGTCGAGGTCGCGGGCATCGGCTACCAGGTGATCGTGAGCGCCGCCACCCTGGGCGCGCTGCCGGCGCTGGGCGCCGAGGTGCGGCTCCACATCCACTCGCACTTCGTCAAGGACGAGCCGCTCCGCCTCTATGGCTTCGCCGAGCCCAACGAGCGCGGCTTGTTCGAGACACTCATCGATGTCCAGGGAGTCGGCCCGCGCGTCGCGCTCGCGATCCTCGCCGGCCTGCCCCCGGACGAGCTCGTGCGCGCCATCTCGAAAGGCGACATCGCGCGTCTGACACAGATCAAAGGGGTGGGGCGCAAGATCGCCGAGCGGCTCGCCCTCGAGCTGCGCGAGAAGATCACGACGTTGCCCGCGGGCCGCGGTCTCGCTCCCGCGATGTCGCCTGCGACGCCCGGCGTGCCGACCGGGCCGCTCGGCGAGGTGTACGGGGCGTTGCTCCACGCGGGCTACAAGCCCGTCGAGTTCGCGGCCTTCGTCGAGAAAATGGACGGCAAGCGGCCCGTGACCGATCTTCTCCGTGAGGCCCTCGCGGCGCTGAGGAGACAGTAGATATGCCGCGCAAGCGACACGAAGACGAAGGCGACGACGTCGGCGCAGACCGCGACGAGGACGGCGGCGCGGAGCCGTCCGGCGCGCGCGTGCTCTCGTCCGAAGCGTCGGCGGCCAATCCCTACGACGATGACGCCGCGCTTCGGCCGCGCAGCTTCGCCGAGTTCGTCGGTCAGAAGAAGATCGCTGACAACCTGGCCGTTTACGTCGCGGCGGCGCGCAAGCGCGGCGACGCCCTCGACCACGTGCTGCTGTCGGGGCCGCCCGGACTCGGAAAGACGACGCTCGCCTATCTGCTCGCGAACGAGATGGGCACGCAGGTCAAGGTCACCTCGGGCCCCGCGCTCGAGCGCAAGGGCGACCTCGCCGGCATCCTCACGTCGCTCGGCAAGGGCGACATCCTCTTCATCGACGAGATCCACCGCCTGCAGGCCGTCATCGAGGAGAGCCTCTATCCGGCGATGGAGGACTTTCGCATCGAGCTCGTCACGGGCGCGGGCGCGGGCGCGCGCGCGATCCCGCTGCCCATCGAGCGCTTCACCCTCGTCGGCGCGACGACGCGCACGGGCCAGCTCGGCTCGCCGCTGCTCTCGCGTTTCGGCATCGTCGAGGCCTTCGATTTTTATTCGCCCGTCGAGCTCACGACGATCGTGCGCCGCTCGGCGCGGCTGCTCGGCATCCCCATCGACGACGCAGGCGCCGACGAGCTCGGCCGCCGCGCGCGCGGGACGCCGCGCATCGTGAACCGGCTCCTGCGGCGCGTGCGTGACTTCGCGGAGGTGCGCGGCGACGGCCGCGTCACGAAGGACCTCGCCGAGTACGCGCTCGATCGCCTCGAGGTCGACGCCGCCGGGCTCGACGCGGGCGATCGCAAGATCCTGTCGACGATCATCAAGCGCTTCGACGGCGGCCCCGTCGGCATTGATTCGCTCGCGGCGTCGCTCGCCGAGGATCGCGATACGCTGGAATTCGTCTACGAGCCGTACCTCATCCAGGAAGGCTTCTTGCTGCGCACGCCGCGCGGCCGCCAGGTCACGCGCCGCGCGTACGAGCACCTGAAGCTTCCTCCGCCCAGCAAGCCCCCCGCGGGCCAGTCGACGTTGTTTTAGGCGCTGGTGCGCGGGGTCTAGGCGACGCGCGCGGCGAGGGCCGCGAGATCGAGCTCGCTGCGGAACACCGTCGTCGCCGGGCCGCGCATGCGCACGCCGGCGTCGTCGGACGCGACGGTGATGCCGAGCGGGCCACCGGGTAGGTGCACGGGAATTTCGCGTCCGCGCGCGAGGCGCTCTTCGACGCAGGCCGCGACGGCCGTCGCGCAGGCGCCCGTCCCGCAGGCGAGGGTGATGCCGCAGCCGCGCTCCCAGACGACCAGATCGATCTCGGCGCCCGAGGTACCGGCTCGCACGCGCGCGAACTCGATGTTCGCGCGGCGTGGGAACGTCGGCGCGACCTCGAGCCCGGGTCCGTACTTCGTCGCGAGGGCCATCAGGTCCTCGCTCGGATCGTCGACGAAGATGACGGCGTGCGGGTTGCCCATCGAGACGGCCGTGAAGTGGAACGTCCGCTCGAGCGCCCGCCCCGCGTCCGCGGGGCTTGCAACCGTGATGGGCTCGCGCAGCGCGCGGCCGGCTCCGGCGGGCGCGAGCGGAACCTCGTCGCGCGAGAAGCGCGGGCGGCCCATCTCGACGGTGACGCTGTCGACGTGTCCGTCGGTGGCGGTCATCTCGCAGACGAGCAGACCGGCGCCGGTATCGATCTCGAGCACGGGCCGACGCAGCGACGCGTCCGCCTCATAGAGGACCTTGGCGACGCAGCGGATGCCGTTGCCGCACATCTCGGCCTCGCTGCCGTCGGCGTTGAGGACCCGCATGCGCGCAACGCCCTTCGCACCCGGCAAGATGGCCAGCACGCCGTCCGCGCCGACGCCGAAGTGTCGATCGCAGATCGCGCGCACGATCGCCGGTTCCTGTGCCGACGCGGCCATCGGCCCCGCGCTGTCTCGGCGCAGATCGACGACGACGAAGTCGTTTCCGAGCCCTTGGACCTTCGTGAACGGCAGCATGCCGTCGCCAGTCTACTGCGCGGGAGCGGCCGGCGCTTCCGCCGGGGCCGCGGGAGCCGCCGCGCCCTCAGCGCCCTCGACGGGCGGTGCGGTGCGGCGCTTCCTCTTCGGCTTCACAGGCGCGGCCGTGCCGTCCGTCGGCGCGGCGACAGAGGGGGCGGCCTCGACCGCCTTGTCCTTCACGAGGGTCTTCGGGGCCGCCTTGGGCGAGTCCTTCGCGGGCTCTTTCGCTGAATCCTTGGCGACGGCCTTCTCGCCGGCCTTCGACGTCGGCGTCGGCAACGCGGCCGCGGCGCCCACCGGGGAGTCCCACGTCTTCGGCGCCTCGGGAGCGCCCGTCTTCTTGGCGGCCTCCCGCGCCTTGTCGAGGTCGGCCTTGAGCTTCACGGCGCGCTCGTCTTCGACCTTCTTCTCCTCGGTCTTGTGCTCCGCGAGCCGCTGCAGACGCTTCGAGTCCTGCTGGCTCGAGTAGTGCGCCAGACCGAGCGACGTCACGAGGAAGATGAACGCCGTCACCGACGTGAGCTTCGTGAGGAAGTTACCCGCCCCCGACGAGCCGAAGACGGTCTGGCTGCCGCCTCCGCCGCCGAACGCGATGCCCATGCCGCCGCCCTTGCCGGCCTGCAGCAGCACCACGAGGATCAGGAACAAACAAACGGTCACGTGAAGTACGGTCAAAAACGTCGTCATGACGATCAGCCCTCAATTCCCTGTTGCACGAGACGAACGAACGATTCGGCCACCAACGAAGCGCCCCCGATGAGGCCTCCGTCGACATCCGCTTCGGCCATGAGCGCGCGGACGTTGTCGGGCTTCATGCTTCCCCCGTAGAGGATGCGGAGGCCCTCGGCGACCGCGGGTGATTTTGCCGCCACACGAGCCCGGATGAAAGCGTGAACCTCTTGGGCCTGGGCTGGGGTCGCGTTGCGCCCCGTGCCGATGGCCCATACGGGCTCGTAAGCGATGAGGCAGCGGGCCAACTCGGTGGCGCCAATGTCGGCGAGCGCGCCCTCGAGCTGGGCCTGGATGCGCCCCAGCGTCTCGCCCGCGTCGCGCTCGGAGAGCGTCTCGCCGATGCAGATGATGGGCGCGAGACCCGCCGCGAGCGCGGCGCGGGCCTTGAGATTCACGCTCGCGTCGAGCTCACCGAAGAGTTGCCGCCGCTCGGAATGCCCGAGGATGACGTACTTGCAGCCGACGTCGACGAGCTGCGCCGGCGACACCTCGCCAGTAAACGCTCCCTTGGCTTCCCAAGAACAGTTCTGGGCCGCCACGCCGACGGGACCGTCCTCGAGGCGCTTCGCGACGGCGTGGAGGGCCGTGAAGGTCGGGGCCACGACGACGTCGGCCGCGCGCGCCGCGCTCGCGACACCGTTACGTACGTCCGCAGCGAGGCTCAGCGATTCGGCAATCGTGCCGTTGAGCTTCCAGTTCCCACAGAAGAAGGGGCGCCGCTTGCGGCTCGGGGTCGACGTCGACATGAGTGCTGGGCTCAGCTCTCGAGCGCGAGGAGACCCGGCAGGGTCTTGCCCTCGAGGAACTCGAGGGAGGCGCCGCCACCCGTCGAGATGTGCGAGATCTTGTCGGCGACGCCGGCTTTGTGAATGGCCGCGACCGAATCGCCGCCTCCGACAACAGACAGGACGCCCTTCGTCTCGGCGATGGCCTTCGCGACGGCGAACGTCCCCGCCGCGAAGGGCGCCGACTCGAAGACGCCCATGGGACCGTTCCACAGGATCGTCTTGGCTCGCGCCACGGCGTCGGCGAAACCGCGCGCCGTCTCGGGACCGATGTCGAGCGCCGCGAGGTCATCGGGGATCTCCGAGGCCTGCACGACGCGACCCGATTCGGCCTTGATCCCGGCGGCGGCCACCGCATCGCGCGGCAAGAGCACGTCGACGCCGGCCTCGTCGGCCTTCTTGAGGAACGAGCGGGCGAGGGCGAGCTTGTCCTCCTCGACGAGCGAGCGACCGAGGTGGCCGCCCTTGGCCTTGAGGAAGGTGTTCGCCATGGCGCCGCCGATGAGTAGCTGGTTCACGCGCGGCAAGAGGTTCTCGAGGACGGCGATCTTGTCCGAGACCTTCGCGCCGCCGATGATGGCGACGAACGGACGCTCGACGTCGCCGAGCAGCTTGCCGAGGAACTTCACCTCGCGCTCCATGAGCAGGCCCATGCCCTTCGAGGACACGAACTTAGTAATGCCGGCCGTCGACGCGTGCGCCCGGTGCGCCGTTCCAAAGGCGTCATTGACGTAGACGTCGCAGTAGCTCGCGAGCGCTCGCGCGAACGTCTCGTCGTTCTCTTCTTCGCCGGCGGCGAAGCGCAAGTTCTCGAGGAGCGCGACGGAGCCGGCCTTGAGATCGTTGACGACCTTGCGCGCGCCGTCGCCGACGGGCTCGTCGGTGAGCGCGACGTCGACGCCGAGCAGCCCAGCGAGGTGGGCCGCGACGGGCTCGAGCGAGTACTTCTTGTCGACCTTGCCCTTGGGCCGGCCAAGATGAGAAGCGAGCACGACCCGCGCGCCCTGGCCGATCGCGTACTTGATCGTCGGCAGGCTCTCGCGGATGCGCGTGTCATCGGCGACGCCGCCCGCAGGGGTCAGAGGAACGTTGAAGTCGACGCGGACGAAGAGACGTCGCCCCGCGATGTCGAGCTCGGAAATAGTCTTGATTGCCATGGCTTACGTTTGCTCCCCGAAGGTAAAACCCGAAGGTAAAAAAGACGACAGGGCGCAAAAAAAACGCGCCCCTTGGGGCGCGCGGAAGAATGCTCGAAGCGGGATCTGAATGCTAGAAAAAATGCCCGCTAATCGAGCCTTGAATCTTCCTTGATGTCCGAGGTCACGAGGCTGATGAGCTCCGTCGCGAGGGCGACGATCTGCTTTGGCTCGTAGCCGTTCTGGCGCATCTCCTTGTAGATCGACTTCGAAAGGATTTTGAGAGCCTTTTCACGGTTCGGCATCGTCGAGGGAACCGTGGCCGAGGTCTTATCCCCGGGCTTCGTTTGGGTGACGAGTTGAGGCATCTAGAACCCTCCTCCCAGAAGGTCGCGCCGACATTTAGCACGCCTTGTGCCAGGCGGGAATTTTCTTAAGTGGCTGAAATTACTAGCTCACCGGCGCGTCGGGAGGGGCACACGCGCGTACCACGCTACGCACCCCGTCTTCGGTTGCAAGGAGACGAAATCGTGATTTGCGGCGGAAAAGCGCGACTTGGTTGTCACACTGACGTCACGACCTGCCGAAAGAGGTGCGTACGCGCTTTTGCACCCCCGCGTTGGAGCCAGCTCCGAGGAACCTCGTTCCGGAACTTCGCAGCGGCGCCATCGCGAGGAGCGAGTAGAATTTTTCGCTGACAGTCAGCGCAGAGGGGAACAGCGTGAAACAGAGCGTTCAGATCGCGCATCTCGTAAACGGAGAGACGCTCTCCGTCCGCATTCTCTCGCCGCAAAACGAACGGCGCGCCGCCGCGCGCGCCGCGCTCGTCGTCCTCTCGGTGACGCTCGCGGCGGGGACGCTGTTGGCGCTCGGGCTCCTCGCGGGACACCGAATCATTCACGGCCCCGTGTTCGTCGCGTTGTGGTCGGCGCTCGGCATCGTGCTGACGCTCGCCGCCGCGGCGCGGGCCCGTCGTCGCGCGGGGCACTACACGATTGGTCTCGACCTCGACGACGACGCGTTCTCGCCGCTGCCCATCACCCTCGTGCGACGCCGCGGGCAACGGTACGAGCTCGCGATCGCGCCCGGCATGAGCGGCATCATCGAAGACGCGGCGACGGCCGCCGGCCAGCGAACCCGCGCCATTGACGGAATGGGGCGCGCCCGCGTGGCGCTTGCGGACGGCGTGCACGCCGAGATCGCGATCGCCAAGACGACGTTCGCGATCCGCGGGCTCGCGTCCGAGGGGGCGCGCATCGCGCTCTCTTCGGGATTCTGCCGGCCCTTCGTGCGGCGTGCGTTGGTGCCGATCCAGCTCGCGGCCCTCGCGACGTTCTTTTGCACAGTGCCCGCGGGCGCTCTCCTCGGCGAGCACGACATGAGGTCGGCCATCCCGGCGGATTCTTCGCCGTGGGAGGTCGAGAAGCTCTTGCGACAGGAGGCGCAGATCCAGGCGGCGACGCTGTACACCTGCTTCGACCCGCTGCCGCTGTCCTGCCAGCACCCGGGGTACGTCGGCGTGGGGCTCTCCCTCGCGCGAGACGGGGAGATCCGCACGAGCTGGATCGCGCGATCGACCTATGGCAA
Source organism: Polyangia bacterium (assembly GCA_038325725.1). GTDB lineage: Bacteria > Myxococcota_A > Polyangia > Fen-1088 > Fen-1088 > DASZFV01. The sequence continues at coordinate 20,468 of JBBQJG010000002.1, read as the reverse complement.
GGAATGCCCCGTGGACGTCTGCATGTCGAACGTGATCTCTTCTTGGTTCTTCGAACCGCTGCCCGAGTCGATGCGCATCGTGCTGCCCGTACAGGTCCTGCGCACGAACAAGCCGCTGCCCGTGCACCTGGGGGCCGCGTCGGTTTCTGCTCGAAGCGGCCTCAATTGAGCGGGCCGCGTGAGGTCGACGAAGCCGTCGGCGAAGGCGACAGCGAAGCCGTCAGCAAAGATGCGGGCGACGAGCGGGCGCGCGCGATTGCTCTCCTCGAGGCGAACCATGAATTCCCGACGGCCTACTCGCTTTCGGTGATCGCGCTCAACGCGGAGGATGTCGCCGCGCGGATCGCCGAGGCCGCCTTCGAAGAGGCCGTGGCGGAGGCGATCGCGGCAGGGGCTCACGAGCGAAAACCGTCCGCAGGCGGCAAGTACGTGAGCCACCGCATCACGGTCCAGGTCGCGAGCGCCGAGCACGTGCTCGTCCTTTACGCGAAGCTGCGTGCGATCGATGGCGTGAAAACTATTTTGTGAGACACAATGTGCTCGCTGCGCCCATGACGAAGGCTCCCGACGAAAAGCTCGACGACGAGACACGCGTGCTCGTGTCGGTGGCCAAGCGGCAATGGGAGCGCACCTTCGATGCGATCTCGGAGCCGCTCATGATCGTAGACCGCGGCTACGTCATCAAGCGCGCGAACCTCGCGCTCGCCGACGAGCTGGGTACGGCGATTCAACGCGTCGTGGGGCAGCGGTGCCACGAGGTTCGGGCGGCATCGACGCACAAGCTCATCGGCAGCGGCGCGCAGCCCTGCACGGGGTGCCCCGTCGCGGAGGCACAGCGCTGCGGCACGGCCGCCGAGGGCGAGGTCCGCGCGACGCATGGGCGCACGTACACGCTGCGGGCGTTCCCCGTGCTCGATCCCGACGAGACGCTCACGGTCTGCCACTATCACGACGTCACCGACGAGCGGGTCATGGCGGCCGAGCTCGCGAGCGCCGAGCGGCTCTCGGCGATCGGGCGGCTCGCAGGCGGCGTCGCGCACGAGATCAACAACCCCCTGGGCGGCATCCTCGCCTTCACGCAGATCCTCCAGCGCGGCGCCGTCACGGAGGCCGAGCGCGCGGACTATCTGCGCGAGATCGAAAAGAGCGCCCTGCGGTGCAAGGACATCGTCGACGCGCTCGTGCGCTTTTCGCGGCAGGCGTCGGGCACCGACCGGCGCAGCCTCCTCGCGAACGACGTCGTGCGGGACACCGTGCGCGCGTTCACGGCGCGCGAGCCCGAGCGGGCGCTGCCGGCGCAGCTCGCGCTCGCCGAGCGTATGCCGCCCGTCATGGGCGACCCGTGGCAGCTCCAACAGGTCGTCTCGCAGCTGCTCTCGAACGCGCTCGACAGTGGCGGCCGCAGGGGCGAGGTCGAGATCGCGACCGTCTTCGACACCGACGAGGTACGCATCATCGTGCGCGATCGCGGCACGGGCATCGCCGAGGAGAACTTGCTGCGCCTGTACGATCCCTTCTTCACGACGAAGGAAGAGGGCAAAGGGCGGGGACTCGGGCTCGCCGTCGCGTACGCGATCGTCCAAGACCATGGCGGCAAGATCGCCGCGCGCAACCGCGAGGGCGGCGGCGCCGAGGTGACGGTCACGTTGCCCGCGCTGCTGTCGACGCGCGAATAGGCGGGCTAAGGCGGGTCGTGGCGCCAGGCGCGCGACGCTTCGACGGCCGCGACATACGCATCGAGGGACTGCTGGCGGCGCGAGGCGGTCCAGCCGAGGAGCTCGCCCAGTGAGGCCGCGACGAGCGGCGCGACGCCGAGCCCCTGGTCGCGCGCCTGACGAAAGAGCGGCACGCGGCGCGCGAGCACGTCGGCGACCTCGCGCGCGTGCTCGGCGTGAATGGCGTGGACGACCTCGGCCCACAGGTACGGGAGCTCGGGATCGACGCGCGTCGCGAGCGCGGGCGCGGCGATGCTCGGCGCCAGCACGTCGCCCGCGAGGGCGCCGTAGGTCGCGAGCAGGTGTGCCTGAACGTCGTCGGGTAGGACCGAGAACGCCGCGGACGGCGCAGGGAGAGCGCCGCCCCCTGGCAAGGGGCGCGTCGCCGTCACGCAAGGACCGAGCGGGGCTTCGCGTCCCTTGTCGGCGAGGATCTCGACGACGGCGTCGACGACTTGCTCGCCCATGCTCCGCAGCGTCGTCAGCTTGCCGCCGACGATCGTGAGCAGCCCGTCGGGCTCGCGCAGCAGCTCGTGCTCGCGCGAGGTCTGCGACGGCGTGTGCGCCGGCGTCGCGACGAGCGGACGGAGGCCGGCCGTCGTCGCGAGGACATCGTCGGTGCCGAGGCGCGCCGGCGGATACGCATGGTTGAGGGCCTCGAGCAGATAGGCGACGTCGGCGCCACGCGCGCGGATGACGTCGCCGAGACGCGGCGCCGCGCGCGCGTCGGCGCTGCCGGGCTGCGTCCAGTCAGTGTCCGTCGTGCCGACGACCGTACGCGGCCCCGCGGGCAGCACGAAGAACAAGCGGTTGTCGCGCGGCGAGCGCAGCACGACGACGCGACCGCCGTGCGGCAACCTCGCGGCGTCGACGATGATGTGGACGCCGAGGGTGGGGCGCAGGTTCTGTCGGCCTCGATCGAAGGTATCGGAGAAGGGGCCCGTCGCGTTGACGACGACGCGGGCGTGCAGATCGATGGGAGCGCCGGCGCCGTCGGGCGCGACGTGCGCGCCGCGCAGCCGGCCGCGCTCGTCGTGCAACAACGACGTCACGGGCGCGTGCGAGAGCACGTCGGCGCCCGCGCGCTCGGCATCGAGGATGTTCTCGAGCACGAGGCGGGCGTCGTCCGTCTGACAATCGACATAGGCCTGCGCGCCGAGGAGACCCGCGCTGCGGAGAAAGGGCGCCGCCTCGTAGACCTCGCGCGCCGCGAGCCTTCGCGAAGACGCAGGAGGACGCCACAGCGCGAGCGCGTTGTAGAGCTTGATGCCGAGGCCCTCGGTGAAGAGCCCGGGGCTCTCTCCCTCGTAGCCGGGGAAGAGAAACTCTACGGGGCGGCACAGGTGCGGCGCCATCGTCATGAGGTTGCGGCGCTCGCGCAGTCCCTCGAACACGAGGCGCAGGTCGCCGTACTGCAGATAGCGAAGGCCGCCGTGGACGAGACGCGAGGACTGGCTCGACGTCTGGCTCGCGAAGTCACCGGCCTCGACGAGCGCGACGGTGAGGCCGCGCAGAGCCGCGTCGCGCACGATGCCCGCGCCCGTGGCGCCGCCGCCGATCACGAGCAAGTCCAGCTCGTCGCGCGTCGCGCGCCCGAGCCGCTCGAGCGTGGCCGCGCGCGTGGGCGGGGACGCGGGCGCTGCCATCGCTTCCGTCACTCCTTGAGGGCGATGTGAAGCTCGTCGAGCTGACGCTTCGACACGCCCGACGGGGCGTCGGTCATGAGATCGGTGCCTTTTTGCGTCTTCGGAAAGGCGATGACGTCGCGAAGCGATTCGGCGCCGCACAGGAGCATCGCGAGGCGATCGACGCCGGCCGCGATGCCGCCGTGGGGCGGGGGGCCGTACTTGAAGGCTTCGAGGAGAAAGCCGAACTTCGCGTTGGCGTCGGCGTCGCTGAGGCCGAGCGCGCGGAAGACGCGCGCCTGCACGTCGGGTCGGTGGATTCGGATCGAGCCGCCCGCGATCTCGTTGCCGTTGAGCGTGAGATCGTAGGCGCGCGCGCGCACCGAACCCGGATCGCTCTCGAGGCGCTCGAGATCTTCGGGGTGCGGCGACGTGAACGGGTGGTGCGCGGCGGCGAGATGGCCGTCGTCACCGACCTCGAACAGCGGGAAGTCGGTCACCCAGACGAAGCTCCAGGTGTTCTTCGGGATGAGCTCGAGCTTGCCCGCGACGTGCAGGCGCAGCGCGCCGAGCACTGTGTTGACGAGCTTCTTCGCGCCGAACTGCAGGAACAGCAAGTCGCCTTCCTCGGCGCCCGCGGCGGCGTTGATCGCGGTCCGTAGGTCGTCGGTGATCGTCTTCATGGGCGTCTGCGTCCACGCGCCCCCGGCGCCGATGCGCGCGCGCGCGAGACCTCCCGCGCCGAAGCCCTTGGCGAACTCCTCGAGCTTGTCGAGGTCCGAGCGCGCGAGCTTGGCGGCGTTCGCCGCGGGCAGCCGCCACGCCTTGACGATCGCCGACGGCGTCTTGAGCGCGCCGGCAATGAGACCGACGCCGCCGCCATCGTGCGCGCGGCAGGCCGCCGTGAGATCGACGAGCGGCAGCTCGAAGCGGAGGTCGGGCTTGTCGGAGCCGTACTTGCCGATGGCGTCCGCGTACGTGAGACGCGGCAGGGGCAGCGTGAGCTCCATGCCCAGGACGTCCTTCCACAGCGACGCCGCGAGGCCCTCGATGATGCCTTGAACGTCCTCTTCGACGACGAAGCTCATCTCGAGATCGATCTGCGTGAACTCGGGCTGGCGGTCCAGGCGCAGGTCCTCGTCGCGGAAGCAGCGGACGATCTGGAAGTAGCGATCGAAGCCCGAGCACATGAAGAGCTGCTTGAAGATCTGCGGGCTCTCTGCGAGAGCGTAGAACTGTCCGGGGTTCTGGCGCGACGGCACGAGGAAGTTGCGCGCGCCGCCGGGCGTGTACTTCACCATGAAGGGCGTCTCGATCTCGGCGAAGCCATTTTGCGAAAGGTACCGGCGCGTCGTCTGATAGATCGTCGACCGCACGAGGAAGTTCTTCTGCAGCGCGGGGCGACGCAGATCGAGGTAACGGTGTTTGAGGCGCACCGACTCGCCCGCGAGCGTCTGGTCGGTGATCTCGAAGGGCGGCGTCTCGGCGCGCGAGAAGATCGTGAGCGCGTCCGCCTTGATCTCGATCTCGCCCGTCGCGAGGTTGGGGTTCTTCTTGCCGCCGCGCTCGGCGACGGTGCCGGTCACGCCGATGCAGAACTCGTTGCGCAGCTCGCCCGCGAGCGCGAACGCTTCGGCGCTTTGATCGGGCTCGAAGGCGATCTGCGTGATGCCGGCGCGGTCGCGAAGGTCGATGAAGACGAGGCCGCCGTGATCGCGGCGCGACGCCACCCAACCGAAGAGCACGACGCGCTTGCCGGCGTCGGCGGCGCGGAGCGCGCCACAGTCATGAGATCGCTTCAGGTCTGTCAGGAACTCGGGCATGGCGTGACACTGTATATGCTCCCAGGCGCGCGGGCGAGTCCGCGGTGCGCGCATCGCAAGAGGGCCCGAGTTGGGGGCTTGCCCTCGCGCGGACCCTCACCTAACGTGAGATCGTGCGTTTGCGCGTCCTTTATCACGGCAACTGTTTTGATGGGTGCAGCAGCGCTGGCCTCTTCACGCGTTTTTATCGGGAGTGCGTTGCGAAGGGTCCGGTCGAGATCGTCTATCGCCCCATGGAGCACAAGGGCGACGCACAGGCATTTCCCGCCGACGTGTTCGACGGCGACGAGAACGCGTGCGTCGATTTTCGCTATTCGCAGGACCCGCGACTGTCGTGGTGGTTCGATCACCACGCGTCTGCGTTCCAGGTCTCGGGCGACGAGGCGCACTTCCGCGCCGATGCCACGGGCCGGAAGTTTTACGATCCGGCTGCAAAAAGCTGCACGAAGTTCCTCGCCGACACCGTCGCCGCGAAGTTCGGCTTCGACACGGCGCCGCTCGCCGAGCTCATCGAGTGGGCGGAGATCGTCGACGGAGCGCTCTTTCCGTCGGCGAAGATGGCCGTCGAGCTCAAGGAGCCCGCGCTGCGCCTCATGACGTTCATCGAGAACAATCGCGACACCGCCACGGCCGAGCGGTTCATCGCGGACCTCGTGGCGCGGCCGCTCGCCGAGATCGCCGCTGACGAGTACGTCGCGGAGCCGCTCGTCCCCGTGCTCGAACAGCACACGCGCAACATCGAGGCGATCCGCAAGGTCGCGAAGCTGGACGGGGGCGTGACGTTCTTCGATCTGGGCAACAGCGCGATCGGCGCGTTCAACAAGTTCATCTCGTATTACGTCTTCCCCGACGCCCGCTATTCGGTGGGCCTGACGGTGGGCGCGCGCGCGAAGATCTCAGTGGGCTCGAATCCGTGGGCGCGCGTGCCGCGCACGCACGACATTAGCAAGATCTGCGAGCGCTACGGTGGGGGTGGCCATCCGGTCGTCGGCGCCGTGTCGATGCCCGCGGCCGAGATCGATCGCGCCCGCGAGGTCGCGCGCGAGATCGTGACCGAGCTGCAGACCGGCTGAGCGCCCGAGGTCAGCGGCGGAATCAGCGTCGGACGGGGGGGCGTCCCGAGCGGCGTCGCACGACGGGGCGCGGCCGCTTCGCCTTGGGCGCCGGTGCCGGGGGAGGGCCGCCGCGCGCCGGTGGCGTTGAATTCCCCCGCGCTTCGAGCTTTTCGAGACGCTCCCGCAGACGAGACTGATCGCCTCGCAGGCGATCGAGCTCGTCGCGGAGCTGCCGGACCTGCTCGGCCGGCCGGACGCCGTCGCGCAGCGTGCGGAGGGCGTCGCCCATGCGTCGCCGCGAGCGGCCATCGAGCTCGGCGGCGAGGGTGCGTTCGATCGCGGGGATCGCCTCGGGCATTCCCAGGCGCGCGAGCTGCGCCGACGCCTCGCCGCGCACGCGGAAGTCCGGATCGAGGAGGCAGTCTTCGATGAGCTCGCGCGCGGCGCGCGCCTGCGCCGTGCCCGCGCACAACTCGGCCGCGGCGACGACGACGGCCCGGCGCGCGAGGTACACACCCGCGCCCGCGCGCCGCCACGCGCCCTTGATGAGGCCGAGCGCGCGTTCCTGGCCCGACGCGCCGAGGCCCTCGATGGCGCGCGTGCGCAAGAGGTCTTGAAACGCGGGGCGCTCGAACAGCGTCGGCAGGATCTCGAGCGCGAGAGGCGAGCGCGTGCGCCCGAGCGCGAGCGCCGCTTCGGCCTCGACGAACACGCTGGGGTCGCCTTTTTGAAGCCGCGTCGCGAGAGCGTGCGCGGCGCGCTCGTCGCCGCGCCACTCGCCGAGGGCGGCGGCCGCCGCGCGGCGCACCTTCGGGTGCGCGTCGTCGAAGGCGCCCAAGACGGCTGCGAGAGCGTCATCGCGCCGCATGCGTCCGAGGGCGCGCGTCGCCGCGACCCGAACCGCCCAAAATGAATCGCGGCGCATCGCGCCCGCGAGCGCCTCGACTGACGCCGGCTCGACGATGCCCGCGAGGGCGTTCGCCGCGAGGACGCGGTCGATGCCGAGGCGCGCCGCCTCGAGCTGCCGCCGCCACAGCGGGCGCGGCTTCTCGAACTTCACCGTCTTGAGGATGACGTCGCCCGGATCGAGCACGACCTGCGTGGGACGCGCCGGCAGCTTCAGCTCGAAGGCGTGCGTCGCCTCGGTGATATTCACCGCTTCGTCGCGTTCCTGCCCTTCGATCTCGAAACGCACGCGCGTCTTGAACTTGAAAAGAGGCGCGTCCGCGTTGATGGCCTGCTTCTGCGCGACGCGCAGCGTGCCGACCTTGCGATCCTCGTCCCACTCCCACGCGCACTCGAGCTCCGGATGACCCGGCTTGGCGATCCAGCGGTCGAGGAACTCGTCGAAGCTGCGGCCCGCGACGTGCTCGAGGGCGCGCGACAAATCGCGCGTTTCGACGGAGCCCTTGGCGTGCGTGCGCGCGTAGTGGCCGAGCGCGCGGAAGAATAGGTCTTCGCCGAGCTCGTGGCGGAGCATGTGCAGCACGCGGCCGCCCTTGTCGTACAGGTGCGCGTCGAAGAGGTGAATCGGCTCTTCGTACTGGCGGCACACGACGGGGCGCTGGTAGCGACCGGCCTCGGACAGATAGCCCTCGGTGTCGTTGAGCTGCTCGATGTCGGCCTCGTCGCGACCCTTGGCGTGCTCACGCCACACGTACTCGAAGTAGGTCGCGAAGCCCTCGTTGAGCCAACCTTCCGACCACTCGCGGCAGGTCACGAGATCGCCCCACCACTGATGGGCCAGCTCGTGCGACACGAGGCCGTCGACGTCGTGGTCGAGCGCCGCGCGCTCGTCGACGAGCGCCAGCTCGGTGAGCGTCGTCGCGCTGGTGTTCTCCATGCCGCCGAAGATGAAGTCGGGCACGCAAATTTGGCTGTAGCGCTTGTGCGGATAGGGGACGCCGATGCGCTCCGAGAAGTAGTCGATCATCGCGGGCGTGCGCGCGAGGCTGCGGCGCGCGTCGTCTTGCCGGCCCGGCGCCGCGTAGTAATAGACGTCGACGCCCGTCTTGGGCGCCTTGTCGCGCAGCTCGACGAAGGGGCCGCAGACGAGCGTCAGCAGGTAGGAGGGCTGCGGAAAATCGAGGAAGTAGTGCCAGCGCGTGCGCGCGCCCGTCTTGGTTCCCTTCTCGGCGGGCAGCTCGCGCCGCTCGCGCAGGTCGCCGTTCGACAGCACGAACAGCCCCGCGGGCGCCGTGCAGATGACCTCGGACGTGAACTTCTCGATCGGGTGGTCGATGCACGGCCAGTAGTGGCGGGAGTCGTCATCCTGTCCCTGCGTCCAGCACTGGAGCGGACGATCCGGGTGCCCTTCGTCGGGGCCCATGAAATACAGGCCCCGGCGCGGGGAGCAGCGATAGCGGACCTCGACGCGCAGCTCGGCGTCCTTGGCGTACGGATGCGCGCACGTCACGCGCAGCCGCTCGCCGTCGTAGAAGAACGCGGCGGGCTCGCCGTCGACGGCGACGCCCTCGATGTCCATCTCGACGGCGTCGAGCGTGACCACGGCGAGCTGGTCGCGCCGCGCCGCGAGCGTGAGCGTCGCAACGCCGGCGAGGCGCTTGCCCGGCAAGTCGAGGTCCAGGTCGAGCCGGACGTGCACGACGCGCAGCGAGCGATCGGCCGTGAAGTTGGTACGGGTTCCAGGGAGCGCGAAGGGTTGAGCCATGGTCGAGGGGTTTTTCACCATAAGCGGCGGCGGCGGCGGCGGTCAAATAGGTCATACTCCGTCCGCCATGGACTCCCGCGAGCCTGTCCGCCGACGGCAGCACCTCCCGCGCGCCACGCCGCGGGACGTATACGACGTCGTCGTCGACTTCCCGTCCTACCCGCGCCTGTTCCCCGAGCTCAAGGAAGCCCGCGTGCTGTCCGCAACGGGCGCCGTCATGCGCGTCGAATTCCGCGCCCACATGGTGCTGCCGATTCGCTACGTCCTCGACCTTTCGTGCGTGGGCGCGCCCGCGGATCCCGCCGCGCCGCTCACCGTCGACTGGACCTACGTCGAGGGCGAGGTCGTGACGGGCTCGAAGGGCGGGTGGCGCTTCACGGCGGCGGGCGACGGAACCGATGTCGAGTACGTCGCGAGCATCGACGTACGCGCGCCCCTGCCGGGCTTCGTGCTGCGCAAGGTGACCGACGGGCTCGTCTCGGCTTCGCTGCCCAACATGTTCGCGTCGCTCGAGCGCGAGGTGCGAAAGCGCCAGGTGGCGGGTGCGGCGGCCGACAGACCTTCAAGCTCTCCTTGAGGGTTTGAGCGCGCCCCCCGAGACGTGGGGATTCCGCGGCACGAAGAAGCGCAGACGTCGGGCCGCCCAGGTTCCCGCGTAGTCGACGCCGATGCGGCGCGACCGCGAAAGGCGAGGGGCCGGCGCGCCTTCGTCGACGACGAAGAGCGCGCCCTGCGTCGTCAGGTCGAGGCCGGTTTCGGCCCGCGTGACACCGAGTCCGGCGCACAGCTTGCCGGGACCGCGCAAAGGGAAGGGCGCGGCGAAATCCGTGGACCCGATCGGCTCGGCGGCCCTGATGAGCACCGCGCCCGCCTTGCCGTCGATCTCGGTGACGAAGTTCATACAGTGGTGCATGCCGTACACGAGATAGACGTACAGGTGGCCGGGCGGGCCGAACATGATCGCCGCGCGCGGCGTCGGCCCCCGCCGCGCATGGGAGGCCGCGTCGCGCTCGCCCAAGTAGGCCTCGACCTCGACGATGCGCGCCCGCTGCTCGCCGCCGGCGCGTCGGCGCACGATGATCTTCCCGACGAGCTCACGGGCGACGAGCTCGGTCGGCCGCGCGTAGAAGGCGCGGGGAAGCGGCACCAACCGCGTCACGCTCACTCCCCGAGCAAGAGCCGTGGGCGCTCGACGGCGCCGAGCAAACGCCCGAAGCGGCCGTCGGCCTCCATCGCCGCCAACAGGCCCGTGGCCGCGCGGCGGTAAGCGTCCCGATCGATGCTGCCCGAGACGAGCCGGTAGCGCAGGAACAAGAACGCCGTCTGTGCGACGTCGGACAAGCAGTAGGCCCGCAGCGCCTCGATCTGCCCGGCATGAAAGAGCCCCTCGACCTGGCTGCCATCGATGCCGTCCTTGCCCGGCAGCCCGATGAGGCGGGCCGCGCCGTCGAGCGACGTCATGCGCGCGGCGCCGTGGTCGGACAGGACGTCGCCGAGATCGAGGTGCCCGTCCTCGCTGAAGCGATAGCGGTAGCCTTCGCCCCGGTAGTACCAGTTGAAGTCGAGCCCGAAGCGCAGCGCCCGCAGCGCGAGCACGGGGAGGTCGAACCCGCGACCGTTCCACGTGACGACGTGCGGACGGAATTTCGTCATGAAGTCGGCGAAGTCCTCCATCATGCCCGCCTCGTCCTTGCCTTCGCCGATCGTGCCGATGCGCTTGATGGCGAGCGTCTCGTCGAACCACATGACGCCGAGGACGATGGGGCGACAGGCGTATAGCGGCGGGAACGGGCGCTCGACGCCGCTGCTCGCCTCCGGCGCCGTGTACAGCTCGGGGTCGGGAATCGTCTCGATGTCGAGGACCAGGTAGCTCGTGGGACCGCCCATGGGGCGGCATTGTACCCGCGACGCCGGTGCGAAAAGCGACCGCTTCGGCGTCCGGCGCGGCGGCGGCGATGTGTTACAAACGGCCGCATGTCACGCCTGCGTCCGCCTCGCCGCGCGGCACGGCTCGTCTCCCGGACGCTCGTCGTCTTCGGCCTCTGCGTCGGTCTCGGCCTCGTCGTCACGTCATCGGGATGCGCCCACCGGCAGCCGCCCGTGCGGCCGTGGCAACGCGAGCATCTCGCGAAGCGCGGCATGCGCTTCGATCAACCGGGCGAGCTCGCAGAGGATCGCTTTCGACAGCACTGGCTCGGCGCGCGAGAGGGGAGCGACCTCGGCTTCGGCGAGCCCGGCGGGGGCTGCGGCTGCAATTGAGGCACGTGCTCTTCGTCGCGGCGTCCGCGCTGGTCGCGGTGGCGATCACGGCAGCCGGCGCGCGCGCCGACGACACCGTCACGCTCCGCGGCGCCTATTACCGCGAGCCCTCGACGCGCGTGATTCAACCAACGGTCGAAGTCGAGCGCGACGACGATTCAGGCATCGACGTCAAGGCGCACTTCCTCGTCGATACGATCACCTCCGCCTCCGTCTCGGCGGGGACAGCCGCCGACACGATCTTCACCGAAACACGCAACGAAGTCGGCCTCGCGCTCCGAAAGCGCTGGAGCCGCAACGACTTCACCGTTGGCTACAGGTACAGCGCCGAGTCCGATTACTGGTCGCACGCGGTCGCCTTCAGCTTCTCGCGTCGCGTTTGGGGCGACACGGGCCGCGTCGGCGTGTCGCTCGGGTTCACCCACGACACGATCTCGTCGCGCTTCCGGACGCCCGCCTGCGCGACGCCGCCGAGCACGGCGTGCTCGCTGAACGGCTTCCCTCTCTTCTCTGGCGCCGTGGGGCGACTCCTCGCGCCGTCATTTTTGGGGCTGACGTACACGCAGGTCGTCACGCAAGACCTCGTCGCGCAATCGTCCACCGAGGTCAGCTTCCTCGAAGGCTTCCAGGGCAACCTGTACCGCTCGGTCCCCAACTTCGGCTACGAGGTCGTCCCCGACAAGCGCGTGAGAGCCGCGGTCGCGGGGCGGCTCGCCTACTACGTCGCCGCGACCCAAACGGCGCTCCGCCTCGCGTACCGCTACTACACCGACTTCGGACCAGGCGATCGCGGCGCGGAAGATCCGTGGCGAATTCAATCGCACATGGTCGAAGGGCGCGTCTATCAACCGGTCACGCGCACGCTCGAGGTGCGGCTGTCCTACCGCCAGTACTTCCAGTCGCGCGCGCAGTTCTGGTGCGACGCCCTCGGGCGCCCCGGCTGCTATCCGCCGGCCGCGCTCTACTACAGCACCGATCCCAAGCTCGGCCGTGTGCGGACCGAGTACCCCGAGGTCCAACTCGTGTGGTTGGCCGAAGCACTGACCGACGTTCCCGTGCTCGGGTGGCTCGCCGCGGGCACGTTCGACGTCTCTTATGGCCACTACTTTCAGAACACGAGCTTCGGCAACGCGCACGTCCTGCAGCTCGGCTACACGATGCCGTATTGAGGGCCGCGGTTGACCGCGCGCCGCGGCCGGCGATGATCCTCGAGTGATGAACCAAGCCTCGGCTGACCCACGCTCGATCCTGATCACCGGCTCGTCGTCGGGGATTGGGCTCGCGCTCGCGCGCAGGTTCGCGACGCGCGGGTGGCGCGTGTTCGCGACGATGCGGCGGCCGGAGGGCGCCCAGGCGCTGCGCGACGAGGCCGCGCGGCTCGGGTGGCGCCTCACGACGCCCACGCTCGACGTCACGCGCGACGATTCGGTCACGGCCGCCGTCGACGCTGCGCTCGCCGAGACGGGCGGGCGCCTCGACGTCCTCGTCAACAACGCCGGCTACTACGCCCTCGGCGCGCTCGAGGAGACGACGCCCGACGAGCTGCGCGCGCAGCTCGAGACCAACGTCATCGGCGTCCACCGCGTGACGCGGGCCGTCCTTCCCGCGATGCGCGCGCGCCGAGACGGAACGATCGTGACCCTCGGGTCGATCTCGGGCCTCGTCGCCGTGCCCATGTCGGGGCCGTACCACGCCTCGAAGTGGGCGCTCGAGGGCATGATCGAATCGCTGCGCCTCGAGCTGCTGCCCTTCGGCGTGCGGGTCGTCTTGATCGAGCCGGGCCCGTACGAGAGCGACCTACACACCAAAGAGATCCAGTCCGAGGCCTCGCGACGCCCCGACAGCCCCTACGCGGCGCTCCTCGCCGCGTACCGGCGCCAGTCGGGGAGGCTGCGGCGAGCGCCGCTGCCCGCCCTCATCGACCTCATCGAGCGGGCGGCGACGGCCCGGCGACCGCGGCTGCGCTGGCTCGCGGGGCCGACCTCATTCTCTGCGGGCCGCCTGCGCTCGCTGTGCCCGGACCTCGTCTACGAGTGGGTCATGCGCCTCGCCTTCCCCATCCGTCGCGCGCGCGCGCTGCCCCCCACGAAATCGGCGCCAGACAGTCCGCACACCTGAGCTCTGCGACGCGGTTTTCTTGGGGCTATACTCGAAGGACCGTGTCCTCGGACAAGCTTACGCGCCAGCAGGTCGACTTCGTGTTGCGCCGCGCGGCCGAGCTCGACACGCGTGGTGGGACCGACGCCGAGCGCGCGCCCGAGGGCGGCCTCAGCGTCGGCGAGATCGTGCGCCTCGGCGAGGAGGCGGGACTACACGGGGCTGCCCTCTCGCAAGCGCTTGCGGAGGTTCGCCGCGGCGTTTCGATCGAGCCCGAGGAGAGCGGGGTGGTCGCCCATACCCTCGGCGCGAGCCGCATCGTCGTGAGCCGCCTCGTGCCGGCGCCCGTGGCGTCCGTGCGTCGGGCCGTCGATCGGTTTCTTCGCGAGCAGCTCATGACGGTTCGTCGCCACCACGGCGGGCGCATCGAGTGGGAGCGCGCGCAGGGCATCTGGCCGGGCCTCGCGCGCTCGCTCGATTTTTCGAAGCGCTACGCCTTCAGCCTCGTCTCGCGCGTCGAGACGATCGTCGAAGGCGAAGATAGTGAAGATGGCGAGGAGGATACTTCCGACGCCGCGCGCGCCGCGCAGACGGCCGTGACGTTCAACATCGACCTCGCCGACATGCGCCGAGAACGCCTCACGCAGATGAGCTTGCGCGCGGCGATGGCCTTCGCGCTCGTGGGCCTCGGAGGTGCCGCCATGTTCCCGGGGTTCGGCCTCGCCGATCTCGCGGCGCTCGCGAGCGGAGGCGTCGCCGCCGGCGGCGTGTTCGCCCTGGACCGCAAGCGCTACCTCGAGAGCCGAAGCCGCGTCGCGCTCGCGCCAGAGCGCTTCTTGGACCTCCTCACCCAGCGCCAAGCGAAGCGAGAGCCGAAGGCTCTCGAAAAAGACTAGAAGAAGGCGAGTCGAAGCGACCCGTAGCCTCGCGTTCGGAGCTAGAAGCTGGGAGTCGCGAGTCCGTCTTCGTCCGGGGCGGGGCTGCCGCCCTTGTGCTTGGCGACGTGGTGTCCACCGCCCGCGCCGGCCTTCTTCTTTTGCGGCTCGCCTTTGTCGCCTTTGTCGTCTTTGTCGCCCATGGCCTCGGCGACCTTCTCGAGCGCGACGTGGAGCGTGTGGTCGCTGGCGAGATCGGTCCCGACGTCGAGGTCCTTGTAGCCATCCTTGCGCAGCACGTAGAGAACCGCCGGCCCGTTACGCGGCAGCTGCCGCTCGAAGGGCGCCGTGCCGAGGTCGGTGTTGTCGGCCTTGCGGAAGACGTGAACCCCCGGGGGAATTGCCTCGAGGCGAATCTTGACGGTCGTGGGCGCCGCCGGGGTCGGTGGCGCGGGCGGCGTCGTGCCCGGCGGTGTCGTCTGAGTCGACACATTGGCAATGGGCCCGCTGCCTTGAGTCGACGAGGACTTCTTCGACGTCGCGATGAACGCGACGCCTCCGATGGCCGCGAGCGCGACGACGGCGCCGACGATGAGGCCCGTCTTGCGCTTGGGCGGCCCGAACTCGTCGTCGATCTCCGAGGTCGCCGACGACAGCGTCGTCGACTGCGCCTGCGGCGACACCTGCACGCCAGGCATCGAACGCATGCCGGGCTTCTTGATCGACGTCGCGCGCGCCGCCGTGGGGGCGATGGCCACCTCGCCGAGGAACGCGCGGCGGAATTCCTCCATGCTGGGGAAGCGGTCGTCGAGCTCCTTGTTGAGCGCCTTCATGACGGCGGCGGCCATCGCCGGCGGCGTCTGCGGCGCGAAGTCGAGCAGGTTTGGCGCCGGCTCGAGCATGTGCATCGCGAACAGCTCGCCGATGCCCTCGGCCAGGAAGGGCGGACGACCCGCCAGCATCTCGAAGAGCATGACGCCCAACGAATAGATGTCCGTGCGGTGATCGAGCAGCCCCGCGCCTTTGCACTGCTCTGGCGACATGTAGAGCGGCGTGCCCATGAGCGAGCCCGTGCGCGTCTTGACCGACTCCGAGCCGTCCGGCGCCGCGAGGATCTTGGCGACGCCGAAGTCGAGAATCTTGACGAGCAGCGCGCCGTCGCGCTCGAGGATCTGGATGTTGTGCGGCTTGAGGTCGCGGTGAACGATGCCCTTGGCGTGCGCTGCTGCGAGGGCGCGGCACATCTGATCGGCGATCGGTCCGACCTCTTCGCCGGACATCGGCCCGCGGGCGACGCGCTCGCTCAGCGCCTCCCCCGTGAGGTACTCCATGATGAAATACGGCTGCCCGTCTGGCGTCGCGCCGAAGTCGAGGATCTCGACGATGTTCGGGTGCCCGATCATGTGGATCGCGCGCGCTTCGGTGAAGAAGCGGGAGACGATGTCCTTGTCGGCGGCCAACGCGGCGTGCAGGACCTTGATCGCGACCTTGCGACCAATGACCGGGTGCTCGCCCAGGTACACCATGCCCATGCCGCCTTCGCCGAGCAGCTTGGTGACCTTGTAGTTGCCTACAGTTGTGTTGATGAGGCTCAAGGGTAGGGGGCCTTATTGTTAACTAAAAGCCGGGCGTTAACTAGAAATCGAACTCCGTGACGATCCCGCCCGCGGAGGCCGTCGCGGTCGGAAAAATTCTAAGGCCGCGGGAGGAAGCGGTGTTGGTCTCGGTCCCCGAATCCAGGTAGCCGCGATAGAGGAAGTACCCGCCCGCGATCGCGAACGCGCCAGCGAAGGACAGGAAGACGATCTCGCGGGTCTCGGCCGTGTGACCCTGATCCAAAAGGCTCCTCTGCTTCTTGAAATCTGAGTCGTCGAGGGGCGTGGCTGGATCGCCTTTGAGGTCGCATTGGCCCACGTTTGTCGCGGGACAAGGCGATTGTCCCGCGTCGAGGCGGCGATACGGATTGAGGTCGGCATTCAGCTGCTCGACGTCTTTAGCAAACTTGAGGCCCAACCCGGCGGTGGTCAGGGTCCCGACCACCGCAACCCAGAACGCGGCGCGCGACATGGTCCGCGATCCCCCAGAGGGAGCCTCGTCGGCCGGCTCGGGTCGGTGAACGAGCACCGGCGGCGTTTCATTTGGAGGTGTCCCGCCCACGTCCGACGACAGGGCCGACAGCGACAAACTGAGGGGCAAGCTCTGGCCCGTCGCGAGCGTGAAGTCCTGTTTGGTCGTCGTGTACCCGTCCTTCTCGACGGCCACCTCGTGGCGCCCCGGGGCGACGTCCGGAACGACGACGGGGCCGCTCCCCGTGACGCCGACGTGCGTTCCGTCGAGCGACACCGAGGCGCCCACGACGCTCGCGCGAATCTGCAGTGTGCCGCCCGCGCCCTTTCCGGTGAGCTTCGAAAGCCACGCCGGCGCGAGCGAACGGAAGGCCTGCGACTCGGCCCGCTTGCGCGCGATGGTCTCCGTCGCCCAGGACTCGACGGTACCGTGCCCGACGTCGAGCAGCTTGAGCGTGACCTGGTAGTCCGCCCCCGCGCGCTTGACGTTGCCGAAGATCACTTTGCTGGCGCCCATGCTCTTGCCCGCTTGCGCCATGCAGGGAGGCGCCTCATCTGGACACGAGAAGACCAGCTTCACCTCAACTAAATCTTTACCCTGTACGAGCTGCTGACCCTTGGTCGAGGCCACGCGCTGGCGAAGAGCGTCGGTGATGTCCGAGGCGATGCTGTCCGGTGCGCCGTCGAGGGCCTCGAGACCCAGGACGGCGATCGTAGACGTGGAATCGGACGGGTCGCCTGCGACCGCGCGCCCGGCCGTCAGGGCGGCGAGGACCGTGAAAGCTGCAAATCCTCCCAGACAGCGAAACCAGCTCATCTTACAGGAGCGCATTGTTTCCGCAGACTTCCGCCCTGTCAATGATCGAGGCCCCGGTTTGGAGGGAACGCACGGGCGCGCCGGAGCGGCAGGTTTTCGTGGCGCGGCACCGTGCATGCTAGCGTAAGCCAGCATGCGCTTGGGGGTTTCTGGGAAGGTTCTGCTCGCGCTGACGGCGCTCCTCGTGGCGTTCGCCGGTGACGCGACGTTCACAGTGCTGTCCATTCACCGGGCGCGGCAAGGCGTGCTCGCGAACGAGGCCTACCTCGACCTGCAGGGCTCCGTGGACGCGGCTTGGAAGGCGCTCAACGACTTCGCGCCCTCCCTGGGACGGAACAACGTCCGGCTCGACCCGAACCTCGCCTTGGCGTTCAAGGGCGCGCGGAAACACCTCGACGACGGCGTCGCGGCCATCGATCGCTATCTCGAGAAGGAATCGGCGTCGTACCGGCGGCCCGACTTCGAGGTGAAGCGGCGGCAGATCGTCGCGCTCGCGCAGCAGGTGGACGGGCTCGCCGCGGAGGCGGGCACGGCGGAGGCGGCGACCGACCCGAAGGCCCGGCCAGAGTTCGAAAGCCACTTCGCGGCCGTGACCCACATGCTCAACCGCATGCGCAAGCCGCTGCGCGGCGAGAGCGGCGCGATCGCGCAGCGCCTCACCGACGACGAGGAAACGGCGCTGCAGATGGCGGTCGGGCTTGGCATCGCGGGGCTTGCGATTGCGGGAGCGGCGTTCTTCTTCACGTTGCGCACTTTGCGGCCACTGCGCGTGCTGCGGACCCGCGCGCGGCAGGTCGCCGGGGGTGACTACGCCAAGCGCACCGGCGTCACGTCGCACGACGAGATCGGCGACCTGGCGCGCGAGTTCGATGCGATGGCCGGCGCGATCGAAGAGCGCGAGCAGAAGGTCATCCGCTCCGAGCGCCTCGCGACCGTGGGGCGCATGGCCGCGCAGATCACGCACGAGGTTCGCAACCCCCTCGCGTCGATCGGCCTTTACGCCGAGTTGCTGGGCGACGAGATCGCGGAGCGCGGGGGCGAAGGAAAGACGACCGAGGAGCCCGCGCGGCTCGTGCAATCGATCATCGCCGAGGTCGATCGCCTCACGGAGATCACCGAGACGTATCTGCGCTTCGCGCGCTTGCCGCGGCCCAAGCTCGAGACGGAGGATCTGGGGGCCATCGTGACGGGAGTGCTCGAGTTCGCGCGCGCCGAGCTGTCGCAGGCGGGCATCACACTCGAGCTGCGGGTCGCACCGGGCCTGCCCGAGGTCGCCGCCGACGAGGCGCAGCTGCGGCAAGCCATTTTGAATCTCGTGCGCAACGCGCGCGAGGCGATGACCGAGGGACAAGGCGGCCGGCCCGGGCGCCTCACCGTGACGGTCGACGGGAGTGTCGGGACCGACGACGTGGCGTCGGTCGTCTTGACGGTCGCCGATTCGGGGCCCGGCATCCCGAGCGAGTATCTCGACAAGATCTTCGACCCCTTCTTTTCGACGAAGGAGCGCGGGACCGGGTTGGGGCTCGCGCTCGTGCAAGAGATCGTCGTCGAGCACAGTGGGCGCATCGAGGTCGCGGCAGGCGCGAGCGGTGGCACGCGCTTCGTGCTGACGTTCCCGGCGCTCTCGGCGACGCGCGCGGCCGTCGTGCCCTCGGCCAGCGAACCGACGCGCGAGGGGGACGACGCGCGCGCGGGCGTGGCCACGCTGCCTCAGGGCGCGACCGCGGCGCGGTGAACCTCGGCGCGCGCGCGGTCACCCAGCTTCATATAGAGGTCGGCGAGGGCGCGGTGCAGGGCGGGCGCATCGGGGGCGTGGAAGAGCAACGCGCGCTCGAGCAACGTCGCGGCTGCGGCCGGCTGCCCCGTCGCGGCGAGCGCGCGCCCGTGCGCCGCGAAGACCTCGGCGTCGGCGGGATCGATGAACGTCGCCACGGGCGCCGCCCACAGCACACGGGCGCTGCGGCCCGCGCGGGCGCTGGCCAGCACGAGCTCTTTGGCCCGCTCCGCGCTCTGCGGCTCGAGGCGGAGCGCGGCCTCGAGCTCGGTGGCGCGATCGGCGTCGCGGCCCTGGTCCGCGAAGAGCTCCGCGAGCAGGGCGTGTGGCTCGACGCGGCCATCATCGAAGCTGATCGCGCGACGCAGGTGCGCCTCGGCGGCGGCGGGCGCGTGCCGGTGGATCTCGGCGAGCGCGAGACGCACGCGCACGTCGTAGCCGTCGTAGGCCTTCGGATCGACTTCGAGGACGCCCGTGAAGGCGGCCACGGCGGCGTCGGCGTCGCGACGGGCGAGGGCGAGCTCGCCCGCGAAGAAGGACACGGCGGCCTCGGCGTCGCGGGAGCCGGCATGCGTGGCACGGGCGCGCGCCAGGGCGCGTGTCGCCCCGCCGACGTCGCCGCTCGCAAGCGCGTCGAGCCCGCCGAGAACCTCGTCTCTCGCGTCGGGTGGCGTCCCGAGACGCGGCGCTTTCCGTGGCGTTCGCAGCGTTTGGGTCGGTACATATTGGGTGTCGTAGCGAGCGAAGCGGCGCGAGAGATCTTCCTGAAACGCGCGCTCGAGGGCCGCGGCCGACATCCCGGCGAGCGTCTCGAGCACGCCGGGTCCACGCGCGCCGCGGCCGTACGACACGAGGGCGGCGCGCAGGCGCGGAAAGCCGAACCGACGTTCGAGAAACTCGACGGCGAGCGCCGCGTGCGAATACGCCTGGACGGCGGCCTCGCCGTCGCGTGCGTCGATGAACGCGTCCGAGAGAGACGTCAAGGGCGGGAGCTCACCGCGCTTCGCCGCGCCCCAGAGCGCGACGTCGTCGTGGCGCGCCCACTCGGGCCGCGCGCGCATCGTCTCGACCTCCGAAAGGCCTTCCGTGAACCAGCGCGGCACGCGCGAGCGCGACAGCTCGATCGCGAAGACGTGGGCGAGCTCGTGCGCGAGCACCATGCCCCAGTTGAACGCGTGGTTCGTCGGCGCCTGTGAAGTGATGACGCGACCAAAGCACACCGCGGACACGCCGATCGCCGGCAGGCCGACGGTGCGCACGGCGAAGTGGCGCGGATCGCCGTACAGCTCGAAGGTGATCGGACCCTTGGGCCGAAAGCCGTAGCGGGCGACGTAGCGCGCGTAGGTCTCCTCGAGGAACGGCGCGACGACGGTCTCGATCGCGAGGCGGGTCGCGGGCTCGATGCGGAAGCGCAGGTGGGCCGTCGAGACCATCTCGTAGCGCGCGGGGATGACCTTCTCGAAGAGGTCGAGGAGGTTGAACGTGCGCGCGTCGTAGGGGTCGAGCTTCCAGGCGCGCCGCAGGGCTTCGAGGCCGCGCGTCTCGTCGCCGAGGCGCAGCAGAGTCGTCGCGGCGGCCGAGACGCAGCGGGCGCACGTCGGGTCGAGCGTGGCGCCCGCCTCGGCGACGGCGCGCGCCTGGTCGTAACGACGCTGGCGCGTCAGGACCTCGGCGACGAACGCGAACAGATC
>JBBQJG010000001.1:0-61149 GCA_038325725.1 Polyangia bacterium | reverse complement strand
AGCCAGCGGCACGAACGGAACCGCCGGCAGGACCGGCGCGGCCGGGAGTGGCGCTGCGGGCTCGACGAGCTCGGGTGATTCCTACGGAGGCCGGGTCGTCGTACATTCGACGGGCTGCGGCTGCGAGGTCGGCACGACTGGCGGTGGCGGCATGGGGCTTGTATTGCTGGGAATCGCGGCGGCGCTGGGACGCCGTCGCACACGAGGGCCGCGCGGCCGTCGCCAAGGAGACCGTTAGATGAAGAAAGGCCTCGCTCTCGCGCTCGCCCTCGCCGCCGTGGGTGCGGCGGCCGCGCCCGCCGTCGCGCAGTCGCTGCGTCCCAACATCCTCATCGTCTTCGACACGTCGGGCTCGATGCAGCTCGACGCGACGGCGACGTCGGCGGGCGAGCGGGTCAACCAGACAGCCGGGAGCTGTCCCGCCGCCCCGGTCGGGAACAGCCGGCTCTTTTCGCTCAAGACGGCCATCCGCGAAGCGCTCGCGCAGGTGGGTACGGACGAGGCGAACTTCGGCCTCATGACGTTCCCGCAGCTGCTCGACCCGGGGCTCACGCAGCCGCCTGGCGCCGGCGATCCCTCGCGCGGGACCATGAACTTCGGCTGCTTCAACTGCACCTCTGAGGCGTGCGGCGTCGGTCCCGTCGGTCACTACTACCTCGACTCGACGGTCGGCCTCGGCTGCCGTCTGTCGACCGACCCTTCGAGCACGACGAACGCGGCCGGCGCCGAGCCCGCCTACGGCGCGTGGTTCGACTCGGCAATCAGCCAGGCGCTGCGCGTCGATCTCACGAAGGCCGCGCCGGGCGCGAAGCCCGTCGCCGCGGACTTCGATCCGTCCGACGCGAACATCGCGCGCATCTATCGCTTTATCGACAACACCGAGAACCCGGGCCCCGTCGCCAACGCCGCCGCGCTCACCGATCCCGAGCTGCACGCCAACGGCGGCACGCCGCTCGGCCGCTCGCTGTTCTACTCGCGCCTGTACTTCGACAACTTCATCACGACGGCCGCCGATCCGCGCCGCGCCTGCCGCCAGAACATCGTCATCCTCGTCACCGACGGCAACGACACGTGTGACTACAACTCGGGCTCGGCGCTGAACTACCAGACGTGCGCGCAGACGGGCTTCGCGACGTTCCACCCCGAGGTGCAGGCCTGCAAGCTCCTGCGCAGCAACTCGAAGGTGAAGACGTACGTCATCACCGACACGAGCGTCTCGGGCAACCTCAACTCGAACATCGCGATCGCGGGCGGCACGGGCAACGCCATCAAGGTCTCGCTCACCGACACGGCGGCCGTGAAGGCCGCGCTCGTCGGCATCATCGCCTCGACGGTGCCACCCGCCGAGATGTGCAACGGCGTCGACGACAACTGCAACGGCCTCATCGACGAGGGCGTGAGCAACAAGTGTCCTCGCTCGGATGATCCCAACAACGCCGACAACAAGCTCGGCACGGCGGCCGCCCACTGCGCCGTCGAGACGTGCAACTGCCTCGACGACAACTGCAACGGGCAGGTCGACGAGGGTTTGCCCACGAACGCCTGCGGCGGCGCGTGCGGCTGCGCCGTCCCCGCGGAGGTCTGCGACGGCCTCGACAACAACTGCGACGGCAACATCGACGAGGGCTACTTCGTGGGCGCCGCGTGCACGAACGGCCAGATGGGCGCTTGCCGCCGCGGCGGCATCCTCGCCTGCAAGCCCGACAAGACCGGCACCTTCTGCGACGCGCCGACGGTGACGCCGGGCATAGAGGTCTGCAACAACATCGACGACGACTGCAACGGCCTCAAGGACGACGGCGTCCTGCCGGGCGTCGGCGAGAAGTGCGGCGCCGATCTCGGCGTGTGCATGGCGGGCGTCACGAAGTGCGTGAGCGGCCACCTCATCTGCGAACAGATGAGCATGCCCATGACCGAGACGTGCAACGGCCTCGACGACGACTGCGACGGCGTCGTCGACAACGGCGACTTCCCGGGCGTCGGCGACTCGTGCCTCTGCGCCGGGCTCACGCAGGCCCAGGTCGATTCGGGCGGTGACTGCAAGGCGGGCAAGAAGGTCTGTCGCGGCCAGCTCGGCGTCGTGTGCGAGGGCTGCACCTTCCCGCGTCCCGAGGTCTGCGATGGGCGCGACAACGACTGCGACGGCATGGCCGACAAACAGGCGACGTGCCCCAGCGGCTTCGCGTGCAAGTCGGGCGCGTGCACGCTCGTGTGCAAGCCGGGCGAGTTCCCGTGCCCGTCCGGCTACATGTGCGTCGACACGTACTGCATTCCGCAGCGCTGCGTGGGCGTGAAGTGCCCGAGCACGCAACGCTGCGACAACGACAGCGGCCTGTGCGTCGATCTGTGCGACAAGGTGCTGTGCAACGCGCCGTCGCACTGCAAGGCCGGCGTCTGCGTCGACTGCGCGTCGGCCGGTGAACAATGCGCCACCGGTCAGGCGTGCGTCGCCGGCGCGTGCATGACCGATCCGTGCTACGGCAAGTCGTGCTCGAACGGCCAGTACTGTTCTAACGGCTCGTGCGTCGACCTGTGCACGCACATCGAGTGTGCCGTGGGACAGACGTGCGTCTCGGGCCAGTGCGTGTCCGATCCGTGCGCGACGGTCGTGTGTCGCGACGCCCAGTACTGCGACGTCACGACGGGCACCTGCAAGTCCGACTCGTGCCAGGCGATGCAGTGCCCCGCGGGCCAAGCCTGCATCCAGGCCACCGGCGAGTGCGCGACCGACCCGTGCACTTTCGTCAAGTGCCCGGGCCCCTGCTACGTGTGCGCGGTCAGGAGCAACGGCGAGGCGACGTGCAAGCTCGAACCGGGGCCCTCGTGCCAGCTCGTCCACGTCACGACGGGCGAAAAGGGCGGCGGCTGCGCCTGCGCGACGTCGGGGCGCGATCCTGTGTCGGGCTTCGCGCTCGCCTTGGCGGCCCTCGGCCTCGTCATGACAGTCCGGCCAAAGCGTCGTCGTCGCTAGCGTGCATCCGACGCGACCGCTAGCGGTCGACTGATGGTAAGTTGACCCGGCCGATGGCGAAGCACGGCCGTTACAAGATCGTCCGGAAGGTCGCGGATGGCGGGATGGCGGAGATCTTCCTGGCGACCCAGCTCGGCCGCGAGGGCTTCCAGAAGCCCGTCATCCTCAAGCGGATCCACAGTTCCATCTACGCGGACCCGCAGTTCCGCAACATGTTCCTCGACGAGGCCCACATCTCGATGGGTCTGTCGCACAGCAACATCGTGCAGATCCTCGATCTCGGCGTGGGCGCCGGCCGTTACTTCCTCGTCCTCGAGGCCGTCGACGGGTGGGATCTGGGGCGCGTGCTCCACCGCGCGGCGACGGCCGGCATGCCGTTCCCGAGAGACCTCGGCCTGCACGTCGCGGCCGAGGTGTGCCGCGCGCTCGCGTACGCGCACGGCAAGATGGACGCGTCGGGCGAGCGGCCCCTCGGCATCGTCCACCGCGACGTGAGCCCGCAGAACATCCTGCTGTCCGAGCAGGGCGAAGTGAAGCTCACCGACTTCGGCATCGCCAAGGCGATGAACAAGCGCGAGCACACGGGCACGGGCGTCGTGAAGGGCAAGGTCGCGTTCATGTCGCCCGAGCAGGCGCTCGGCAAGCCGATCGACGCGCGCTCGGATCTCTTCGCCGTCGGCACGGTGCTGTACCAGCTCATGACGCGCGTGCGGCCGTTCGAGGCGGCGACGGATCTCGAGGTGTTGCTGCGCGTGCAGCACGGCGAGTTCAAGCCCGCGCACGTCGTCGCGCCCGATCTGCCCGCCGAGGTGAGCTCCATCATTGCGCGCTCGATGGAGCTCGATCCCGACCTGCGGTTCCAGAGCGCCGACGAGATGCTGGCGGCGATCGAGAACGTGCTGCGCACGGTGTTCCGGCCCGTGGGCCAGACCGAGCTCAAGCGGTGGCTCGCCGGTCTCGGCGCGCGCGACGGGCAGGCCCCGATGTCGAAGGCGATGATGACGCCGCCGCCCGGCCGCATCACGACGGGCGAGCGCAGCCCCGGCGCCGCCACCGGGGAGATGGAAGGAAAGGATGTCGAGCTCACCGACATGCAGGGCGAGGTCGATGCCGAAGAGGCGACCTCGCTCGCGAGCCTCGACGGTCCCGGCGGCGAGATGCGCCCGCGCATGACGCGCCAACGGGTCGAGGAGCTGTCGCTGCCCGTGTCCAGCGACGGCGAGTCCGCACTGTCGGGACGGCACGCGCCGCTCGAGTTCGGCACGCTCTCGGAGGGTGACGAGCGGCCCGGCAGACGGCGCGCGCGTCGGGGCAGCGGGATGACGATCGTCTTTGTCGGCCTGCTCATCTTGGGAGGCGCCGCGTTCGCGGGCCGCTACTTCGGTCTCCTGCGCGAACTGCAGGGAGAGCCGGCGCCCGCCGCCGCGACGCCCCCGGCCGCGCCCGAGACGCCCGCCGAGACCCGCGAAGCCAAGAGCGGCGCCGCCAAGACCGGCGCCGCAAACCCCGGCGAAGCAAATCCCGGCGCGGCAAACCCCGGCGCGGCAAATCCCGGCGCCGCAAACCTCGGCGAAGCGAAGTCTGCCGAAGCCAAGACCGACGAGCCCTCCAAGAAGGCCGCGGTCGGGGAGAAGCGCAACGCCGCCGATACGGCCGCCTCCTCCGAGGGCGCTTCGCACAAGATCGACGAGAGGGAGCCCGCGCGTGAACCGGGTGGCCACAAGGCCCACGTTGGCAGTGCGGAGAAGGGCGAGAAGGCCGAAAAGAGCGAGTCCGCGCGCCGCATCGAGGCGCTCAAGAATCAGATGGCCCCCGATCCGTCGCTCGAGCCCGCGCCCGCTCCGCCGCCGCCCGCCCCGACGGCGCCCGAAAACCCCTAGGCTTCGCCGCGGGGCGTTTGCGGGCGCGAGGCGCCTTTCCGTTTCGCGCGACAGCCGTGTCTGTTGGCGCATGAAGACAGTCACTTCGATGTGCGCGGTGGTGGGCCTCGTGACGACTCTCGCGGCGACCGGTTGCCGGAAGCCCGACGACGGCGATGAATTCCGCGGCGGCGTGCCGACGCGCGAGACGGTCGCCTTGCACGTCGCGGGCGCGCCCGCGGACGGCGCGGGCCCGGGCGCGAGCGCGACGGGCGCGCTGCTCGGTCAACAGTCCGACATGTATACGGCGACGCGCGCGGTGACCGGCATCGCCAACGGCGGCACGTGGGCCGTGCTCACGCTCGTCAGGACGATCGTCGCGTTCCCGCCGACGACCGTCGACAAGAAGAGCCAGTCGGCGGTGTGGGGACCGCACACGGATGCGCTGTCGCCCAACACGTGGCGCCTCACGGTCGACCGCCTCGAGGCGCACAAGTTCCAGTGGCTGCTCGAGGCCCGCCCGAAGACCCCCGCTGATTCGGCGTTCATGACGATCATCTCGGGCACGCACACGGCGGACGTCGACGCCGCGGGCGACCACGTCGAAGGCTTCGGCAGCGGTACGTTCACGATCGATTGGGACAACGCCGCGAAGCTGCCCGAGCACGACGACAACGTCGGCAAGGCCACCTTCACGTACTCGCGCCTGCTCGCCGATGCCGTCGTGCACGTCGACATCGATTTCACGGGCATCCAAGAGCGGAATCTCCGCGGCGGCACGACGCCCGAGCTCTTCAACGCCGTCTACCGTTACGTCGCGACCCCGGGCATGGGCGGCGACCTTCGCTACGCCGAGGACAAGGACAACTTCCCCGACCCGGGCAACACGGGCTCGCAGAAGGAGCACTTCACCTTCCACAGCCGGTGGCTCGAGGACGGCACGGGCCGCAGCGACCTGTCCAACATGGGCGGCGATCTGACGACGACGGCGGGTCAGGCCTCCGAGTGCTGGGACACGAACTTCAAGAGCGTGTACCTCTCCGAGGCCTACGCCCCCGGCGCCGGCTGGGGCGCCGAGACCGCCTGCTCCACCGCCTTCCCAACCGCGGTCTACGCAGGCCTGTAACAGAGCGGTTTGTGAAGTCCGGTAGGAAATCAGTGGGAGAATCCGTCTCCCTCTCCCCGCACGGCGGGGAGAGGGGCCGCAGCGTTTCAACATGACCGACACGAGCCGACCCAACCTGAAGATCGTCGCCGGCGGCAAGGCCGACGACACGCGGGCGGCTCTGCGCGAGCTCTATTCGGCCTACGGCGGCAGCGTCTACGGACGCTGCCAATACTTGTTGCGGGATCGCGCGAAGGCCGAGGACGCCCTGCAGGATGTGTTCGCGAAGGCGATGCTCCACTGGAGCGAGTTTCGGAACGAGTCGTCGCCGCTGACGTGGCTCATCCGCATCGCGACGCACCACTGCCTCAACGTGCAGCGCGCCGAGCGCGCGCCGTGGCACCAGCTGTTCGCGCGCCAGGAGAAAGCCCGCGGTGAAGGCCACGGGGGGCCGCAGCTCCTCGAGGATCGCGACGCTGTCCGCAAGCTGCTCGGCAAGCTCGACCTCGAGACGCAGCAGGCGGCCGTTCACTACTTCGTCGACGAGATGACGCTCGATGAGGTCGCGAAGCTGCTCGGGCGCTCGGTGCCCACGATTCGCAAACGTCTGGAGAGCGTGTCGGCGATCGCCGGCAAGAACCTGAAGGAGATCCAATGACGGGGCCTCAAATGTCGGGTCAGACGCCCGGGAGCCACTTCGGAGATTTGGCGCTGCGCCGGTTCCGCGCGGGCGAGACGTTCGCCGTCGACGACGTCGGCAACGCCGATCTCGCGGCGCACGCGACGACGTGCGGTGATTGCCGCGCGCGCCTCAAGGCGCTCGACGACGAGCAGCGCCGCTTCGAGCACGAGATCTCGTTCGAGCGCTTCGCGGCGGGCGTCGCCCGCGCGTCGCGGGCGCCCGAGCGGAACGACAAGGCGGCGGTCGAGAAGCGTGTCTTTAGCGTCTTCGTGCCGACGTTCGCCGTCGCCGCAGCGCTCGCGCTGTTCGTGTCGTTCACCGGCGGCGAGGCGACGGGGCCCAATCGCGTCAAAGGCTCGGGAATCACCGTGCGCGTGGGCGCGGGCGAGGGCCCGCAGCGCACGGCGTCCCCCGACGCGCCCGAGGCGCTCGCGCCGGGCGAGCGCGTGCGCATCGGCTACCAAGCCGGCACGCACCGCTACGTGCTGTCTGTGTCTATCGACCAGCGCGGCCAGGTGACGCCG
Source organism: Polyangia bacterium (assembly GCA_038325725.1). Lineage (GTDB taxonomy): Bacteria > Myxococcota_A > Polyangia > Fen-1088 > Fen-1088 > DASZFV01. Next base: position 54,008 of record JBBQJG010000001.1, on the reverse strand, counting down.
CTGTATCCCGAGGCGGGGCGCAGCCTGTCCGTCGGCAAGGTCGTGGGCGCGGCGCCGCGCTATCTGCCCGACAGCATCGAGTTCACCGACGCCGGCACGGAGCGCCTCTTCGTGATCCTCAGCGATTCGCCCATCGACGTCGACGCGGCCCGCGCCGCGGCGCGCGCGTCGTTCGAAAAAGCCAAAGGCGATATCCTGCACATGCCGGCGCTCGATCTGCCAGGCGAGCAATTCCAAAGGACGTTCATCAAGCCGTAGCGGGGCGTCGCCGTCCCAGGCCTCATGACCAGGCGCATTCGCATCACTTTCGGCATCGTCGCCGTCGCGGCGTCGTTCGCGTCGCCGTTCGCGGCGTCGGCGCGCGCCGACGGGCTGCACCGCTTTGCGGTCGTCGTCGGCAATGACTCGGGGGGGCGAGACACGCGTCCGTTGCTCTACGCAAAGGCCGACGCGCGCAAGGTCGTCGACATCCTCACGCGCCTCGGCGGCGTGCGCGCCGACGACGCGCAGCTCGTGCTCGACGGCACGGCGCAGGATCTGCTCACGGCGATCGGGACGGCCGAGCGCCGCGCCGCCGACGCCGAGGCGCGCGGCGAGCGCACTGCTCTTTTCGTCTACTACTCGGGTCACGCCAAGGACGGCGCGCTGCGCTTGGGCGACACGAGCCTGCCGCTCGATTCGCTCAAGGCGCGCCTCGCGTCGTCGCCCGTCGACGTGCGCATCGCGATCCTCGACTCGTGCCGCTCGGGCGAGCTCACGCGCACGAAGGGCGCGCGCCGCGCCCCCGCCTTCGCCGTCCAGGCCGACGGCCCGCGCGACGCGAAGGGTCTCGTCATCCTCACGTCGAGCGCCTCGGACGAAGATTCGCAAGAATCGGATCTCGTGGGCGGCAGCTACTTCTCGCACCACCTGGCGAGCGGCCTGCTCGGCGGCGCCGACAAATCGGGCGACGGCCGCGTCACGCTGTTCGAGGCCTACGCCTACGCCTACGATCGCACCGTCGCCGACACGGCCGAGAGCGCCGCGGGCGCGCAGCACCCGACCTTCAGCTACGACCTCGCCGGCAACGGCGATCTCGTGCTCACAGACGTCGCCGCGCGCCGCGAGGGCATCTACTTTCCGCGCGAGGCCCCCGTCGGGGTCTATTACCTCGTGGACCATCAAGGCTTCGTCGCCGCCGAGATCGTCAAGAACGCCGATGGAGACCGCCGCGTCGCCTTGGCCCCGGGCCACTACCGCGTCAAGCGTCGCTTGGCCGATCGCCTGCGCGTCGGCGAGATCGACGTCGCGTCGGGCCAGATGATCACGCTCGACGAGAGCCGCCTGCGCGACGCGGCCTTCTCGGACGATCCCGTCAAAGGCGCCTATCTTTCTCGTCCCGACGTCACCACGCGCTGGTCCGTCGGCGTGGGCGGCGGCTTTCAGTCAGTGTTCGACGCGCCCACACGCGAGAGCCTGTTCCCCGCGACGGGCCTCCTCGGCGTCGACGCACAGCTGCGAAACTTCTTCCGCCACGACTGGGTCTGGGGCGTCGACGTCGCGGGCGGCGGCGCCAACGGCGTCGTCACCTTGCCGTCGACGACGGCGCCGTTCCGCTTCAGCGAGCTGTCGCTCGCGACGTCGCTCGGCGTCGAGTGGCCGCACCGCACGCTCACACCTTTTGTAGGCGGGCGCCTCGCGCTCCTCGTCATGACGCGCAAGTTCGACGACGACGCTTTCCCCTCACAGTTCTTCTCGACGCTCTCGCCCGGCCTCGTGGGCGGCGTCAATTGGCGCCTCTCGCAGAGCTGGGCCGTCGTGCTGCGCGGCCGCCTCCACTACCTCCTGTACAACGTTGACGGAAACCGCTCCCTGGGATTCTGGGAGCTCGCCACGGCGGTGTCGTATGACCTCTAGTCCCAACTGCGCCCGGAAAGTTCCCGTTGCCGCGCTCGCCCTCGCCCTCCTGCTTGGCGTCGTCGCCTCGGCGTGCGGCAACTACTCGAACGAAGATCTCGAGTTCATGAACGCGCTGCCCAAGCGGGCCGATCTCAGCGTCGAGATCCCCGCGCGCTCGTCAGCCATCACGATCCTCGAAGAGGCCGAGCTCGCGCGCAAGACGCACGAGACGACGCGCGACTTCAACGGCCTCACGGCGACGCTCGTCGGTCTCGTCGATCTCATCCGCAGCTACCCGCCGACGTCGCGCACCCGCGACAGCCGCATGTGGGGGCCTTTCGGTCCCGGGCAGCAGGACACGACGAACCTCGATTGGCAGCGCCGCATGTTCATGTGGCGCGACATGCTCGACGGAAACGTCTTCGACTTCGAGATCGCCGTGCACAAGATCGGGACGTCGGATCTCGCGTGGCCCGTCTTCGTGCGCGGCAGCTTCGACGCGGGCAAGACCGCGCGCCAGGGCATGGGTCACCTCGAGGTCGTGCTGGCCGCCGTGCGCGCCGCGGGGCTCGATGTCTCGGACTGGAAGACGCTCGACCACCTCGAGATCGACTACAAGAAGCCGTACCCGGCGACGGCGGCGGATCCGATCCACATCGCGATGATGATCACGGACCTGCCCGACGATCCGAGCTCGCCGATGAACCCAGCGCCGACGGTGACGTACGATTACCAGGCGACGGACGCCGGCCAGGGCCAAATGGCGTTCGACGTCTTCGCCAACATCATCGGCCTGCCGACCTCCCCCATCGAGCACGTGAACATCACGAGCCTGTGGCTGCCGACCGGAGAGGGACGGTCGGACCTCTCGGTCGCTTCGGGCGACGGCGTCGGTCTGCGTCAGACCGAATGCTGGGACCGGTCGTTCAAGGCGACGTTCAACGTGAAACCGTTCGCGGCGAGTGAGAACGTCGGCGGGGACGCGTCAGTTTGCCCAATGATCACGATGCTATCGGCGCCGTCCCTTTAGGACACCCGGTCTCATCCCTAGGTACGTTCGGCGGACTTCCAGTCCGGATTCCGGATGGATTCGGGAAATGGATCCAGGGTATGATGTTGTCTCACCACCCGGTGGCCACGACCCCGGAGAAGGACCCTTCCCTTGGCCGAGCATTTTCGCCGCATCGACCCCCGGTACGAACGCCAGCTGGATGTCGAGGTCATCTCCGACGGCAAGAAGCACACGTCGAAGACCGTGAACATCTCGCTGGGTGGGGTGTTCTTGGATTCGGCGATCAATCTCGAGCTCGGCGCGACCGTGCAGCTTCGTTTTCAACTGCCGACGCAGCCGGAGGCGGTGGAGGTCGCGGGTGACGTGCGCTGGGTCGTCAAGAAGGACGGCCCCCAGGGCGGCATCGGCATTCGCTTCCAGGGCCTCCGCGCCCGCGACGTCTGGGCGCTGAACCAGTTCTTCCAGTCGGCGTCGTCTACTGCGGGACCCTGAGAGGGTCCCGCACCCCCGGGCGCTCGCTTACTTCGGGACCCTGAGAGGGTCCCGCCCCCCCGGGCGCTCGCTTCGCGCGGCGAAGCCGCGCGGCGCTCGGGTTGGTTGTTTTCGCCTTAGCGGCGCCTTAGCGGCGCCTTAGCGGCGCCTTAGCGGAGGCCGGGGGGGAGCAGGGGCGAGGGGGCGCTCGTGTAGGTGACCCACAGTTGGTGGGCGGCGCGGGTCATGGCGACGTGGAGCAGCCGGCGCGCCTCGTCGGAGGTGGCGTAGGACGACTCGTTGACGTCGAGGAGGATCACGATGTCGAACTCGAGACCCTTCGTCTGGCGCACGTCGGTGACGTCGATGCCGGGCGTGAAGGGGAAGTCCTGGTCGGCGACGAGTCGCAACGCCGGCACCTCGGCCCGCGAGAGCGCGTCGTAGTAGAGCTGGGCCTGCTCGGGGTGACGCGCGAGCAGCGCGACCGAGGCCTCGGGCTCGACGCGCACGAGCTCCTTGAGCGCGTGCGAGAGGAACTCGGCGCACTCGCCCGCTGACCCGAAGCCGAAGGCCTCGACGGGGGCGCCCGCGCGCGGCGCCACGGGGCGCACGTCGCCCTGCAACGGGCCGAGGACGTGCTCGGCGAGCTCGACGATCTCGCGCGTCGAGCGATAGCTCACGCGCAGCGGCTCGACGCGCTCGTGCGCGATGCCGAGCGTGTCGAGCACCTCGGCCCAGTCGGAGAAGCCGTGCTCGGTCGCGATCGCCTGCGCCGTGTCGCCCGCGAGCGTGACGGAGCGTTGCTTGCTCGTCGTGTCGAGCAGGACGGCGAGCTCGATGGGCGAGAAGTCCTGCACCTCGTCGACCATCAGGTGCTCGTACGCGAGCGGGGCGGCGCCCTTTCCGCCCGAGAGCGACCCGCGCTGGAGCTGGTAGATGCGCAGGAGGAGGGCGTCGTCCTCGGCGTCGAAGGCGAAGCCCTCGCCGTCGTCTTCGAACCGGCCACCGGTGCGCAGGCGGTCGCGCGCGACGCCCCAGCGGTGGATGTCGTCGATCTGGCCGTCTGAGAAAAGACCCGGCGCGTGCGTCGCGAAGCCCGTGCGCAGCGCCTCGCGATCGGTGAGCATCGCGGCCCATTCGCACGTGACGTCGCGCGTGCGCGAGCGCAGCGCGCGGCCCGCGTGCTCGAGCGCCGTGCGCGCCGTGGGGTCGAGCTTGGCGTCGCGCACCCAGTGCGCGAAGGCGGTCACGCGCGCGTCGACGGGCACGAGGGGCGCGCCCTTCGCGGCTGCGGTCGCGTCCCACGCCGCGACGGCGTCGGCCGCGGCCGCGCGCGCCGCGGAATCCTCGGCCAGGCCAGCGAGCTGGGCGCGGCACCAGGCGACCATCGCGGCCTGGCGATCCTCGAGCAGGCGCAACATTCCGCCGTGTGACTTCGCGCGCATGACGAGCGCCGGCGTCTCGTCGGTGACGGGCGCGTCGAGCAACGGCAGCGTCGCCCGGCGCGTCGACTCGGCCCAGGCGGCGAAGGTCATGACGGGCACGCCCTCGACGTCGAGCGCCGGCAAGACGCGCGAGACGTACGTCGCGAGCGCGCGCTGGTAGACGATGATGAGCATCCGCTCGGGACGGAAGCGGCGCGGCTCTGCGAAAGCCAGGTAGGCGATGCGGTGCAACCCGATCGTCGTCTTGCCGCTGCCCGCGGAGCCCTGGACGGCGATCAGGCCCGACGAAGGCTGCGTGATGAGCTCGAATTGTCTGGGGTCGATGAGCGCCGCGATCGCCGGCAGGTGACGGTCGGGGCGGCGCTCGCCGTCGCCATCGAGTCCCAGCTTGCCGCGCATCGCGGGCGGCAGCGTCGCCATCGGGCTCGCCTTGCCGGGGCGCGCGGGGATCAGCGTCGCGCCGCTGCCGTCGCGCGCGATCTGCAGCTTGGCTTGCTGCGCGGCGATCTGGCGCCACTCGCCCGTCTTGAAGTCGCGCGCGAAGGTGCCCTGCGGAGCGGCGACGCGGCGCAGGTCGGACTCGACGATCGCGACGGTGCGGCGCGCGAGCACCTCGCCCTCGACGAGCCGATCGCCGAGCCGCTCTTCGTAGCCGTCGCCTTCTTCGTAACGATAAAACAGGCGCGACACGGGCGCGTTGCGCCAATCAACGATTTGCACGCCGCCGCCCGGCTCGACGTAGCTGCGCGCGCCCACGAGCACGTCGCGGCGCTTGCCGCCCTCATCGAGGCGCAGGTGGCCGAAGTAGGGCGACTTGCGATCGATGGGCGGGCTGTCGCCCTTGCCGCGCTGGCGCGACAGCGCCTCGATGCGGTGCATCTGCTCGAGGATCGAGCCCTGGTCCTCGGGCTTCGCCGCAGCGAGCTGATCGCGCAGCTCGATCATCGAGCCCGCGTCGTCGACGTGCGCGCGGGCTTTCTTCGGCGCCGCGGCGTCGAGCTTGCGCAGCACGATCGCCAGGAGCTGCTGTTCCTCCGCCACGATCGGTGGAGGGGGCGGCAGGGTCGGGTCCACGTCCGCGGGCAGCCCGGGGGGGGCGGCGGCCTCGGCGGCGGGCGGCGATTCGTTCTGCGAATCCACGAGGTCGGTCAGCATAATGGTGGTTGATCGCGATGTCACCTCCGACCTTCGGGCCCCGGCGAGCCCTCGTGATTTTCGCGGCGTTCCTGGGTTCCCAGCTCGCCGTTGCCATTGGCGTGGGGGTCTCGGTCGCGCGGACGGCGCTTCGGTCGGGCGTCGCGCCCGAGGCCGGCGGGCTTCAGATCGGGATTCAGATAGATCCTCGGGTGACCCTCGTGGCGGCCATCGCCGGGACGCTGCTCGGCGGCGCGGTCGTCCTCGCGCTCGCGTGGCGGGCGTTGCCGGCGACGCCCGAAGCGGCGGCGATGACGGCGATCGGCTGGACGCGGGTGTCCGCGCGGCAGGCGGCTCGCGCCGCGCTCACGGGCCTCGGCCTCGTCCTCGCGTTCGCGCTCGCCGGGCGGGTCTTGCCCACGCCGCCCCACGAGCTCGGGCCGCTCGGGCGCATCGCCGCGGCGGGCGGGTGGCTGCGCGTCGGGTGGGCCGTGCTCGCCGTCGCGATCGCGCCGCCCGTCGAGGAGCTCGTGTTTCGCGGCGTGCTCTATTCGGGGCTCGCCGCGAGGTGGACGTCGTCGCGCGCGGGGTTCGTCACGACGATGATCTTCGTCGCGATGCACGCCACGGAGATCGGCGCGTACTGGCCGGCTTGGGTCGCGATCGGCGTGTTGAGCACGCTGGCCGCGCGGGCGCGCGCGGCGACGGGCTCGCTGATTCCCGCCGTCGCGTTGCACGCGAGCTACAACCTCGGGCTCGTGCTCGCGACCTACGCGCAGCACGCGCGCGCGTAGAAGCCGCTACGGCGTCATCACGATGTCGATCGAGCCCGCCGTGATGGTGTGTGGGCCCGCGCCCTTGCCGCCGGGCTGGCTGTAGACATCGCCCGGAGAGAAGGTCGCGACGAGGCCGGCGCCGGACGCCATGAACTTCGTGACGTCGAGGGGAATCGAGTCGGCGTTCGTCGGAAAGGCGAAGGTCGCGTTGCCCTGCAGATAGCCGAACCCCGGCGACAGCGCGTTGCCCGGCACGCTGTAGGTCGTGCCCATCTGCTGCACGTTGATGTTGAAGCTCTTGTCCCGGGCGGCGGTCTGCGCCTGCACGAAGTAAAGGGCCTTCGTGCCGTCGTTCTTGTACCAACACAGCAGGTTCGGGAACTCGAGGGGCGTCCCGTCGATCGTCGCCTTCACGGTGCCCGTGCACTTCGCGTTCAGCGGATTGCCCGCGAGGTCGTACGCCTGGCCGCCGCAAATGCCCGGGCCGTTGAGGGAGAGCGACGTCGTGTCGGGATTGATGGCCGATTTGTTGACGAGGGTGTAGGTCCGGGTCGTGGCGATCGGGCTTTCGACGCCGAGGCAGTAGCCGACGGCCTCTGTGCGGGGACACTCGGTGACGAGCATCGCGTAGGGCTTGGGGTCGCAGTTGTAGTCGAGCGCCGCCTTCTCGGCGGTCGTGAGGGGCGGCTTCTTGGCGAACGTCACCCTGCACTTGATTTGAGCGCCGAAGGGCCACGCGCCGGCTTCGGTGACGTCGATGCGACAGAAGTGGTCGCCGCCCGCGGGCACGGGCATGCCCATCGCGCCCGCGGCGCCGGTGGCTCCCGCAGTGCCGGTGGCGCCCGCAGTGGCGGTGGCGCCGGCGGTGCCGGTGCTGCCCGCGGTGCCTGTGGCGCCGGCTGCGTTGGTCGACCCGGCGGTGCCGGTGGCGCCCGCGGCATTGGTCGACCCGGCGGTGCCGGTGGCGCCGGCTGCGTTGGTCGATCCGGCGGTGCCGGTGGCGCCCGCCGTGCCGGTCGTGCCGCCGCCTCCGCCACAGCCCGGGACGAGAGAGACGAGAGAGGCGAGCGCGAGCGATGAAAGTCGAGCCATGGGAACGAGACGAAGAGAGGAGGACATAGTTCGCATCGGCGCATTGTAGGCGTTTTCGTCGAAAAATGACCCCTTTTCGGGGCCGCGTGCCCGCCGGCGCGTCAGGTTGTTGTCGCCGCTTTTTTTCCCGACGCGGGGAACCGGTGCAGACTGCGGCTCGGCTCATGATCCCGACGAACGACGCGCGCCCAGGCCTCTCCCCCCGAGTCCGTGGCTGGATCATCACGACGGTCACGGCGGTGTTCTTCGTCGTCGCCGTCTACGCCTTCCAAAAGGTCCAAGGGCAGGGCGAATCGCCTCGTGAAGGCGGCGAGGGTCCCAGCCTCGGCGCCGCGTCGGGGGCGTTGCCAGGCGCCGACGGAGGGACGTCTCTGCGGGACGAGCTCTTGCACGCGACGGCGGCGCAGATCGGCGTCATGCCGCTGCGCCACGTGTGGGGCGTGCTCATGGAGCGCGGCTACAAGAAGGGCGTTGCGACCGTCGTGGCGCTCACCGACGGCACGGCCAGCATGTACATCAGCGCCGGCGGCGCCGTCACGGGCGGCAAGGCCTACGGCCCGGCGCGCCTCGCGGCGGTGCGCCTGTGTGACCAAGCGGCGGACGTACTCGGAGATCTGATCCCCGCGGTCGAGTATCCAGCACCCGCGAAGGGCCGCGTGCGCTTCTACGTGCTGACCGACGGCGGTGTGCGCACGGCGGAGGGCGACATCTCGGGCGGCGCGAAGGACGGGGAACCCGACAAGCTCGGGCCGCTCGACGAAGCCGGGGACGCGCTGCTCGAGGCGCTGCGGGACGCGACGAGCAAGGGTTTCATTAGATAATCTGGTCACACCCTCCGTATGAATGCAGGACGGGATGGCGCCGGTATTACCGCCTGGCATATCCTTGGGATGAGATGCAGGCCTCCCATGAATTTGCAGTCGTCCTGACGCCAGACGAAGACGGCGGCTTCGTTGTGGAGTGCCCTGTGATCCCCGGGTGCATCAGTCAAGGGGACTCGCGCGAAGAGGCCCTCACGAACATTCGCGAGGCGATCGAGCTCTGTCTCGAAAATCAGGAGAGCGAGGGCTGGACCCTCGCCGAGCACGTCGAGATTACGAAGGTCGCTGTCTAGCGAAGCTTCGCGACGAAGTCGTCGACGTCGATCTCCGTCGTTCGCAGGATCGCGTGGAGCGTTCCACGTTTGAGCGTCGAGTGGAGAGGAACCGTCACTGGATTGCGACCCGAGGCCACGAGGCGAACGTGACTTCCCTTCTGCCGCGCCCGTTCGTATCCGAAGGCCGCCAACGCCGCGATGCAATCAGCCCCTGAGATTGTCGGAAGCGATCCCGCCACCTCTCTCTTTTATCCGGCGTCGCGGTCGGTAGAAAGGAGATGTTGTAAGGCCTGTGGGGATGTGGAAAAGGTTGGTCTCACCGTCGGTGACGCGCTCCCAACTCCCCTGTGGAGAGCTGCCCCGAGACCGACTCCAAAACGTTGGGAAATCTCCGTCGCGCCAGATCGCTCCTTCTTCCACGGGTCTGCCAACAAGGCGGCCGAGAAGAAAGTCAGGGGGTTGCTGGCGAGCCGAACAGCGTCGCCTTTGTCGCGCGCGTGATCGTGACGTCCAGGAAAGCGCCGGGCTCGACGCCGGGACCCGCGGGGACGATCACCGGGCGGAACTCGTCGGTGCGTGCGAGGAACTCGGAGGCGGAGCGCTTCGACACGTGGTCGACGAGCACGCGCTCGCGGCGGCCGACCTGGGCGGCGAGGATCTCGCCCGTGATCGTCTGCTGGAGCGCGATGACCTCGGCGAGACGGCGGGACTTCACGTCCTCGGAGATCGTGTCGGGCATCTTGCGCGCGGCCGCGGTGCCCTCGCGCTCGGAGTAGGCGAACATGAAGGCGGCGTCGAAGCGGAGCTCTTGCTGCGCGCGCAGGATCTCGCGGAATTCGTCCTCGGTCTCGTCGCAGAAGCCCACCATGACGTCGGTCGTGATCGCGATGCGCGGCATCGCCGCGCGCAGCGCGCCGACGAGCGCGCGGTAGGTCGCATAGTCGTAGCCGCGCTTCATGCGGCCGAGCACGGCGTCGGAGGCCGTCTGTAGCGGTAGGTGCACGCTCTTGCAGACCTTGGGCGTCTCGGCCATCGCGGCGATGACGTCGGCGGAGAAATCCAGCGGGTAGGGCGACATGAAGCGGATGCGCTCGAGGCCGTCGATCGTCGCGACGGCGCGCAGCAGATCGCCGAAGCCGACGTCTTCGTGGCGGTACGAGTTCACCGTCTGTCCGAGGAGCTGCACTTCCTTGTAGCCGGCGGCGGCCATGGCGCGCGCCTGGCGCAAGACCTCGCGCGGGGTCGTGCCGCGCTCGCGGCCGCGCGTGTAGGGAACGACGCAGAACGTGCAGAACTTGTCGCAGCCGCGCTGGATCGTGATGTGGCCGGTCACGCCCCCGGTCATCTCGCGCGACGGATCGAGGCCCTCGTAGGTCTCGAACTTGTCGAGCTTCGTGTCGTCGACGGCGCGGCCCGCGCGCGCCTCTTCGACGTTGGCGATGAGGCGCCGGTAGCCGTCGGGGCCGATCACGAGATCGACGTACGGCGCGCGTTCGCGGATTGTCCCCTTGAGGTGCTCGGCCATGCAGCCCGTGATGCCCAGGACGGGCGGGTTGGCGCGCGGCGCGCCGTCGTCCTTGAGCTTGTGCTGCGCGAGCTCGCTCGCGCGGGCGAACACGCGCTCCTCGGCCTTCTCGCGGACGGCGCACGTGTTGAGCAGGATCAGATCGGCGCGCGCCGGATCGTCGGTGCGTGCATAGCCGGCGCCGTGGAGCAGGCCGAGGAACGTCTCTGTGTCAGCGACGTTCATCTGGCAGCCGTACGTCTCGACGTACGCGAGGCGCGTGGGGGCCGTGGTCGCGGGGGCGGGAGCGTCCGTCGGCATCGTTGTGGCGGCCGCCGTTGTGACGGCCGGCGTCGTGCCCGGCGTGCGCAGCTTGACCAATTGGCTCATCGAAGCGGCGATCTATAGCGCGAATCCCGACGGTTTTGGCGGTTGCCGCCGCGTCGCGATCGGACGATCATCCCCGCATGCCTCGCCCCGCGTCGATGCGAATCCCGGGCGCGCGACGCCTCCTCGTCGTCTCCGTCGTTCTGGGTCTCGCGGGGCTGCTCGTGCCCCGGCCGGCGCGCGCCGCGGCCGAGTTCGTTTACCGCGGCATCACGCTCCCGCGCGGCGACGTCGCGCTCGATCTGGGCCTCGGGTTCGGGCACGCCCACATCAATCCTGACCGTTCCTACAACGGCTTCGGCATGAACCTCGAGATCGCGGGCGGCCTCACGCACGAGCTCGAACTGGGCCTGCGCACCGGGTTCCGCTTCGACTATGACGGCCAGGTGACGCGCGCCGACCAGTACGGCCGTACCTACGAGACCGAGACGTTCGGCACGGGCACCGATCGCGTCGCGAATCCGGAGCTGCGGCTTCGCTGGTCGGTCGCGCGCGGGTCCGTCGCGCAGATTGCGCTCGAGGGCCGCGTGTACATGCCGTTCGAGACGGGCACGCGCTTCGGCGTCATGTTCGCCGTGCCCTTCGTGCTGCACCTCGGCCGCGTCCGCGTCGACACGGGCCTCTACGTGCCGCTGCTCTTTTACGATCCGACGCGGTCGGCGATCAGCATTCCCATCCATGTGTGGATCCAGGCGACGCCTTCGTTCTGGCTGGGCCCTCTCTTCGGGCTGCGCGTGAGCAACCCCGGCTCGTACGACGAGTATCCGTTCGGCTTCGGGATGGGGTGGACGATGGGACACGCGATCGATCTGCGCACGTGGTTCTTGTTCCCGCACCTCAACGGCGACCAGGCGGCGCGCACGTTCGGCGCCGGGCTCGGTTTACAGATTCGGTTCGAATAGGGGCGGCGCGTGCGGGGCGCGGGGGCGGCGTTCGTCGTGGTCGCGCCCTTCGCGATCGCGCTCTTCGCGCCCACGGCGCGCGCGAATGACGCGGGCGAAGTCGACGCCGGCGCGAGCGACGCCGCGGTCGTCGAAGACATCGACGCGGCGGCGTTCGATCTGAGCACGGGCCCGCGTGCGCTCACGCCGATCCAGCCCGTCTACACGGCCGAGGCCACGCGCGCGGGCGTCGCGGGCGATGTCACGCTCGTGCTCACGCTCGACGCGCTCGGGGACGTGCGCGACGTCGCCGTCGAGAGCGGTCTGCCCGAGGGCCTCACCGAATCCGCCGTCGCTGCCGCGCGCGCCGCGAAGTTCCTGCCGGCGCGCGATCGCGCGGGCGTGCCGATCGCGATGCGCGTGCGCTGGATCGTGCACTTCACGCTGCCGGAGGTGCGCAAGCCCGTCGCCGCCCCGACCACGCCCACGCCGGGCGCGCCGTTGCCTCCCAACGTCGAGCGCTACAGCCCCGGCGCCGACGGCGTGCTGGCCGCGCAGGTGCGCGAGAAGGGCACGGGCAAGACGCTGTCGGGCGCGAGCCTGTGGATCGTCGACGTCGGCGAGCTCGTGCACGTCGACGCCGACGGCCGCGCCGAGCGTCCGCTGACGCCGGGCGCGTACGCCGTCGTCGTGCGCGCGCCCGGCCACCAGCAGGACGAGCGCGTCGAGCGCATCCACCCGGGCGAGCGCCTCGAGCGCACGTACTTCGTGCTCAAGGAGCGCCTCAACGAATACGAGACGGTCATCCACGCCGCGCCCGTGCGCGCCGAGACGGGCGTCGTCTCGCTCCAGGCCGAGGAGATCCACGGCATCGCCGGCACGATGGGCGATCCGTTCCGCGTCGCGATGCTCCTGCCGGGCGTCGCGTCGGTGTTCTCGGGCATCGGCTACCCCATCATCCGCGGCGAGGCGCCCGGCCAGACCGGCACGTTCATCGACGACATCAAGGTGCCGCTCCTGTACCACCTCGGCTTCGGGCCGGCCGTCATCCACCCGCTGTTCCTCGAATCGCTCGACTTCCATCCCGGCAACTTCCCCGCCGAGTTCGGCCGCTTCACGGGCGGGCTCATCCGCGCCAAGACAACGGCGGCGCCCGAGTCGAGCACGACGATGCTCGAGCTCGACCTCTTCAAGGGCTCGGCCTACCACGCGCAGCCGCTCACGCTCTTCGGGCACGAGGCGGCCATCACGGCGGCCGCTCGCTACGGCACGTTCGCGTTCCTCGCGCGCGCCATCAATCCCAACGCCGTGCTCACATACTGGGACTTTCAGACGCGCGGCGATCTGCGCGCCGGCAGCGGCGCGTGGCGCCTGCTGATCTTCGGCGCGAGCGACGCCGCGGGCGAGGCCGCTCACACCGACGAATTCAGCGGCGCGCCCGTCGCCGAGAACGTGCTGCGCACGGGCTTTCTGCGCGGCGATCTGCGCTACCGCATGTTCCGCCGCGGCCGCGTCGACGGCGAGGTCGGCGTCGAAGTCGGCCCCGACTACACGACGAACTCCGCGACCGACAACCCCGCCCACCTCGTCGAGTGGATCGTTCGCCCGCGCGCCACGGTCAACGTCACGGCGGGCGAACGCCTCAAGCTGCGCGCCGGCGTCGACACGCTCTATCAGACGTGGAGCGCGAACCTGCAGGGCCAGGACTTCTCCCACACGATCTTCCCGCGCTTCGGCCTCACCTACGGCGTGTTCACGCAAGCCGATTGGCAGCCCACGCCGAGCTGGCTGATCTCGCCCGGCGTGCGCGCCGACCTGTTCGACTATCGCTTCGACGACAGCTTCCTCGCGAATCGCACGCGGACGTGGTCGTTGGATCCGCGGCTCTCGTTGCGCCGCAGGCTGCGCGCCGATCTCTTTCTCAAAGGTGGCGTCGGGCGTTACCACTCGCCGCCGCGCTTCATCTTGCCGTGGCCGGGTCTCGAAGGCTTCGGCCTGCGCGAGAGCGGCCTCAACGAATCGATTCAGACGTCGGCCGGCGTCGAGGCGAAGCTGCCGGGCGACGTCTCGATCGACGCGCAGGTCTACTACAACTGGCTCCGCCGCGTGTCGGAGTACACGTTCGAGCGCTTCGACGACACGCCCAATCAGACGATGGATCTCTCGGCGCGCACGGGGCGCAGCTACGGCCTCGAGGTCATCGCGCGCCGCCGCTTGGGCAATCGACTGTTCGGGTGGGTCGCGTACACGCTCGCGCGCGCCGAGCGCAACTACGGCGCGTTCGGCTGGCGCGTCGCCGACTTCGACGAGACCCACCTCGTCAACGCCGTCGTGTCGTACGCGCTCGGGCGCTCGTGGACCGTCGCGGGCACGTTCCACTACAACACGGGCCGTCCCGTGACGCCGCCGGTGCTCGTCGCCGAGAACGGAGGCGTGGGGCTTCAGAGGCTGCAAGAGAACCGCAACCTCGATCGTCTCCCGAGCTATTGGCGCATCGACGCGCGCATCGAGAAGCGCGAGGCGTTCGACAACTGGTACCTCGACTTCTACGTCGACTGGCTCAACATCTCGCTGCAACGCGAGATCACGGACTACAGCTACGACCTCGACAACGCAGGCAGGCTCGTGCGCCGCGGCTCGGGGCCGCTCATCACGATCCCGACGATGGGCCTGCGCGCGGAATTCTGATCCGGCTTTCTCATTTTTCGGCCCGCGGTGTCGATAGGCGGACCATGCGTATGCCCGTATCCTGGCTCCTGTCGGCCGCTTTCCTCGTGGCCTGTGGCGGCGCCTCGGTTTCGACCCCGCCCGCGCCGCGCTTCATCGAAGGCGGCGGCGTCGGCGACGGTCCCATCACGGGGGGCCTCAACGTCTTCGTCGCCGACGACATCACGCGCAAGCCGATTTCGGGCGCGACGGTGCGCGTGGGCGGCTCCGCCGATCCCGCCGCCTGCACGGGGACGACCGACTCGACGGGCCTCGCCGTGTTCGCGCCGCCCGCGTGCACGATCCTCGCCGGCAAGCAGTCCGTGACGTCCTCGGCGGCGGGCTACACGCCCACGACCTGGATCGGCGTCGACGCGGCGAACGTCACGATGACGATCCGCGCGACGGCGACGCCGGCCATCGACTCGGCCGTCGTCACGGGGACGATCACGGGCTGGGACACGCTGCCCGCGCCCGCCCTGAACCACAACACGCTGGGCATCGTGGGCCCGTCGTCGACGCCCAACCTCGACGACGCGGTCAACAACCTGCCCCAGGACACGCGCATGGTCACGGTGACGATCGCGGGGGCCATGCTGCAATTTCCCGTGGCGTCGAACGTCTGTATTCGCAACGCCATCGCGAACGACTGCTCGTGGCGGCTCAAGACCCGCACGGGCGCGCAGGCCCACTACGCCGTCGTCATCGACCAGGACACCAAGGGCACCGACAAGGACGACAGCGACGACACGTTCACCGTGATCGGTTGGGCCATCAAGCGCGGGCTCACCTTCGCGAAGGACCAGGGCGCCGACGGCGAAGCGCTCGCGCTCATCGCCGACGCCGACATGCAGCCCTTCAACGTGACCTTCCCGACGCCGCCGCCGGGGATCGACTTTTTGCAGGCCTTCCCGATCCTGCAGCTGGGCGCCGAGGGGCGCATCGCGATCGTGCTGCCCGCGCTCGACGCCACGCACCTCATGACGCGCGTGCCGAAGCTGACGGGCGCCTTCTCCGACGGCAAGTACGACCTGCTCGCGAAGGTGCAGGACGCCAAGGACAAGGCGCAGCCGTCGACGTTGTCGTGGGCGCACGCGATCGACGCGACGAAGTCGGTGGCGGCGCCGAGCTGGCTCGCGCTGCCGACGGGCCTGCAGGCCGCGGGGGGCACCTATTCGTTCTCGCCCGTCGCGGGCGCGACGGTGCAGGGGGGCGAGCTGCAGACGATGGCGGGGAAGCGCGCCTGGTCGATCACGATCTTCGACGGCACGACGTCGTTCACACTGCCGGGCGTCTCGCCCGATCCGCTGCCCGCCGGCCCGTCGCTCTTCGCCGTGAGCGCGCTCGTCGTGCCGGGCCTGAAGTTGGACGACGCCAAGTTCGACGACCTGACAAACCTGCTTACCCAGGTTTCCTCGGACCAGATCCTGTTCACTCACTAGCCTCTTTCGGCGTTATGCTCGAAAGGCTATGGGGGACGAGACAGAGGGGGCCCAAGGGGGACTTTCGGGCGTAGGGGGCGAAAAGCCGCCCGGCGGGGGCGCAGACAGCCGCTTCGAGCTGTTCTTCGAGCTGTCCTCGGACCTCCTGAGCATCGCCGGCGCCGACGGCCGCTTCCGGCGGTTGAACCGCGCGTGGGAGCAAGTGCTCGGAACCCCACGCGAAGAGCTCTACGCGAAGCCCTGGACCGAGCTCGTCCACCCCGACGATCTGAAGCGCACCGTCGAGCAGTTTCAGCGCGCCGATCAGACAGGTCACATGTTCTTCGAGAACCGCTACCGCCACCGCGACGGCAGCTACCGGTGGCTCGAGTGGAGCACGATCCGGAACCGAAACGACAACGACGACAGTCTCTTCTATTCGATCGCGCGCGACGTCACCGAGCGGCGGCGGGAGCAGGAGCGGCTGCGCGCGAGCGAGGCCTACCGGGCCGCCGTCCACGAGGCCTCGACGGACGCCATCATCGCCTTCGATGCGCGCGGGCGCGTCGCCGACTTCAACGCCGCCGCGGAGCGCATGTACGGCTACCGCGCCGACAACGTCGTCAGCCAGCTCTTGCAGGACTTCGCGATGCCCCCCGACGCGCGCGGGGCGTTCGCCGCCGATCTCGCCCGCTACGCGAAGAGCGAGACCGGCATCGTCGATTTTCGCGTCGAGCGCGTCGGCCTGCGCGCCGACGGCGCGCGCTTCCCGCTCGAGCTGACGGTCACGCGCCTCGCCGACGGCGGGACGCTCTACGCGGGCTTCATCCGCGACCTCACGGACGCCAAGCGCGCCGACGAAGAGCGCCGCAGCCTCGAGAGCCAGTTCCGCCAGGCCCAAAAAATGGAAGCCGTGGGCCGCCTGGCCGGCTCGGTCGCGCACGACTTCGGCGACCTGCTCGCGGCCATCTCGGGCTTCGCCGACGTCGCGGGCTCGGCGCTGCACACGGGGCCCGCGCGCGACCGCCTCGAACAAATGAAGAAGGCGACCGAGCGCGCCGTGAGCCTGGTTGACCAGTTGCTCGCGTTCGGCCGCCGCCAATCGCTCGCGCCCGAGGTGCTCGAGGTCAACGCCGCGATCATCGAGCTCGAGCGCATCTTGCGCGGGCTCACGGGTGACAGCGTCTCGTTGCAGCTCGTGCTCGATCCGGAAATCGCGCGCGTGCGCGCCGACCCGACGCAGCTCCAGCAGGCGTTGGTCAACCTCGTCGTCAACGCGCGCGAGGCGATGCGCATCGGCGGCCGCCTGCGCATCACGACGACGAACGTGATCCTCGCGGCGACGAGCTTGCCGCCCGGGCTCGGCGCGAAGCCCGGCCCCTACGTGCGCATCTCCGTCGAGGACAACGGCGCGGGCATGAGCGACGAGGTCGCCTCGCGCGCCTTCGAGCCCTTCTACACGACGAAGGAGTCGTCGGGCGCGTCGGGCCTCGGGTTGTCGACGGTGTACGGCATCGTCGCGCAGAGCGGCGGCTTCGTACGCGTCGAGACGGCGCCGGGCAGAGGCACGATCATTCACGTTCACCTGCCCGCCGTCGACGAGACGCCCCTCCCCGTCCCGGACGCGCCCGTTCAATCGACGGTGCTGCTCGTCGAGGACGACGAGGCCGTGCGCCAGCTCGTGCGCCGCATCCTCGACGAGCGCGGCTACAACGTGCTCCTCGCGCGTCACGGTGGCGAGGCCCTCGAGATCATCCATCAGGTCGACGCGACGATCGACCTCATGCTGACCGACGCCGTCATGCCCGTGCTGAGCGGGCCCGAGCTCCTGCGTCGCGCGATCGCGCTGCGCCCAACGATGAAGGTCGCCATCATGTCGGGCTACACCGACAAACCCGCGTGGACGGGCATCCCCTTCATCGGCAAACCGTTCACGCCCGCCGAGCTCGCCAAGCGCGTCCGCGAGATCCTCGACGCGCCCGTGCCGCCGCCGCCGCCACCCAAATAGGCAATCAGGTCGGCAATCAACTCATCAGCAATCGGCCATCGAGCAGTGTCCAGCAACGACGACTCTGAGCCGGCTCGCGCCCGCGACCTCATTGGGCTCCTGGGGCTCGCGCCGCATCCCGAGCGTGGGTACTTCGCCGAAACGTATCGCGCGCCGCTCGCGCTCGCGGGGTTGCCGCACGGCGCGCCACGCGCCGCGAGCACGGCGATCTATTTCCTCGTGACGCGCGCGCAGCCGTCGACGTACCTGCACCGCTTGCGCTCCGACGAGATCTTTCATCTCTACGAGGGCGGACCGCTCGACGTCCTGCTCCTGCGCGACGGCGAACCGGGCCACGTCGCGCGCCTCGGCAACGACGTCGCTCGAGGCGAGCGTCCGCAGATCGTGATTCCCGCGGGCACCTGGTTCGCCGCCGAGCTCGCGCCCGACGTGAGCCATTGCCTCATCGGCTGCACGGTCGCGCCCGGTTTCGACTTCGCCGACTTCGAGCTCGCGCGCGGCCCCGAGCTCGCCGCGCGCTTCCCCGCACACGCGGAGCGCATCGCGCGCATGACCCGCCCTGAATAGTCCGACGCGCTAGTCTCGTCGGCGGTTGCCGAAGATCCTGAGCAGCATGAGGAACAGGTTGATGAAGTCGAGGTACAGCATGAGCGCGCCCTGGAGCGCGAGCTTGCGTCCCTGCTCGCCCGAGACGTCGACGTTGGCGGCGAGCTGCTTGAGCTTCGCCGTGTCGTAGGCCGCGAGGCCGGTGAAGACGATCACGCCCATGAAGGTCGTGAGCCAGTAGATCGCCGGGCTGCCGAGGAAGATGTTCACGATCGACGCGATGACGAGGCCGATGAGGCCCATCATGAGGAAGCTGCCCATGCCGGACAGATCGCGCTTCGTGATGGCGCCGTAGGCGGCGACGCCGCCGAACGCGCCGGCCGTGATGAAGAACGTGCTCGCGATCGAGGCGCCCGTGTAGCTCAGCAAGATCGCCGAGAACGTGATGCCCATGAGCGCCGCGTAGCCGAAGAACATCGCGGCCGCGGCGCCCGCGCTCGCGCGCGTCACGACGGCCGAGAAGCCGAAGACCATGCCGAGCTGCGCGAGGACGAGGACCATCATGACGGCCCGGTTGCCCAGGAAGAAGGCGATCGCCGCCGGGCTCGACGCGACGAGCGCCGCGACGAGGCCCGTGACGCCGAGGCCGAGCGCCATCGTCTGGAAGACGCGCGTCAGGAAGCTTCGCGTCGCGTCGGCGGACACGCCGCGCGCGCCGGCGGGGCGGAAGCCAGATCCGACGTTGACGTTTTCACCGTTGTTCGCGATCCATGCCATGAGGTCCATCTAGCACGGGCTGGTGTCTTGTGCATGTCGTGGCGCGCGAGGCTCGTGGTAGGGTGGCTCGCTCGATTGAGCCGAGCTCCATCACATGATCTCCGCGCCCGAAGCCCTGCAGCGTCTCCAAGAAGGAAACATCCGCTTCACGTTGAACGTGCGGGGCGCCGAGGCGTTCCTGACGCAAGAGCGTCGACAAGAGCTCACGACCAACCAAGAGCCGTTCGCGATCATCCTCGGCTGCGCGGACTCCCGCGTGCCGGCCGAGATCGTCTTCGACCAAGGCCTCGGCGACCTGTTCGTCATCCGCATCGCGGGCAACATCGTGGCGCCGTCGGGCATCGGCAGCGTCGAGTTCGCTGCCGCGCGGTTCGGCACGCCGCTCGTCGTCGTGCTCGGTCACTCGCGCTGCGGCGCCATCCTCGCGACGCTCGAGGAGCTGCGCCGGCCCACGGAGAATCAGTCACCCAATCTGCGTTCCATCGTGGACCGCGTGCGGCCGTCGGTCGAAGGCCTGCTGACGGCCAACCCGCACCAGGACTTCGACGCCGTCGTCAACGAAGCCGTGCGCGCCAACATCCGCGCCTCGGTCGCGAACCTGCGCAAGGGCTCCGAGATCCTCGAGCAGCTCATTCAAGAGGGCCGCCTCACGATCGTGGGCGCCGAGTATTCGCTCGAGACGGGCGTCGTCGATTTCTTCGAGGGGCTGCCCGGCGTCTGAGCGCTCCGGCGGGGTCAGGGTTTTTCGCGGAGTGTCCCCAGGTTCCGCGCGGCCTCGCGGAAGGTCTCGACGGCGGGGGTGGGGCGGCGGGCGAGTGTGGGGTCGTTCGCGAAGTCGATGGTGTACAGGCCGAAGCGGCCGCCGTAGCCCTCCGACCACTCGAAGTTGTCGATGAGTGACCAGTGCAGGTACCCGATGACGTTCACGCCCTCCGCGCGCGCGCGGTCGAGCGCGTAGAGATGCCCGCGCAGGAAGTCCGGGCGGAGCGTGCCGCGTGCGTCGGCGACGCCGTTTTCCGTCACGAAGAGCGGCCACGGGCGCGCCGAGAAATGCTTCAGCAGGCGGTAGAGGCCCTCGGGGTAGATCTCCCAGCCCATGTCGTTGCGCGGCCGACCGGGCGCGGTCGTCGGCTCGTAGACCTTGCCGCCCAAGAGGTGGCCCACGGTGAGCTCGCGCGTGTAGTAGTTCAGGCCGAGGAAATCGAAGCTGCCTGCGAGCGCGGGGAACGGCTCGTCGATCTCGAGGACGCGCGGGATCTTGGCGTGCACGCGCCCCGTGGCGACCGCGTCGAGGAACTGTTCGTTGTAGAAATCTTCAGCGGCGCG
This sequence comes from Polyangia bacterium, assembly GCA_038325725.1. Taxonomy (GTDB): domain Bacteria; phylum Myxococcota_A; class Polyangia; order Fen-1088; family Fen-1088; genus DASZFV01. The sequence continues at coordinate 33,548 of JBBQJG010000001.1, read as the reverse complement.
CGCGACGACGTGATCGATCGGGCTCCATGAGCGCGGGTCGAAGACGCGGACGTTGTGCGCGATCCCGATGCGCGTCGCGTGACCATCACCGTCGGCGTCGACGCGATCGGCGGCGCGCAAGGCCTGCGCCATGAGGCCGTGTGCGCGCTCGAGGGCGGCCATGGCGCGCACGGCGCGCGTCGGATCGGCGACGCCGGGTGGCCACTGCGCCGCGAGATAGCCCTTCGCGACGTAGACGTTGGGCTCGTTGAGCGTGCACCACCAGTCAACCTGCGCGCCGAACGCCGCGCCCGCGCGGCTCGCGAAGGCCGCGAGCGCCGCGGGCGCGCCCGGCCACTCGAGCCCGCCGCGCGCGGCGACCCACGGCGGAAACGTGAAGTGCCACAGGTTCACCATGGGCGTGATGCCCGCGTCGCGCAGCGCCGTGAACTGCGCCCGGTAGCGCGCGGCGGCCGCTTCGTCCCACGCGCCCTCGGTGGGCTGAAGGCGGCTCCACTCGACGCCGACGCGGTACATGTTCGCGCCGAGGTGTCGGAGCGCCGCGACGTCCTGCGGCCACAGGTTCCACGAATCGGCGGCGCGCGCCGTCGTCGCGCCGTCTTTGACGTGAGGCCGCCCGTCGGGATAGCGCCCGGTCTCCCAGACCGTCCAATCGTTGCGCGTGCCGCCTTCGATCTGGTGCGCCGACGTCGCGACGCCCAAGAAGAAGCCGGCCGGCGCGCCCGCGAGCATGCGGTGCGCGGCGATCTCGGCCGGTGAAAAGACGACCGGCTTGTCGCAGCCGGCGCTCAGGGCGAGCGCGAGCGCCGCGATGGTCAGGGGGCGGTGGAGGGCAGGCACGCGCGTCATCGGCCGCCGTCGATGATACCCGTGTTGAAGGTCGTCCCGCGACGGCGCGAGACAGCGACGCTCGCGCGCGGTATGAACGACGCATGAGCGGCCCACCATCGACCTCGGCCCCCAAGGGGTCTTCGTTCTTTCGCGCCGTGTGGGGGTTCCTCGTGTTCGTGCTCGCCGCGGGCGGCGCCGCGATCGCCGCGTATACGTTCACGCTGCTGCGGCAGGAGCAGGACGCGCGCCAGACGCTCGAGCGGCGCGTGGCGGCGTTCGACCCCAAGCTCGAAGCGTTCAAGGGCGCCGTGCGCGACATGGGCCGCGAGATGAAGGGCGTCGTGTATCAGGAGATCGAGCTTCCGGGCACGGGGTGGCAGCCCATCACAGGCGGCTTCTACGTGATCGATCTCGATGTCATGTCCGTCGGCAAGGGCGTCAAGATCGCCGGGAAGATCATCAACCCGACGACGGTCACCCACGAGGGCGCGCACTTCTCGATCCGCTTCGGCGAGCACAAGGGCGAGTTCCTGTTGGCGAAGGTGCCGCCCGCGATCGCGCAGACGTTCGAGGTCTCGCTGCCCGACGTCGCGCCGGCCGACGCGAAGCGCGCCTACCTCGCGCTCGACAGCTCGACGATCTCGTTCTCGAGCTCGACGACGCGCAAGGGCCCGGGCGCCGGCCCCCTCGACACCGACAAGCTGCTCAAGTAGCGGCTCAGGGTCGAAGCGCGAGCACCGAGAGCGGCGCCGCGTCGAGTTGCACGATGCGTCGCCCGCCGAGCGCGCCGGTCGTCGGATCAATGTGGAAGACGCCGAGGCTCTTGCCGCCTTCGTTGGCGACGATGAGGATGCGCCCGCTCGGATCGACGGCGAGCGCGCCGGGCGCGCGGCCCCCGCTCGATTCGCGGCCGACGAGCTCGAGGGTTCCGCCGGGCTCGATCGCGAAGGCGGCGACGTCGTCGGGGCCTCGGTTCGTGGCGTAGAGGAACCGGCCCGTCGGCGAGACGGCGAGATCGGCGGGGCGGCTCTTGCCGCGCGCGACGCCCTGCCGCAGCGTCGACACGATCTGCAGCGAGATCGGCGACAGCGCTTTGACGTCTTCGTCGAACGCGTGGACCGCGATCGAGTCGGTGCCCTCGTCGAGCAAGTACACCCAGTGTCCGCTTGGATGAGAGACGAGGCGCGTGGGCCCCGAGCCCGTCGGCAGCGCGAGCGGTGGCCCTGCTTTTGGCGTCAGCATGCCCGTGCCCACGTTGAAGGTGTACTGGGACACGCTGCCCGCTCGGAAGTTCGAGACAAAGGCGACCTGCATGCTGGGGTGAATGGCGACGGCGTGCGCGCCGACGCCCGCCGCGAAGGTGTCGATGGGGGCGAGCCCGCCATTGGGCGTGATGGCGACGACCGAGACGCGACCCGCGCGCGGGAGCGCGGCGATGAGGTACTTGCCCGTGTCGTCGAGCGTCGCGCCCGACGGCAGCGCGCCGCCCATCGACGCGCGACCCACGGACGTCAGCGCGCCGTTTTTCGCGTTGATCGAAAACGAGGCCGCCTGGCCCGAGGTCTCGTCGACGGCGATGAGCGCCTCTCGCTCGACGGAGCGGCAGAGGGAGGTGGGCGCGCGCCCGGCCGGCACCGTTCCACGGCGCGCCAGCGCGCCGGTCTCGGCGTCGAGATGAAAGAGCGCGATCCCGCCGCTGGCGAGGCCGACGTAGACGAACGCTCGGTTCGTCGCGTCCGCGGGCGCGTTCGTCGTCGCGGGGGCGCTCGCCGTCGAGGGATCGCGCTGGGCCGCCGGACCCGCGCACCCGAGCGCGAAGACGAAGGCGAAGACGAGAATCGGGTCGCGTGCGCGCATCGTGGGCGCGATTGGAGCCCACTGCCGCGCGCGGATCAAGTCGCCACGCTGCTTGTCGTCTAAGTGGCGGCGGCGACGCGCGAGACGGTGTAGGCCGTCATGCTCACGATCGTGTCGACGTTCGCGTCGCGCGGCAGCACGGTCACGGGCTTCGTGACGCCTAGGAGGATGGGGCCGATCGCCGTCGCGCCGCCGAGGGACTCGAGGACCTTGTAGGCGGCGTTGCCGGCGGCGAGCGACGGGAACACGAGCACGTTCGCCGCGTCGGTGAGGCGCGAAAACGGAAACAGCTCGCGCAGCTTGCCGGCGTCGACGGCGATGTCGGCCTGCACCTCGCCGTCGATCTCGATGTCGGGCCGGCGCTTGCGCACGAGCTCGACGGCGGCGGCGACCTTCTGCGATTCGGGGTGGGGCGCCGAGCCGAAGTTCGAGAACGAGATCATCGCGACGCGCGGCACGATCTCGAACGCCTTCACGGCGTCGGCGACCTGGATCGCGGTGTCGGCGAGGGTCTCGGCGTCGGGCTCGATGTTGACCGTCGCGTCGGCGAAGAACTTCACGTCGTTCTTGAGCAGCATCATGTACATGCCCGTCGCGCGCCGGACATCCGGGCGAATGCCGAGCACCTGCAGCGCCGGGCGGATCGTCTCGGGGTAGGGCGCCGTGAGGCCCGCCACGATGCCGTCGGCGTCGCCGTGGTGGACCATCATCATGCCGAAGTAGATGCGCCGGTTCACCCAGCGCGTCGCGCCTTCTTCCGTGACGCCTTTGCGGCAGCGCATCTCGAGGAACGACTTCACGTAGTCGGGGTGGCGCGGGGCGTCCGCGGGGTGAACGATCGTGACGCCTTCGAGGTCGAGGTCGAGCTCGGCGGCGCGCTGGCGGATGCGCTTCTCCTGCCCGAGGAGGATGGGCCGCGCGATGCCCTCGTCGAGGACGATCTGGCAGGCGCGCAGCACCTTGATGTTGTCGCCCTCGGGGAAGACGATGCGCTTGGGCGCTGCCTGCGCGCGCTGGACGATTCGCCGCATGATGGTCTGCTGCGCGCCGCCCATGCGCCGCTGGAGGCGTTCGCGGTACTCGTCGAGATCGATCTTGAGGCGCGCCGCGCCCGAGTCCATCGCGGCCTGCGCGACGGCGGGCGCGCACCACCACAGCACGCGCGTGTCGAAGGGTTTGGGGATGACGTAGTCGGGGCCGAAGCGAAAGGATTGCTCGCCATAGGCCTCCGAAACGCTGTCCGGCACGGGCTCATGCGCGAGCGCCGCGAGCGAGCGCGCCGCCGCGATCTTCATCGCCTCGTTGATCTCCTTGGCACGCACGTCGAGCGCGCCGCGAAACACGTACGGGAACCCGAGGACGTTGTTGACCTGGTTGGGGAAGTCCGAGCGGCCCGTCGCGACGATCGCGTCGGGGCGCGCCGCCTTCGCGTCGGGGTAGCTGATCTCGGGATCGGGGTTCGCGAGCGCGAAGACGATCGGGTTCTTCGCCATCGTCTTCAACATCTCGCCCGTGCACATGCCCGCTTTCGACAAGCCCAGGAACACGTCGGCGCCGCGGATGGCGTCGGCGCGCGTGCGAGCGCCGTCGTCGGCCCGCGCGTAGCGCGCCTTGTAGACGTTCATGCCCTCCTTGCGGCCTTCATAGATGACGCCGATCGAGTCGATCATCGTGATGTTGCCCAGCGTGACGCCGAGCGAGACGTAAAAATTTGCGCAGGCGATCGCCGAGGCGCCCGCGCCCGAGACGACGACCTTCAGCGCGGCGAGCTCCTTGCCGAACAGCTCGGCGGCGTTGAGGAGCGCCGCGCCCGAGATGATCGCCGTGCCGTGCTGGTCGTCGTGGAAGACGGGGATCTGCATGCGCTTCTTGAGCGCGGCCTCGATCTCGAAGCACTCGGGGGCCTTGAGATCCTCGAGGTTGATGCCGCCGAACGTCGGTTCGAGCGAGGCGATCGTCTCGATGAACGTCGCCGAGTCCTTGGCGTTGATCTCGAGATCGAAGACGTCGATGTCGGCGAACTTCTTGAAGAGGCAGGCCTTGCCTTCCATGACGGGCTTGCCCGCGAGCGCGCCGATGTTGCCGAGGCCCAGCACGGCCGTGCCGTTCGTGGCGACGGCGACGAGGTTGCCGCGCGCCGTGTACTCCCAGGCCCTCTCTGGGTTCTCGGCGATCTCGAGGCACGGCTCGGCGACGCCGGGCGAGTACGCGAGGGACAGATCCCGCTGCGTCACGAGCGGCTTCGTCGGGACGACCTCGAGCTTTCCCGGTCGTCCTAGGCGGTGATAGTCGAGCGCATCGTTCTTGCGAACCATGCGCCGACTGTATCAGCGCGCGCGGCGCCGTGGGCGGCGCTCAGTCGGCGCAGATCGCGAACGTGCCGCAGTCGAATTCGCCGATGAGGACCATCGACCCCGAGGGCGACCACGCGAGGGCGGTCGGAGGGTAGGTGAGCGTCCCCGTGGCGCGCATCGCGCGGGTCGCCGTGTCCCAGATCGAGAGGCGCGCGCCGACGACGGTGCGGCTGCTGCCGATCGCGATGTGGTTGCCGGAGGGAGAGAACGCCAGCGTGTTCACCTCCAAAGCCGTCGTGATGTTCGCGCCGGTCGTCGCGGGTGTCGCCGCGGGAGGGACGGCCCAGAACTTCGTGATGCCGTCCGTCCCGCCCGTGGCCGCGAGACCGCCCTTGGGCGAAAAGACGAACGCCCACACCGACGAGGAGTCGCCCGTGAAGCTCGTGTAGTTGACCTTCGCGGGCGTGACCTCGTCGAACTCGGCGGTGCCGTCGTCGTAGCCGATGCCGAGCCAGTAGTCGCTCGCGTTGCCCGTCGGGACCACGCCGAACGACCACGTCGGGAGGTCGAGCGTGAAGGTGTGCTGAGCGGCGGCCGCGTCGATCGAGAAGATGGCCAGCTTGCCGTCGCCCAAGGTCGGATCTCCATCGCCCACGACGACCTGCTTGCTGTCGGGAGAGAACCCGACGCCGTACACGTCGTTCAAGAGGCCCGTCAGGCTCTGTCGAACGGTCCACGTCGCCGTGTTGTAGAGCGTGACCTCGCCCGAGTTGGCTCCGGCGACGAACAGCGCGCCGTCGGGCGAAAACGCCAGGAAGGTCGTGCCTGTGCTCGGCAGGAGGCGATCGGCCGTCGGCACCTTGCCGGTCATCTTCCAGATCTGGACGCCGCCGTTGTCGCCCGCGGTCGCGATCGTGTTGCCATTGGGAGACCACGCGACCGACCACAGCGAGATGTTCCCCGGGTCGGTGGGGGCGTTACAGGCCAGCGTCGAGTGGTGGTAGTCGACGCACTTCGTGAGCGTCGGGATCGTGCCGGTCGCGCCGGCGGTGCCGGTCGTGCCGGCGGTGCCGGTCGTGCCGGCGGTGCCGGTCGCGCCGGCGGTGCCGGTCGTGCCGGCGGTGCCGGTCGTGCCGGCGGTGCCGGTCGTACCGGCGGTGCCGGTCGTACCCGCCATGGCGGCCGCACCTCCGGTACCTCCGCTGCCCGTGATTCCAGCGGTGCCGGTCGTACCGGCGGTGCCGGTCGCGCCGGCCGAGCCGCCGCCCGTGCAGTCGAGCGACATCGTGAGCGTCAGCGGCACGGAGACCGGCCCATCAGTGCCAGGCAGCTTGACGTTCCCGGTCGCGACGTAGCAGGACTTCTTGCCGGTCTGCCGCGCGGTCGCGACGACGAGCTTCGTTCCCGTGAGCGAGCCCGGCACGTAGACGCCGACCTTGAAGGCGGTGGTGTCCGAGAGGCCGGTGATCGGGAAGGACTTCTGGACGCTGTCGACCTCGACGAGGAGCGAATCGAGCGACTGGTCGGCGGGGCTCGCCATGACGGCGACGACGATGAGCGAGTCCTTCGTCGAGCTGCAGCTCCCGCCCTGCGCGGCGGCGAAACCCGCCAGCACGACGCCGACGAGCGCCTTGCCCCTGTGGACTCCTGGCGCGCTCATTTGCAGACCACTCCCGTCGGACACGCGTCCCGCGTCGAGCCCCCAGACAGCACGACGGCGGCGACGACGCCGCCCACGACGATGGCGCCCACGCCCGTCCAGAACCACCAGCGCGTGTAGATGGGATGCGATTCCTCGGTGGGAGGCGGCGTCGAGACGAGCATCGTCGGGTTCGACGCGCTCGCGGGCTGCGGCGCCGGCTGCGCGAGGATCGGCGCGGCGGTGGTCGTTCCGTTCGGATTGCCATTCAAGGGCTGCACGGGAGCGGCCGGGGCGGGCGGCACCGCCGTCTGCGCGTCGCGCAGCGTCTCCATGTCCTTGATGTAGCCTTCGATCTCGGTGTGCTCGTCGGGCGTGATCTTGTCTTTGCCCGTCTTCGTCTTCGCCAGGTAGTCCTGGAACGCGTCGATGGCCTTCTGCGGCTCGCGCATCTTCTGATGGCAGCGGCCGATGTTGCGCAGGTACACGGGGTGCAACGTCTCGGCGTACAGCTTCGCGAACGTCTGCAGCGCTTCGTCGTAGCGCCCGGCGGCGAACGATTCGCGCGCCTTCATCTCGAGCCCGTTGAGCTGCTTGTCGGCGGCGGCGGCGGTCGCGCCACCGAGCGAGCCGGACAGAGACCCCGTACAAAGCGCCAACGTGAGGACGATGGTGAATCTCTTAGAAAAGGCTCGAATAGGTCTCATAGGAGGAAAACAGTAAATCTCTCCGTCGGGGGAGTCAAAGCGTCATCGGCTCGGGTACACTGGCCGCCGATGGCGGGACGCTCACCGACCGAGGCCCCGCCTAGGCCGTCGCAAACACCTTCGGGGATGCTCGCGGCGACGACTTCGGGTCCCCACCTGGGCGACGTCGATGTCCACCTGTTCGCCGAAGGCACGCACGCCCGCATCTACGAGAAGCTGGGCGCGCACCTGACCACCGAGGGCGGCGCCGCCGGGACGCGCTTCGCCGTGTGGGCGCCCAACGCCGCGAAGGTGGCCGTCATCGGCGACTTCGAGGGCTGGGGCGAATCGCCCGTGCCGCTCGTGCTGCGCGCGGGCGCCGGCATCTGGGAGGGCTTCCTGCCCGGCGTCGTCGAGGGCGCGCACTACAAGTACCGCATCACCTCGAAGACCGACGGCTACGTCGTCGACAAATCCGACCCGTACGCGTTTCACCGCGAGCTGCCTCCCGCGACGGCGTCGATCGTCTGTCGGCTCGATCGCCACGTCTGGAGCGACGACGCGTGGATGAAAGAGCGGCGCGCGCGTCAGGGGCTCGAGGCGCCGATGTCGATCTACGAGGTCCACCTCGGGTCGTGGATGCGCGTGCCCGAGGAGGAGAACCGCTTCCTCACGTACCGCGAGCTCGCGCCGAAGCTGGCGGCGCACATCACCGCGTGCGGCTTCACGCACGTCGAGCTGCTGCCGATCGCCGAGCACCCGTTCTATCCGTCGTGGGGCTATCAGGTGACGGGGTTCTTCGCGCCGACGGCGCGCTACGGGACACCCGAGGATTTCATGTGGTTCGTCGACTACCTGCACCAGCGGGACATCGGCGTGATTCTCGACTGGACGCCGGCGCACTTCCCGACGGACGAGCACGGGCTCATCTACTTCGACGGCACGCACCTGTACGAGCACGCCGATCCGCGCCAGGGGATTCACGCCGAATGGGGCAGCGCGCTCTTTAATTACGGCCGCAACGAGGTCCGCAGCTTCCTCGTGTCGAACGCGAACTTCTGGCTGGACCTGTATCACCTCGACGGGCTGCGCGTCGACGCCGTCGCGTCGATGCTGTACCTCGACTACGGGCGGCCGGGCGGCGGCTGGATCCCGAACCAGTACGGCGGGCGCGAGAACCTGGAAGCGATTCAGTTTCTGCGCACGTTCAACGAATCGGTTTACCGCGAGCACCCCGACACGCACTCGATCGCCGAGGAGTCGACGTCGTGGCCCATGGTGTCGCGACCCGCGTACGCGGGCGGCCTCGGCTTCGGCATGAAGTGGGACATGGGCTGGATGCACGACACGCTCGACTACTTCGAGCAGGATCCCATCGGCCGCCGCTACCACCACCACAAGCTGACGTTCCGCAGCGTCTACTATTGGAGCGAGAACTTCGTCTTGCCGCTGTCGCACGACGAGGTCGTGCACGGCAAGCGCTCGCTCGTCGAGAAGATGCCGGGCGATCTGTGGCAGCGCTTCGCGACGCTGCGGCTGCTGTACGGAATGATGTGGGCGCAGCCGGGAAAGAAGCTGCTGTTTCAGGGCGGCGAGTTCGGGCAATTCAAAGAGTGGGCGCACGACGCGAGCCTCGACTGGAACCTGCTGGGTGAATCGGCGTTCCACACGCAGCTCATGACGTTCGTCGGCGAGCTCAACCGCCTGTACCGCACCGAGGGGACGCTGCACACGCGCGACGTCGGCGCGCAGGGCTTCGAGTGGGTCGACGCCAACGACGCCGAGAACAGCGTGGTCTCGTTCCTGCGGCGCGGGACGGGCCCGCGCGATGTGCTGCTGGCCGTCTTCAACTGCACGCCGATCCCGCGGCGCGACTACCGCGTCGGCGTGCCGTTCGGGGGGAAGTGGCGCGAGCTTCTCAACAGCGACTCTGAGAGCTTCGGCGGCAGCGGCCTCGGCAACCTCGGCGCCGTGGAAGCCGAGAGCCTCCGTTGCCACGGCCGCGAGGCCTCGGTGCGGCTGACGTTGCCGCCGCTGTCCGCGACCTGGTTCGTCCCGGAGACGTGACGCGGGGAGGGCCGCTCCCTCCCGAAGGGGGCCCCGGGCGAGTGCTTCGTGCGCGAGCTCGGGATCTGGCCCGCCGGCCGATCGGCGACCATCGACTACAAGCCTCTCGTGCCCACGTCGGACTTGGAGTGCGGGCAGTCGCTGACGTCGTCGAGCAGCACGTCGGGCGTCGACGCGGGCCGGCGGATGACGAGCATCGCGGTCAACTCCACGTTCATCAACCAGTGCGGCGACGGCTGCAACGCGGCGGCGCACTGCCCGGGCTCGGAGACGGCGATCTCGTCGCCTCCGTTCCCCGGCGCGCGGCAAGAGTGCCGTCTATCGGGCGGTCTCGGCACCTGCGTCTCCTGCGGACGCATCGGCGAGGCGCCGTGCACGCAGATCGGTTCGAGCTGCGACACGACCCTCAACCCCAACTGCAAGAACCTGCCCGCCTGCCAAGAGGGACGTCCTCGGGCGGCTTCTGCATCCTGACGGACCTCACGCACAACGGCCTCGCGACGGCGTCGCAATCGACGAACGCCGACGGCACGCACGTCGCGAAGCTCGCCATCGACGGCAACTACAACTCGACGTACATGCTCACCAAGAGCACCGACGCGGCGCCCTGGTGGCAGGTCGATCTCGGGTCGACCCGCAAGGTGAAGCTGGTCCGTCTCACGAACCGCGCCGACGCCCACAACGATCGAACCGGCAACTTCCTCGTCGAGTCCGTGCACGTCGAGTTGCACCTCCACCGGCACGGGCTGCACGCTCGTTCCGACGGGCGACTTCACAGGCGTCTTCCCGGCCGACGGCAACGACATCATCGTCACGATCCCGAAGGCCGTCGACGCGCGCTACGTTCGTATTCGCCACCTGGCCGGCGGCCCGCCGAGCGAGCCGAGCCTCGCCATCCTCAACATCACCGAGGTGTCGATCTTCGGTTGGTGACGGCCCGAGCTAATTGCCCGCCGGCAACGCGACCATGAGGACGGTGAGGCACATCTCGTTGCGCGTGCCCCAGCCGGGGAAGACGGGCGTCGTGTCGCTCGAGGTGTCGTACTCGCAGGTGACCTCGACGTTCGTGTCGGGCGTGATCGTCGGGAACGTCTTGTAGAAATAGAACTCCTGCCAGTGGAAGTCCCAGCTCTCGAGGTGGGACGCGCACGCGAGGTTGCCGGCGGGGCCGATCTTGAGGAACTGGCGCACGCCGCGGCCGTGCATATGCGGCATGACGGCGACGAGATCGACTGAACCCGCCGCGATGCCGAGCTCTTTCCCGGTGCGCGTCCATTTGTACGTCGCGTCCGTCATGCCCGGCGGCAGCACGTCGGGCGTGGGCTTTCCGAGGCTGTCGAGGAACGAATCGGGCAGCAGGAAGCTCAGGGCACGGTCGACCTTGTCGGCGAAGCGCAGGTGAACCGTCGTGCTGTCTGATTTTCCGCGCGAGGTCGGGTCGGCGAGGTTGTAGTGCACCTGCACGACGAGCTTGCTCGTCGACTTCACGGGCACGCCCATGCCCGCGGGGTAGCTCACGACGCCTTGGCCGGGCGCCCACGTCACGGGCACGGCGTCGACGTTGACGTTGTCGCCCGCGGCGCCGAAGCACGGCCAGCCCAGGCGATCGGGGGACGCGTCGTCGAGCGCCTGCATGATCTCGGCGTTGGTCTTGCCGTTGTCGCCGAGCGCCTGAGGGTCGACGACGAACGTCAGCACGTGGTGAATGATCGTCGCGTCGCCCGGCGTGACGTCGTACGCCGTGAGGAAGGCGTCCGTGGGGTTGGGCGCGTCCACGAGGAAGCAGCGATACTCGTCGTCCTGCGCGATCACGCCGCCCTGGGCGACGGGCATGAAGGTGGGCGTCTTCAGATCGAGCGCGCCTTCGAGCTTCGGCGTCGCGGGCCGCGTGATGGTGACCTTCGTGCCCTCGGGCGCGCCGGCGTCCGCCCAGCGCTTGATCGTCGCCTTCTGCGCGTCGGTGAGCGTGTTCTCGTCGTGGAACGAGCCGCACGTGCCGTCATGCACGAGGTGGTACGGCGGCATCGTCCCGAGGCCCGTGAGCCGAGCTTCTTCATTCGCCTCCGACAGCGCGGAGGCGTAGTCGTCGAGGGCGAACGGCCCGATGCCACCGGCCTGGTGACACTTCACGCACTTGTCGTTGTAGATCGGCGCGACGTCTTGCCAGTAGGTGACGGCGCCCGTCATCGCGGCGGGCGTCGGGTCGTTCTTGCCACAGGCGACGAGCGTCGTGGCGGCGAGGAGGGAGAGGACGAGAGTTTTCATGGTGGGGCTCTTCATGCGTCAGTAGAACGCCCAAGTCAGACAAACTTTCGTGAAGAACCGTTGCTTCTATTTCGAACGGTGAGGGCGCAGACCTTTCGCGAAGAGGCCGACGCCGCCGCCGATGAGGCCGAACATGAAGATCGTGTTCCACAGGCTGGTCGGGCGGAAGTAGATGTCGAGGTTCAGCAGGATCCCGAAGAGGATCAGCAGCACGCCCCCGACGAGCAGCACCCACCCGAGCCTCGAGCCGCCGTTGAAGAACAGCGCGCCGATGCCGACGAGCAGCGGCAGCAGCGTCAGGCCGAAGCTCTGCCCGGGCGTGCCGATGAAGTTCCAGAACGACGTGTGAACCGTCACGCGGTCGAAAACGATGTAGATGCCGACGGCGATCATGACGAGCCCGCCGAGCGCCTCGCCGAGGCCGCCCGTCGTACCGCCCGGTCCTTCGAACTTTCGTTTGTCGCCGGGGTCGCTCGCTGGCTCCATGAGGCTGCATCCTATCAGCGCTTGCCGCGCGCGGCGGGGCGCGCAAGAGTCACGGGGCGTGGCGACGGAAGAGCAGGCGGTCATCGAGCGCGAGGTGTTGGGGCAGTACGCGGGGTGGGAGGGCGCGCGCGCGACGCCGCTTGCGGGCGGGCTCATCAACCGCACGTTCCTCCTCGCGCGCGGGGACGCGCGCGCCGTGCTCCAGCGGGTGAGCCCGATCTTCTCGCCGCGCATTCACGAGAACATCGAGGCCGTGACGAGCCGGCTCGCGGCCGCGGGGCTCGAGACGCCGCGCCTCGTGCGCACGCGCGCAGGCGCGCTGTTCGTCGATGCGGGGGACGACGGTGTTTGGCGGTTGCTCACGCACGTCGGGGGCGTGTCGTTCGACGCCGTCGCGGGCGCCAAGCAGGCGCGCGCCGCGGGGACGTTGATCGCGCGCTTCCACCGCGCGCTCGACGGCCTGCCTCACGCGTTCGTGGGCCTGCGCGCGAGCGTGCACGACACGGCGGCGCACCTATCGCGCCTCGCCGACGCCGTCGCGACGCACCCGAGACATCGCCTCGCGGTTGATGTCGGGGCGCTCGCGCGCGCGATCGCAACAGGCGCGGCCGCGCTGCCGGCGTTGCCCGTGTTGGCGGCGCGCGTGTGTCACGGCGATCTCAAGTTCAGCAACATCCTGTTCGCCGATCACGAGCCGCCCGCGTCGGAGATCGCCGTGTGCTTGATCGATCTCGACACCGTCGGGCCGCTGTCGCTGTCGTACGAGCTGGGCGACGCGTGGCGGTCGTGGTGCAACCGCGCGGGCGAGGACGTCGCCGTCGCGCGGCTCGATCTCGACGTGCTGCGCGCGTCTGTCGATGGGTACCGCGCGGGGTGGGGCGCGCCGCTCGACGCCGAGACGCGCCGCGGGCTGTTGTTGGGCGTCGAGTGGGTCAGCCTCGAGCTCGCGTCGCGCTTCGCGGCCGACGCGCTCCTCGAGACGTACTTCGGGTGGGACGCGACGCGCTTCCCGGGCCGCGGCGAGCACAACCTCTTGCGCGCGCGCGGGCAGTGGTCGCTGCACGAGCAGCTCGTCGCGACGCGCGACGCGCGCGCCGAGATCCTCGAGCGCGCGCTCGCCTGAGCGATCAGCGGCGGCGGCGCCAGAGCGCCCACGCGACGCCCCCTCCGGCGAGCGTCGCGGCGCCCGCGAGGGTCTCGAGCGGTCGTTCGCGCGCGCCGAAGGCGAGCATGAAGGCGGACAGCGCCAGGTAGGCGACGCCGCTCCACGGCCAGGCGAGGGCGCGGTGCGGGCGCGTCGCGGCCGGCTCGCGGCGCCGCAGCACGAAGGCGCTCGCGACGGTGGCCGCGGAGCTGAGCGTGAGCGTGAAACCCGCGTAGACGAGCAGCGGCTCGACGGCGGACGTCGCGACGCCGACGCCCGCGAGCGCGCCGAGCAGCAGCACGGCGGCCGTGGGCGCGCCGCGCCCGTTCACGCGGCCGAGCGCGCCGAAGAGCACGCCGTCGTCGGCCATGGCCTGCACGACGCGCGCGCCCGTCATGACGAGCGCGCTCACCGAGCCCGCGAGGGCGAGCGCGATCGCCGCCGACATCGCGGCGCCGCCACGCGCTCCGAAGAGCGCGCGCGCCGCGACGTCGCCCACCTCGACCTGACCAGCGAGGGCTGCGCGCGGCGCTGCCGCGAGGAAGACGGCGTTGAGGCCGAGGTACAGCGCCGCGACGAGGGCGACGCCACCGACGAGCGCGCGGGGCAACGTCCGATCGGGGGCGCGCACTTCGCCCGCGACGTAGGCGGCGGCGTTCCACCCGAAGTAGGCGTACGTCGCGTAGACGAGCGAGACCGCCCACGCGCCCGCGCCGCCCTTGAAAGGAACGTCCCATGACGACGCGAGCCGCGACGCTTCGAGCCGCCCCGACGCGAGCGCCGCCACGGAGAACACGACGACGACGGAGATGATCGCCGCCGTGAGCGCGGTCTGCGCCGCGCCCGCGCGCCGCACGTCGCGCGCGTGCACCACCGCCGTGAGCGCGACGAGCGCGAAGGCGGCGCCGCGCACGTTCACGGCGGGCGCGATCGCGTGCAAGTAGCGCCCGAAGGCCAGCGCGCTCGCGGCGATGGGCGCCGAGAAGCCGACGAAGACCGCGATCCACCCGGCGAGGAAGCCCACGGCGGGGTGATACGCGCGCGTCAGGTAGACGTACTCGCCGCCCGCGCGCGGCATCATGGCGCCGAGCTCGGCGTAGACGGCCGCGCCGGCCAATGCGAGCGCGCCCGCGAGCGCCCACACGGTCAGCACCTGCCAGGGCGCGCCGAGATCGCCCACCATGAAGCCCGTCGTCGTGAAGATGCCCGTGCCGATCATGCTCGACACGACGAGCGCCATCGCGTGCCTGACCCCGAGCGGCCGTTCCCCGTCCACGGGATCGGCTCTACAACGAACGTCGTCGACGCGGCAAGCGCCGGTCGCGTTATGCTGCGCGCGTGTCGTCTTCTTCGTCGTCCTCGCCCGAAACCCGCCTCGCGCTCACGCGGGTGCACGAGGCGCGCGAGCGCGCCATCGCGACGCTCTCGGAGCACTTCGCGCAGGACGCGCTCGACGTCGACGAGTTCGAGCGGCGCGTGACGCTCGCGCACCAAGCCGAGTCGCTCGGCGAGATCGCGGCGCTCGTCGCCGATCTGCCCGTGCTCGCCGACGCGCCCGCGCCCGCGGCGCGCGCCGCGCTCGTGCCCGCGGCCGACGTGCGCCCGGCGCAAACCGTCTTCGGACTCATGAGCAGCACGGAGCGGCGCGGCGCCTGGGTCGTGCCGCGCCGAATGCGCGTGCGCGGCACGATGAGCTCTATCGTGCTCGATTTCCGCGACGCGCGTCTGCCGGCCGGACCCTTCGACGTCCAGATCCGCGCCGTCATGAGCAGCGTCGAGATCCTCGTGCCGCCCGGCCTCGCCGTCGACGCGAGCGGCGTCGCCATCATGGGCAGCTTCGAGCACGCCGACCGCGCGCCCGCGCACCCCGATCCGGACGCGCCGCTCCTGCGCGTGAACGGGCTCGTCTTCATGGGCAGCGTCGAGATCAAGATGCGCCTGCCGGGCGAGAGCGAGCCCGCCGCGCACCGACGCCTCAAGGACGAGCGCCGCGCCGAGCGCAAGGCGCTGCCGGGCAAGGTCACATGAGCGACGACCGAGGATTCGACGTCCGCGCTTTTGATGTCTTCGTGTTGGGCGTCGCGGGCGGCACGGGGTCGGGCAAGACGACCGTCGCGCGCAACCTGTTCGAACGTCTGCCCGCGGGCGCCGCCGTGCTCATCGAGCAGGACGCGTACTACCGCGATCGCTCCGCGATGCCGCCCGAGGCGCGCGCGCACGTGAACTTCGATCACCCCGACGCGGTCGAGACCGAGCTGCTCGAGACGCACCTGCTCGCGCTGCGCGCGGGCCGCGGCGTCGACATGCCCCAATACGATTTTCGCGAGCACGCGCGCCGGCGCGAGACGCGCCGGGTGGAGCCCGCGGCCGTCGTCGTGCTCGAGGGCATCCTCGTCCTGTCCGATCCGCGGCTGCGCGCGCTCATCGACCTCAAGATCTTCGTCGACACCGACGCCGACGTGCGTCTCATGCGTCGCATGCGCCGCGACATGGAAGAGCGCGGACGTACGTTCGCGCAGGTGCGCGAGCAGTACACGACGACGGTGCGTCCGATGCACCTCGCGTTCGTCGAGCCGTCGAAGCGCTTCGCCGATCTCATCATCCCCGAGGGGGGCGAGAACGCGCCCGCGCTCGACGTCATCGTGGGCCGCTTGCAGCGCGCGCTCTCGCGTCCGTAGGCCTCGCGCCCGCTCTCGGCGGCGGTTGCGCAACGCCGAAAATGCGCGCGGCGCAACGCGTGCGACGCCAATTTGATGTCGCACACCGTGAAAATGAGCTTTTTTCCGCTCGCGCGCGGTCTATCCATGGGACCATGGAAGCTCAGTCGAGGTTCACGGTGCCTGGCTCGTCGAGCCACCCCGTCTATCCCCCACGGAGGTCAATGACCAAGTCTCCGAGCCCCTCGAGATTCGCCGCCGCATTGCTGTCGTTCACGTGGCTGTGCTGCGCGGCGTGCACGGGCCAGATCTCGGGCGTCGGCCCCTCGGGCGGCGGCGGCAACGTCGGGCCCCCGGGCCCGGGGAATGGCGGCAATACCGGTTCCGTCGGCACGGCAGGCGCGGGCCCGGCCACCGGCACGGCGGGCGCGACGGCGCCGGCGGTCGGCACCGATCCGGGCCGCGTCACCGTCCACCGCCTCAACCGCGCCGAGTACAACAACACCGTCCGCGATCTTTTGGGCGCAACGAACCACCCGGCCGACGCGTTTCCGCAGGACGATCGCGGCTACGGCTTCGACAACATCGCCGACGTGCTCACCGTGTCGCCCGTGCACACGCAGCTCTATCAGTCGACGACCGAGGCGCTCGTGACGACGGCGCTCGCGGGCGCGCAGCGCGCGAAGATCCTCACGTGCGATCTGACGACCGCGGGCGAGACGTGCGCGCGGACGATCCTGCGCGCCTTCGGCCGCCGCGCCTGGCGCCGCCCGCTCACTGACGCCGAGGTCGACCACCTCATGGTGCCCGTGACGCTCGCGCGCACGAACGGCGATAGCTTCGAGGTGGGCGTCGGCCTCGCGCTGCAGGCGACGCTCATGTCGCCGAACTTTCTTTACCGCATCGAGCTCGATCCCACGCCGACGTCGACGACGCCGCACGCTCTCACGAACCACGAGTTCGCCTCGCGCCTGTCGTACTTCCTGTGGAGCACGATGCCCGACGACGCGCTCTTCACCGCGGCCGACGCCGGCAAGCTCACCGACCCGACGCAGCTGCGCGCGCAGGTCACGCGCATGCTCGCCGACGGAAAGGCCAGCGCGCTCGTCGACAACTTCGGCGGCCAGTGGCTCTACACGCGCATCGTCGACGAGGTGCAGCCCGACCCGAAGGTGTTCCCAGGCTTCGACGCGCCCCTGCGCGATGCCATGAAGCAGGAGACGTACCTCATGCTCAAGGACGTCCTGTTCGGGGGCTTGTCAGCGGAGAAGCTGCTGCTCTCGGACTACACGTACGCGAACGCTCGCCTCGCGAAGCACTACGGCCTGCCGCCGATCACGGGCGCGGCCATGCAGAAGGTGCCGCTCACCGATACGACGCACAGGGCGGGCTTCCTCACGCACGGCTCGTTCCTCACGGTGACGTCGCACCCGACGAGCACGTCGCCCGTCCTGCGCGGCAAGTGGATCCTCGAGCAGCTCATGTGTCAGACGATCTCGCCGCCGCCCAACGCGGCCGCCGCGAAGCTCGACATGTCGACGGCGGGCATGCAGTCGCTCCGCCAGCGGCTCGAGAAGCACCACATGAACCCGTGCGCGGTTTGCCACGTCGTCATGGATCCGATGGGCTTCGGCCTCGAGAACTACGATCCGATCGGCGCGTACCGGACAATGGACGGCACGTTCCCCGTCGACTCGTCGGGCAAGCTCCCCGACGGGCGCACGTTCGACGGCGCGGGCGAGCTGGCCGGGCTCGTCACGAAGGACCCCGGCTTCGCGTCGTGCGTCACGCAGAAGCTGTACACGTACGCGCTCGGCCGCGGGCCCGAGACGACGCCGAACCACATGGACCCGGCGCTGCTGTACGGCTACGCGAACACCTTCCGCACGGGCGGTTACCAGTTCGCGGATCTCATCGCGGCGATCGTCACGGGAGACACGTTCACCAAACGCCGCGGCGAGCCCGTGGGAGGGACGCCATGAAATCGTCGGAGTCCGTGCGCGATTCCATCGGCCGCCACGCGCTCGCGCCGACGACCCTGCGTGACGGAGCGCCGACGCGCGTGTCGCGTCGCTTGTTCCTGGGCGGCGGCGCCGCCGTCGCCATCGGGTTGCCGTTCTTCGAGTCGCTCGTGCCGCGCGCGGCGCGCGCGCAAGCGGTGACGGCGCCGAAGCGCGTGATCTTCTACTACGTGCCTTGTGGGTTCGACGGCAACACACGCGGCGATTTTTGGCCGATGACCACGGGCACGAACTTCGAGATCACGACGATGTTGAAGCCGCTCGAGGCGCTCAAGTCGGAGTTCACGTTCCTCACGGGCCTCGAGAACGCCCTCGCGAAGCCCGACGGCCCCGGAGATCACGCCTCGGGCACGGGCGCGTTCATCACGTGCGCGCACCCGTTCAAGTCCGAGTCCGTCATCATGAACGGCATCTCGGCCGACCAGATCGCGGCGCAGGCCGTCGGCAAGGCGACGCGCCTGCCGTCCATGCAGCTCGGCATCGACGGCGGCAGCTCGGCGGGCGGCTGCGACAGCGGCTACGGCTGCGCCTACGCGCGCAACATCTCGTGGGCCGACGCGATGTCGCCGCTGCCGAAGCTCACGAGCAACTCGCAGATCTTCGACCAGATCTTCATGGGCTTCGATCCGACGTCATCTGTGGCCGATCGCGACAAGCGCCGCGCCTACCAGAAGAGCGTCCTCGATTCGGCGGTCGCCGACGCCATGGCCTTGAGCGCCAAGCTCGGCAAGACCGACGCCGAGAAGCTGGACCAGTACCTGTCGGGCGTGCGCGAGCTCGAGCGTCAGGCCGACGTCGCGACGCCCACGGCGGCGTGCACGAAGCCGGCGATCAAGCCTGTTGCAATGAATGCGGACTTCGACATGCAGGTCAAGACCATGAGCGACCTCATGGTGCTCGCGATGCAATGCGACGCCACGCGCATCATCAGCTTCATGCTTGGGAATGCCGGCAGCAACCGCACGTACAACAACCTCGGCATCTCGCGCGGCCACCACGACATCTCGCACCACGGGATGATGGCGCCGAACCTCATGATGCTGCAGCAGATCGGGACCTACGAGCTCCAGCTGTTCGCGTACCTGCTCACGAAGATGAAGTCCGTCACCGAGGGGACGAGCAACATGCTCTACAACTCGTCGGTCTTCTTCTCGAGCGAGATCTCCGACGGCGACCGCCACAACCACGACGACATGCCCGTCATCCTCGCGGGTCACGGTGGCGGCGCGTTCACGCCCGGCAAGCACCTCCTGTTCCCGCAGGCGACGCACACGAAGGTGGGCAACCTGCTCACGAGCGTCATCGGAACGTTGGGCGTCAACGCGAAGGTCGGCGACGCCGACGGTCCGCTCGCGGGGCTGTAGCTCAGAACTCGAGCATGAGGCCGCCGAACCACGTCGTGTCGCCGACGTGGAGGACCGAGCCCGATCCGAAGCCGTCGAGGCTGTAGCGGGCGACCTCGAAGAACAAGGCGGTTTGATTGACGCCGGACTCGCGATCCATGGCGCGCGCGGCCTCGGGATCGAGGCTGGCGAGGTCGAGAGAAAAGCCCGCCGCCGCGTGCCAGCCGAACGTGCGGCCGGCGGTGCTCGCCTGCGACGTGTCGCTCGTGTGCCAAAGCGTGCAGTCGAGGCCGAGCTTCGCGTAGGGCACGACGGGCGAGCCGTAGCGGAGGCGCAACTGGTCGGCGCGATAGACGAGCGCCGCCGACAGTGGGACGAGGCGCAGGGCGGTCTCGTCGCCGGAGGGCGTCGTCAGATTGGCGGTCAAGGCTGCGGCCGAAGCCCTGTAGTAGCCGACGCCGAGACCGACGGACCACGTGCCCGCACGGTGGAGCAGCTGGCGATCGATCTCGAGCTGCATCATGAGCCGCTGCGACGAAGAGAAGAGCTGCTCGAAGGGCCGGGCGCTCTGTCCTCGGTTGGTGAACTCGCTGTCGACGTCGGGACGGTAGGGGCCGAAGCGCAGCTCGAGGTTCCAGCTGCGCGGCGAGGCGAGCGCGCGCGCGTCGTCCGAAACGGTGAGGGGAGACGGCCCGTCGTCGAAGTCGGCGCGCGCCCGCCGCTCGATGACGGTCGTGACGACGACGAGGACGAGCAGAGACGTCACGCCCCGGCGAAGCTTGTCGCGGCGAAGCGCGTTGCGGCGAAGTGAGTGTCGCCGTCGTCGCCAAAGAAGCGCGAGGGCGAGCGCCGCGCCGATGACCGCGGTGTTCGGAGAGGTGGCGCCTCCGACGGCGCACCCGCCCGTCGCCGTGCCGCCGCCGGCCTTGTAGAGATCGTCGAACCCGACCGTCGGCGCGGGCGTCCCCTCGGCGAGCGTCGACGCCGCGCTCGGCGTGCCGTCGACCCCGACGGCGACGACGGCGAGCTGATAGACGCGGCCGTTCTCGAGGCCGTGGACGCGAACCGAATTCGTCCCGACACCGACGAGGCCCGAGCAGACGAACTGAGGGTCGAGCGTCGCGAACGGACCGGCGCCGGCGTCTCCTAGGGGCGCCGCCGTGCCGCAGGTGTCGTAGCTCGCCGTCGCCGCCGGCGTGGGGCCCGGTGAGCAGAGCACCTGGTGTCCCCGCAGCGTCGTCGCGTCGCCCGTCGCCGTCCACGACACGAGCAACCCCGAATCGGCGGACTGCGCCTTCACGGCCGTGGGCGCCTTCGGGCCCGCGTCGCCGAGCGTGAGCGCGACCGACGGCTCGGTCGCGAGTCGCGTCCCGTCGAGTCGCGCGATGGCCCACAGGCGCGTCGACGACGTCGACGTCGCGGCGCAGGAGGCGCGCCCCGCGGCGCTGAAGATCGCCGACGTCGCGACACTCGCGCCCGTCGACGTCTTGCTCGCCGACAGCGTCAGCGTCGCGCCCACCGACGTGCAGCCCGTCGCCGCCGAGTTGTCGCAGTCGGCGCCGACGACGAGCTGCGCGTCGACGAGGTGCGTTCCGAGGCTGGCGGCGGCGGTCGCGGCGAGGGTCAACGTCGCGAGGACGTTCGTCGGGCACGCGCACCGCGCCAGGCTGAAGTACGTCGTGAGCTGGTCGGCCGTGAGCGTCGTTGCGTGGCCGGCGCCGTCGACGCTCGCGAGCGTCAACGTGAAGTCCGTTGCGGCGAGCGAGGTCGTGCCCGCGTCGTCGGCGCGCGCCTCGGCGGTTGCGAGCACGCTCAACGACACGATCACTCCCGACACACACAGGCTTCGCCGCATGCTCGTCGGAATTGCAATGAAGGGGCCACGTGCGCCGCCGTGAGATCTCGCCGCCGCGCGACCAGATTTCGTTCGCGGCGTGCCGTTCTGTCAGGACCGAACGGCGGCGCGTGTAGAAACGACGAGCGCGCTGCGCGAGAGGTGCGGACCCTACGGCGTCGGTCTGCGTTCCGGGACAAATCCTGCGGCGCCGGCGGCGGACGCTCCCCCGAACGCCGCCGCCGTCGCCTCAGGAAAAACTCGACTCGTGATTACCATGAGCGCGCAGGCGTGATACGCGCGCGCCGTTGCAGAGCTTCGCCGAAGGATGCACCATCGGCCGGCGGCATCGCGGGACGCTCGGCAGCCCATGACTCTCAACTTCGAGGAGACGAGGAGATCTGATGAATAGGTCGACGCGCGGGGGGCTCGGTATTTTCGGAGCGCTTGTGGGCGCGCTGCTGATCCACGGATGTTCGTCAGGGGGCTCGCCGGCGGGCAGCGGAACGGCAGGGAGCTCCGGAACGGCGGGCACCGCCGGCAACGCCGGCTCGACCGGGGCGGCGGGCAGCGCTGGATCGACCGCCACCGCGGGAACCTCGGGAGCCGCGGGAACGGCGGGCGCCGCCGGCTCGACGGGCGCCGCGGGCAGCGCGGGCGCGACGGGCGCCGCGGGCGCGACGGGCGCCGCGGGCAGCGCCGGCGCGACGGGCGCCGCCGGCTCGAGCGCCGCGGGCAACGGCGGATCGACGGGCGCCGCCGGCTCGACGAGTGACGGCGGCAGCGACGCGGGCGCGAACGCCGACGCGGGCGCGTTCACGCTCACGTCGCCCACCTTCAAGATGGCGGACGGCGGCCTCGTGTTTCCGGCCTCCGCGTCCGCGCCCATGAACCAGTCGCCCGAGCTCCACTGGACGGGCGCGCCCGCCGCGACGCTCAGCTTCGCGCTCACGATTTACGATTCCACGGCGCAGAACACGCACTTCGTCCTGTATGACATCAAGCCAACCGAGGTCATGTTAATGGCCAACCTGCCGCGCGGCGCGATGCCGACGACGCCCGCGGGCGCGTCGTGGAAGAGCGCCTTCGGCGGCACACCCGGCTATGAGGGTCCGGGCGGCGGCGGGATCAACAATTACGAGATCGTGCTGTGGGCGCTCAAGAGCGGCAAGCTCGACATCGGGACCATGACGCTGAACCAGATCCACACGACGCTGCTCCCCGCGCAGAGCTTGGGCAGTGCGAAGATCTTGGCGAAGGGCACGCGCAACGGCCTGTAGAAGGCAGCCGTTGCATCGTCGTTGCATCGGGCGGCCCGCTTTGGCAGGCTGGCCCGACGCATGTTGGAAATCGCTGGCGCCGCTGCTTTCACGCCGGCTCGCTTGGAAAAACGGCTCGCGGGGGTGCGCGCGCACAACCCGGGTGTCACGGGCCTCGCCGCCCACTTCGCGCACTTCGTCGACGTTGGAGATGACGGGCTCGCCGACGACGCCCGCGGCGTGCTCGAGCGCCTGCTGACCTACGGGCCCCGGCTCGAGGCGCGGAAGGCAGAGGGCGGCGCGCGTCAGCTGCTCGTCGTGCCGCGCCTCGGCACGATCTCGCCGTGGTCGTCGAAGGCGACGGACATCGCGCGGGGCTGCGGCCTGGCGAAGGTGCGGCGCATCGAGCGCGGCATTTGGTACACCGTTGCGGGCGTCGTCGCCGACGAGGCGGCCCTGCGGCGCGCGCTGCACGATCGCATGACCGAATCGGTGCTCGCGACGTCGGCCGAGGCGGTGGGCCTCTTCGGAAAAGCCGAGCCGCGGCCCCTCGCGACCGTCGCGCTCGGCGCCGACGGGCACGCCGCGCTCGCGCGCGCCAACGCGGCGCTCGGCCTCGCGCTCGCGCCCGACGAGATCGATTACCTCGTCGAGGCCTACGGCAAGATGGGGCGCGACCCGACGGACGTCGAGCTCATGATGTTCGCGCAGGCGAACAGCGAGCACTGCCGCCACAAGATCTTCAACGCCGACTTCGTCGTCGACGGCGTGCCGCAGACGCAGTCGCTGTTCAAAATGATCCGCCGCAGCACCGAGGCGAGCCCGGGCGGCGTGCTGTCCGCGTACAAGGACAACGCGGCCGTTATCGCCGGCTCCGTCGGTGGGCGCTTCTTTCCGGATCCGACGACGCGCGTCTACGGGGCGCACAGCGAGCGCGTCGACATCTTGATGAAGGTCGAGACGCACAACCACCCGACGGCGATCTCGCCGTTCCCCGGCGCGGCGACGGGCTCGGGCGGCGAGATCCGCGACGAGGGCGCGACGGGCCGCGGCGGCAAACCAAAGGCGGGGCTCACCGGCTTTTCGGTCTCGAACCTGAAGCTGCCGGGCGCCGTGCGCGAATGGGAGCGCGAGCACGGCAAGCCCGCTCGCATCGCGAGCGCGCTCGACATCATGCTCGAGGGGCCGCTCGGCGGTGCGGCGTTCAACAACGAGTTCGGGCGTCCGAACATCGCCGGCTACTTCCGGACGTTCGAATTGCTCACCGACGGCCCCGCGGGCCGCGAGGTGCGCGGTTACCACAAGCCCATCATGCTCGCCGGCGGTCTCGGCAACGTGCGGCCCGGCCACGTCCAAAAAAACGAGATCCCGGCCGGCGCGCCCATCATCGTTCTGGGCGGACCGGCGATGCTCATCGGCCTGGGCGGCGGCGCGGCGTCGTCGGTCGCGTCGGGCGCGTCCGAGGAGGATCTCGATTTCGCGTCCGTGCAGCGCGACAACGCCGAGATGGAGCGGCGCTGTCAGGAGGTCATCGATCGCTGCTGGGCGCTGGGCGACGCGAACCCGATCGTCTCCATCCACGACGTGGGCGCGGGCGGCCTGTCGAACGCGCTGCCCGAGCTCGTCAACGACAGCAACCGCGGCGCCGTGTTCGCGCTGCGCGCCGTGCCCAGCGACGAGCCGGGGCTGTCGCCGCTCGAGCTGTGGTGCAACGAGGCGCAGGAGCGCTACGTGGTCGCGCTCGCGCCCGAGCGCCTCGCGGAGTTCCAGGCGCTGTGCGCGCGCGAGCGCTGCCCGCACGCGGTCGTGGGCCACGCGACGGACGATGGCCAGCTGCGCGTCGACGACGACCTGCTGAAGCGGCGCCCGATCGACATGCCGCTCGGCGTGCTGCTGGGCAAGCCGCCCAAGATGACCCGCAAGGCGGAGCACGGCCGCGCGCCGGCGACGCCGTTCGACGTGCTTTCTATCGACATCCGCGAAGCGGCGCTGCGGCTGTTGCGGCTGCCGACGATCGCCGACAAGACGTTCCTCATCACGATCGGCGATCGCACCGTCGGCGGGCTCATCGCGCGCGACCAGATGGTCGGGCCGTGGCAGGTGCCGGTCGCCGACGCCGCGCTCACGACGACCGCCTTCGACGTCTACGTGGGCGAGGCGATGGCCATGAACGAGCGCACGCCCGTCGCGCTACTCGACGCGACGGCCTCGGCGCGCCTCGCCGTCGCCGAGGCGCTCACGAACCTCGCGTCGGCGCCCATCGCGAAGCTCTCCGACGTCAAGCTCTCGGCGAACTGGATGGCGCCCGCGGGCCACCCGGGCGAAGACGCGCGCCTGTACGACGCCGTCCGCGCCGTCGGCGTCGAGCTGTGTCCCGCTCTGGGCATCGCGATCCCCGTCGGCAAGGACTCGATGTCGATGCGCACCGTGTGGGAAGAGCGCGGCGAGAAGCGCAGCGTGACGGCGCCGCTGTCGCTCATCGTGAGCGCCTTCGCGCCCGTGACCGACGTGCGGCGCGCGCTCACGCCCGAGCTGCGCGCCGACGGCGACGTCGACGTCACCGACACGGAGCTCCTGCTGATTGATCTCGGCGCGGGGAAGAACCGCCTCGGCGGCTCGTGCCTCGCGCAGGTGTACGAACAGCTCGGCGACGTCCCGCCCGACGTCGACGATCCGGCGCGCCTCGCGAGCTTCTTCGCGGCCGTGCAGGAGCTCAACGTCGCGGGCGCGCTGCTCGCCTATCACGATCGCAGCGACGGTGGGCTGTTCGTGACGCTCGTCGAGATGGCCTTTGCGGGCGGCACGGGTCTCGAGATCGAGCTCCCCGATGACGGCAACACCACGGCCGCGCTGTTCTCCGAGGAGCTCGGCGCCGTCGTCCAGGTGCGGCAGGACGACGTCGCGCGCGTTACGGCGACGTTCGCGCGCCACGGCCTGGGCGACCTCGTCTCGCGCGTGGGTCGTCCCGTGTCGGGCGGCCGCATCCAGGTGCGCGCCGGGCAACGCGTCCTCCTCGACGAGGAGCGGACGTTCTTGCGCGCCGTCTGGTCGGAGACGACGCACGCGATGCAGCGCCTGCGCGACGATCAGACGTCCGCAGACGAAGAGCACGCGAGCCGTCACGACGCCAACGATCCGGGCCGCTCGGCCCACCTGACGTTCGCGCTCGACGAGGCGCCCGGGCGTTTCAGCGTCACGTCGCGTCCGCGCGTCGCGATCCTGCGCGAGCAAGGCGTCAACGGTCAGGTCGAGATGGCCGCGGCCTTCGATCGCGCCGGCTTCGAGGCCGTCGACGTGCACATGACCGACGTGCTCTCGGGCGCCGCCGATCTGGCGACCTTTCGCGGGCTCGCCGCGTGCGGTGGTTTCTCGTACGGCGACGTGCTCGGCGCGGGCGAGGGCTGGGCGAAGTCGATCCTGTTCAACGCGCGCGCGCGCGACGCCTTCTCGAAGTTCTTCGCGCGCACGGATTCGTTCACGCTCGGCGTCTGCAACGGTTGCCAGATGGTGTCGAACCTCAAGGAGCTGATCCCGGGCGCCGCGCGCTGGCCGCGCTTCGTGCGCAACCGCAGCGAGCAATTCGAGGCGCGCCTTTCGCTCGTCGCGATCGAAGAGAGCCCTTCGATCTTCTTCGCGGGCATGGCCGGCTCGCGCCTCCCGGTCGCGACGGCGCACGGCGAGGGCCGCGCCGAGTTCGCGTCCGAAGACGATCGCGCCGCGCTCGAGCGGGCGGGCGCGATCGCGGCGCGCTTCGTCGACCACCACGGACGCGTCACCGAGCGCTACCCGGAAAATCCCAACGGCTCGCCCGGCGGCATCACGGCGCTCACGGCCGCCGAGGGCCGCGTCATGATCGTCATGCCGCACCCCGAGCGCGTCTTCCGCAGCGTGCAGCTGTCGTGGCGCCCGCGCCAATGGGGCGAAGACAGCCCCTGGATGCGCCTCTTCCGCAACGCGCGCGCCTGGGTGAAGTGAAAGCCGCGAAGCCGAAGGCGGCCAAGCCGCAAACCGCGAAGCCGAAGGCGGCCAAGCCGAAAACCGCGAAGCCGAAAACCGCGAAGCCGAAAACCGCGAAGCCGCGAGGCAAGACCGTCGCTTCGGGCCGTGCGACCGAGTCGAAGCTGCGCGTCTACGCGCTGTCGCTGCCCGGCGCCGTCGAAGAGTTCCCGTGGGGCGATCGCGTAATGAAGGTGAACAAGAAGGTCTTCGTCTTCATGGGCACCAACGACGGCGGTTTCGGTTTGTCGACGAAGCTGCCGCGCTCGGCCGCCATCGCGCTCACGCTGCCCTTCGCGTCGCCGACGCGCTACGGCCTCGGCAAGTCCGGCTGGGTCACGGCGCAGTTCGCCGTTGGGGACAAGCCGCCGCTCGATCTGCTCGAGGCGTGGATCGAGGAGAGCTATCGCGCGATCGCGCCGCAGAAGCTCGTCGCCGCGCTCGACGCCGCCCCCCGTCCGTCGTAGTGACTTACTTCGCGGCGGACGACGGGCATGTGCGCGTCGGTAGCCAGAGCGTCGCTGCTTCGTCGCACGCCTTGGCGCGGCGTTCGTCGAGGCGCTTGCCCCACTTGTTGCCGGGGTTGATCTTCATCGGTTTGCACGCGCGCGTCGGGTCGCACGAGTACGCGCCCCAGCCCGCCGCGTCGCCCGCGCCGAGCGCGATCACGGTGACGGGGCCGATGCTGCCAAAGAGGATCGCGAGCGCGTAGGTCTTGCCGAGCTCGGGGAACCCCTTCTCGACGGCGGCGAGCGCGCACTTTTGGGCGTCCGCCGGCGTGATGTCCTTCGCGAGGATGCCTTGCCCCCCACGATCGACGCACGGCTTGACGCCGTGTTGAGGCCAGCTCTCGAGCCCGAGCGCCTTGTTGACGGCGATGATCGCGTCCGCCATCTCCTTCGCCGTCGTCGTTGAGAGCTTTGCGGGCGCGAGCTTGCCGGGTGCGACCTTCGCCGCGACCGTTGGTGCGGGCGCCGCGGGCGGCGACGAGGCGGGTGGCGCCGTCGGCGCGGCGTCCCCAGCGAGCGCCAACCACAGTCCCACCGCCGCGAGCCCAGTCATGGAAACATCTTAACGCCCGCCGCCATCGCGCGCCCAATTGCTTGCTAAAGTCGCCGCCCGGAGGCGTCACATGAAAACCGCAATTTTCGGAACGGGCATGGTTGGCAACGCGATCGCGACGAAGCTCGTGCAGCTGGGACACGACGTGAAGATGGGCTCACGCACGGCCGACAACGCGAAGGCCGCCGAGTGGGTCAAGGCGAACGGCGCGAAGGCCTCGCAGGGCACCTACGCCGACGCCGCGGCGTTCGCCGAGCTCGTCTTCAACTGCACGCTGGGCGCGGGCTCGCTCGCGGCGCTCGAGGCGGCCGGCGCCAAGAACCTCGCGGGCAAGGTTCTCGTCGACGTGTCGAACCCACTCGACTTCTCGAAGGGCATGCCGCCGACGCTCACCGTCGCCAACACAGACTCGCTCGCCGAGCAGCTCCAGCGCGCCTTCCCCGAGACGAAGATCGTCAAGGCGCTCAACACGACGAACGCGAACCTCATGGTGAACCCGGCGCTGCTCGCCGGCGATCACGACATGTTCGTGAGCGGCAACGACGCGGGCGCCAAGGGCCAGGTCACCGAGATCCTCAAGGGCTGGTTCGGTTGGAAGCACGTCCTCGACCTCGGCGATCTCACGGCCGCGCGCGGGCAAGAGATGTTCGTGATCCTCTGGGTGCGCCTGTACGGCGCCTTCCAGTCGCCGACGTTCAACGTGCACGTCGTCAGGTAGCGACGAGCGCGTCGACGAGCAGCGGCACGTTCGCGCACGCGGTGCCCACGATCTGGACGCCGCGCGCGCCGCGGCCCGCGAGGGTCGTGTAGGCGCCGGGCTCCGGATCGACGACGACGAGCGGCGCGCCGCGCGCGACGACGATCGCGCACATCTGCGCGGGCAGGGTCGTCGCGCCGCTCGTGCCGACGACGATCAGCACGGCGGCCGTCTCGGCGGCTTGGCGGGCGCTCACGTAACGGAACAGCGGCTCGTCATACGATTCGTCGAACCACAGGACGTGGGGCCGCAGCCAGGCGCCGCACGAGCAGTGCAGGGCCGCCCGCTCGGCATCCACGAGCGTGCGTTCGCGCGCCCAGGCGACGGGGAGCGCGGCCGGCAACGGGCGCAAGGTGGGCGCGCAGCCGACGCTGCAGCGGCAAAAGTCGATGTTGCCGTGAATCTGATACGTGCGCGCCGACGAGCTCCCGGCGCGCGTGTGCAGCCCGTCGACGTTCTGCGTGACGAGCAGGAAGCGGTCTCCCAGGCGCCGCTCGGCCTCGGCGAGCGCCAGGTGCGCTTCGTTCGGCTCGGCGGCGTGGCACACGCCGCGCCGATAGAGGTACCACTGCCAGATCTCCTCGGGCATGCGCGCGAACGCCTCGGCCGTCGCGAGCTCCGTCGGTTGGTAGTTGCGCGAGCCGACGCGCCAGTACCCCTCGGGCCCACGGAACGTCGGGATCCCGCTCTCGGCGGAGATCCCGGCGCCCGTGAGGAAAACAATCGGCCCTCGGCTCGCGGAGATCTCGCGCGCGAGGTCTGTTGGAAGCGGCGGGGGGAGCACGAGCCTTGGAGGCCTTCCTTTCGCGTCGCGAGGGGCGCTACTTCTTCGGTGGGAAGGTGCCCGCCGAATAGCGCAGGGCGAGATCGGCCGCCGCGACGTCGAAGTGCGCCTGCACGAGCTGCAGATGCGCGACGACGACGGCGTCTTGAGCCGTCAGGAGGTCGAGCTGCGTGCCCGTTCCAGCCTCGTATTGCGTGCGGATGAGGTCGAGGGATTCGTGGGCGAGCGTCACCGAGCGCTCGGCCGACTCGACGCCCTTTCGCTTCGTGTCGAGGAACGACGACTCGTTGGCGAGGTCGTCGCGGATGCGCAACCGCAGGACCTCGGCCTGCGCGAGCGCCTCCTCGCCGCGCGCGGCCGCGCGATGACGGTCGGCGTCGCGCGTACCGCCATCGAACAGGAGCCAGTCGAGCTGACCACCGACGGCCCACGCGTGACGGTCGCGCGCGAAGTTGTCGTAGTTGAACTTGCGGGCGTTGCCGAAGGCCGAGATCGAGGGCGCCCAGCGCCAGGCGTGCGCGCGCGTCTCGGCGTCCGCCGCTTTGACGAGGCTCTGGAGCGCCTGGAACTCCGGCCGCAGGCGCAGGGCCAGATCGAGGTCTCGCGGATCGGGCATGGGCGCCGAGGGAAAGTTCGCGTTGACCTTGAACGGGTGCTCGGCGCCGATGAGCGTCGAGAGCGTTCGGTAGGCGGACTCGCGCGAGTTCACAGTCTCGCGATCGAGCTGCTCGGCGCGCACGACGGCTAGCTCGGCGCGATCGACGTCGACCTTGGTCACCGAGCCGGCGTCGAGTCGCACCTGCGCGTCGCGACGGGTCGCCCTCGCCACCTCGAGGCTCGAGCGGCGTGTCGTCACGAGCTCGTCGTCGCCCGCGGCGACCAAGAAGGCACGCGCGGCACTCACGAGCACGCTGGCCTCTTGTCCCTCGAACGTCGCCTCAGCCGCCTTGACGCTCGCCTTGACCGCCTCGAGGGCCGAATAGGCCGCCGGTGCGATGATCGGCGCCGTCGCCGAGATCGCGAAGTCGAACTGCTCGCTCGGCTGCAGCAGCAGGGGCGAGCCTCCGAAGTTGAGCGCGACCTCTTTGTAGTTGTGCGTGTACTTGGCCTGGCCCGCGACGGTCGGGAAGAGCGCGGACCACGCCTGGTCGACGTTGGCCTGCGCTTGGGACAGCTTGGCGCGATCGACCCTCAAGCTGACGTTGTTCTTGCGAGCCATCGAGATGGCCTGCTCGAAGGTCAGGTCGGGAGCGTTGGCCTCTTCCTGGGCTGAGGCCGGCACGCTCGCTCCGGCGATGAGGGTCGCGAGGGCGACCGAGGACGAAACAGAAGACCAAGATACGCGCTTCAAGAAATCACCTCCGCAGTACGAATGCCGTGTCCATCATGACCATTGCTTCCGATCGCCACTTCGGGCGGCCCCATGACCTCGCTCGCGCCCGTCTCGGCGTCGGTCTGCACCTTGAAGCCGAGCGAGGCCTTGATGAGCGCAACGAGGCCCGACGCCTTGACGGCCAGGTCATCGAACAGCGAGTACGCGACGGGCGTCGCGAGCAGCGTCAGGAGAAGCGACAGGATCTGGCCGCCGACGACGGGACCGGCCGTCGCGCGGTTGAACTCGGCGCCGATGCCCTTGCTCGTCACGAGCGGCAACATGCCGGCCACGAAGGCGAGCGTCGTCATCAAGATGGGCCGCAGACGATCGCGGTTGCCTTGGAGGATCGCGTCTTTCCGGTTCATCCCCTCACGTCTCAGCTGGTTGATGTGATCGATCTGGAGGATGGAGTTCTTCTTGACGACGCCGAAGAGCACGAGGATGCCGAGCATCGTGAAGATGTCGAGCGACTGCCCGAACACGAGCAGCGAGATGAGCGCGAACGGCACCGTGAGCGGCAGCGCGAGCAAGATCGTGATGGGGTGCAGCCACGACTCGAACTGAGCCGCGAGGATGAGGTACATGAAGATGAACGACATTCCGAAGGCCATGAGGAAGGCGGCGCCCGTCTTCTTGATCTCCTTCGACTGGCCAAAGGGCGCGAAGTGGTAATCGGAGGGCAGGTTCATCGAGGCGATGATCTTCTCGAGCGCGGTGCCGATCTCGGCCGAGCCGACGCCGGGCTTCGTGTTGGCGAAGAAGGTCACCTGGCGCTGGCGCGCGAGGCGGTCGATCTTCGAGGGGCTCGAGCCGCGCTTGAGGTCGACGACGTCGAGCAGCGGCACGGCACCGAGCTTCGTCGACGGTACCGTGAGCAGCGCGAGCGCCTCGGGGCTCGAGCGGAACTGCTCGAGGGCGCGCACGCGGATGTCGTACTCGCGGCCGTTCTCGGCGTAGCGCGAGACGTCGAGGCCCCCCACGAGGATCTGCGCGGCCGCGGCCACGTCGAGGACGTTGACGCCGAGGTCGGCGGCCTTGCGGCGGTTCACGACGGCGACGATCTCGGGGTTGCCAGTGATCATCGAGGTGTCGACGTCGACGGCGCCGGGGACCTCTCTCAGCCGCCGCGCGGCCTCGTCGGCGTACTCGCCGAGCTTCGTGAGGTCGGGGCCCGCGAGGGTGTACTGCACGGTGGCCGTGCTGAAGGCGCCGCCGCCGAAGGCCGCGACGACCTGCACCGTCGTTCGGTAGGTCTGGGGCAGCTTCGAGACGATCTCCTTGCGCGCGCGGTCCTGGAGCTGGTCCTGCGTGAGCTTGCGCTGATCGGGCGGCACGAGCCGCACGAAGATGGACGCGAGGTTGGGCGTCTTCGTCGAGTTGTCGCCGATCGTGACGTTCGTGGTCGTGACCTCCTTCCAGTCGCGGACCTCGCGGGCGATGCGCTCGGCGATGAGCTGCGTCGACGCGAGGCTCGTGCCCTCGGGCGTGCGCACGTTGATCTCGAACTGCGCCTCGTCGTTCTTGGGCAAGAAGCCCTTGGGCACCTTCTTGATGAGGGGGCCGATCGAGACGAGGGCCGCGAGCGCCGCGAGGCCGACGATCCAGCGCCGATCGACGAAGAAGCGCAGAGCCCGCACGAGGCGCCTGGGGCTGCGCATGATGCGCAGGCGAAGGCCTCCCTGGTCGTTGAACAAGAACGTGAGGATGTGCATATAGGTGCCCTCGACGGGCCGGTAGAAGACATTGACGAGCTTCTCGAGCCGGCTCTTGCGGCGCTCGCCGTCGGGACCGATGTCGAGCCGTAGCCAGCGCGAGGCGAGCATGGGGGTCAGCGTGAAGCTCACGAACAGCGAGATCGCGATGGCGATGCCCATCGTGAGGCCGAAGCTGCGCAGGAAGCGGCCCGGGATGCTGTTCATGAAGCCGACGGGCAGGAAGACGGCGAGCAGCGACATCGTCGTTGCGAGCACGGCGAGGCCGATCTCCTTCGTGGCGTAGATCGCAGCCGGCATGGGCCGGATCCTCTTCTCCTCGATGTAGCGCACGATGTTCTCGAGCACGACGATGGCGTCGTCGATGACGATGCCGACCGCGAGCGCGAGGGCAAGCAGCGTGATGACGTTGAGCGTGAAGCCCATAATCCACATGCCCAAGAACGTGCCGACGATCGAGGTCGGGATCGCGAGGGCCGCGATGATCGTGCTGCGCACGTTGCCGAGGAACAGCAGCACGACGAGCGAGGCCAGCAGCGCGCCGAGCTTGAGGTGCTCGCTCACGGCGTGGACGCTCGTGCGCGTGCTCTCCGTGTTGTCGCGGATGACGCTGAGCTTCGTGCCTGAGGGCAGGGTCGGCTCGAGCTCCTTCATGCGCTCGCGCAGGGCGTCGACGACGGCGACGCTGTTCTCGCCCGACTGCTTGCGGATCGACATGACGATCGACTGCTTGCCGTTGACGAGGGCGGCCGTCTCGGCCTCCTCCTGGCCGTCGACGACGGTGGCGACGTCGCGCTCGAGGATGGGGTGGTTGTCGACGTTGCGGATGATGACGTCGCCCACGCCGTCGACGCTCTGGATGCGGCCACGCACGCGGAAGGTCAGGCGCTGCGGTCCCGTCTCGATGGCGCCGCCTGGGACGGTGACGTTCTGCGAGACGATGGCCCGCTGCAGTTCGGTCGCCGAGATGCCGGCGGCGCGCATCTTCACGGGATCGGCGAGCACCTCGACCTGGCGCTTGCGGCCGCCGATGATCGAGACCTGGCCGACGCCCTGGATGCTCTCGAGCGCCTGCCGCACCTCGTGGTCGGCCAGCTCGGTGAGGTCACGCACCGACCGCTGCGACTCCATGGCGACGAAGAGGACGGGCGCCGCGTCGGGATCGAGCTTGCCGATCACAGGCGGCTTCGTCCCGGCGGGCAGCTCGGGCAGGATGAGGTTGACGTGATCGCGCACGTCCTGCGCGGCGATGTTGACATCCTTGTCGAGGGTGAACGTGACATAGACCTGGGAGACACCCTCCGTTGAGACGGAGCGCAGCTCCTCGATGCCGCCCAGCGTGTTGATGGCCTCCTCGATCTTGTCGCTCAGCTCCGACTCGACCTCTTCCGGCGCGGCGCCCGGAAGCACCGTGATGATCGAG
This sequence comes from Polyangia bacterium, assembly GCA_038325725.1. Lineage (GTDB taxonomy): Bacteria > Myxococcota_A > Polyangia > Fen-1088 > Fen-1088 > DASZFV01. The sequence goes on along the minus strand of JBBQJG010000001.1, from coordinate 56 downwards.
ATGATCGGGAAGTCGACGTTGGGGAAGCGGTCGACGTTCAGCTTGCTGTAGCCGAG